>PLNO01000284.1 GCA_003141795.1 Spirochaetaceae bacterium | reverse complement strand
CGCGGTTTTTAGAGGTGCCCTAATGGTATCCGCACGCATTCGGATAGCCCACCTGACGGTTCCAGCTCATGCAAGAGTTCCCTGGTTCCAATCGCCACGAGTCTATCCGTGTTCCAGAACTCAATCGGTTCGCCACCGTACAGAAGTAGTCAAATTCCATGACTATTGGTAACTATTCAGGTGATTTGAAGGCATGTTTTCAGGGTCGGCTCCTGCTCGAGGGAATGCACCAACGCCCCTATGACGGATATGCCTTGCTTTCTCATCGTCGAGATGTAGCTGCGGATCTGGCAGAAGGGTAACGCTCCCGTATCGCTACGGAAAGCACCCGAAATCTTCTGTTGCACTCTCATCATTCGGATATCCCGCTCGGCCAAGTTGTTGTCAAATGGCACGCGAAAGTCATGTAGATAGCGAAGCGTCTCCTTCTTCAATCTCGCAAGTCTTTCCACGAGATTGCGTGCTGCACTACGTTTCAATCTGCCGCGCCTGTTCTATACGAAGGCAGCGCATACATATCTGGCGTCTTGGGGTTCATCGCAAGCATGACCATCATGCTGGTGCATCTTGATCAACCCAAATGGAGCCAGCAACTGGCAACGTGCTTCACGTCACTGATCTACGGGACTCTGCTTGGTTTAGCCTCTCGGATAATGAAAGCCCGGGTAGAGTATCTGGGTCTGCGACAGAAGTAGGAAAGGACGGGCCAGAGCTCGTCCCTACTATCTCGATATTCTGCTACACTCCTCCCCGAAAGAATGGCAGGCCACGTGACTTATGTGAGTGAAGCGCTGAAGGATGTAGGTCTCGCGGGCATCGCGATCGGTCTTTTTGTCGCTTTGCGCCTGCTTCGACCATCAGGCGAAAGGGCAAAGGCCGATCGCCTCTTAAGCTTCCTGATCCTCCTCTGCACCGCAAACATCGTCCACGGCTTTGTGGATTTCCATGCGACTCCCCAGGTCCCCATCATCCTCGAGCCTTTCCAGTTCCTCCTGCCCCTCGGTATCGCGTGGTACCTGCGCGCGCTCCAAGGGAAGCGGATCCTCGCGGCAACTGACACGATCAACATCGCTCTGCCCCTTGCCTTCATTCTGGCGAGCTATGTACCGGGATTCCTTACTCCACGGCTTCCGACCCGAATACCACTGTTCTCCCTCGTCATGTGGCTGACCATGGCCGCATCCTCAGCTTTCCTTCTGATACCGGTCGCCCGTGACATCCATCAGTATCGCAGGGCCCTTCAAGACGAGTATTCCAGCTTGAAAGGCATCGACCCCGGATGGCTCAAGGTCATGCTGCTCCTCATGGGCTCGCTCTTCGCGCTGTATGCCCTTCTCGCCGTCCTCATGCTCCATGCTCCGGAGGATCTGCCGCGGCGCTCGCTCCTCGCCGCGCTGATGTCCGCCTTCACCGTCGTCTTGTCTTGGAAGAGCCTTGGGCGCAAGGGGTTTCCCCTCCCGGTCAACCGCAAAGAATCTGGGGGATTCCAGCTTCCCGATCCCGAGCTTCAGAAGCAGGCGCTGATGGTCAGGGAGCAGATAGAGACTCACCGGCTCTATCTCGAGCCCGAATTGAGCCTGGACGATCTTGCCCGAGCCGTGGGCTTAAGCCGGCATCAGGTCTCGACGGTCTTGAACCGTGGTTTGAATGTTTCGTTCTTCGACTTGATCAACACATATCGCGTCGAGGAGTTCCAGCGCCTTTGCCACGATTCCCGTTATATCGGGGAGAAGATCCTGACAATTGCCCTCGAGGCGGGCTTCAACTCGAAACCGACCTTCAACCTCATCTTTAAAAGGATGACTGGCCAGACCCCCTCTCAGTTCCGAAAATCGATAAGAATCGAGTCTCGTTCGAACACATAAGACGACATTCGCCACCTCCGTGGGCATCGTGGTGTCCTGGAGGTTCACATGAGTCTTATCGAATGTCGAAGCATTACGAAAATCTACGAAGGTTCGACCCAGAAGGCGCTGGACAGCGTCGGCTTCTCCGTCGAATCCGGCAGCTTCACCACAATCACTGGCAAATCCGGAAGCGGCAAGACGACCCTGATGAATATCATCACGGGGATAGACCGCCCAACGTCCGGCGAAGTCTTGATCGCGGGCCAGACGCTCGGGCAACTGGATGAGCGAGGTCTTTCCGTGTGGCGAGGGCGGACAGTCGGTGTCGTCTTCCAATTCTTCCAGCTCCTCCCGACTTTGACTGTGGCGGAGAATGTCACCCTTCCCATGGAGTTCTGCCGACGATTCCGCCCCCAGGATCGGCGACGAAGGGCGATAGACCTGCTCGGGCGCTTCGGGATCGCGGACCAGGCGGACAAGCTGCCGCATACCCTTTCTGGCGGGCAGCAGCAGCGCGCGGCCATCGCCAGGGCCCTGGCGAACGACCCTCCTTTGATCGCGGCGGACGAGCCTACGGGCAACCTGGACTCCCATACCACGGAAGACGTCCTGGCGCTCTTCTCCGACCTCGTGAGTCAGGGGAAGACGGTGTTCATGATCACCCATGAGTCCGACAACGGTCGTTATGCGACTCAGAGCATCGTGCTCAAGGACGGACGCCTGGCGAACGCAGACGGAGGCACCAAGTGAGGAGTGCGTTCTTCAGCAAGATGAGGGGCGACCTCAAGTCCATGTCCGGCAGGCTCGTCCTCCTTGGCCTGGCGGTTGGGATCGGGGTCTTCGTGCTCGCCGGGATCGCGGGTTCGGCTTCCACCTTGATACGAGAGATGCAGAGAAGCTATGAGGACACTGCGCCTGCAACCGCGACACTCGAGCTCAAGGGTTCAGTGGACCCGTCATGGGCATCATCACTCGCGCCGGCCATGGGCATGCTGGATGCTCGTGCGGGAGGGAGCTACCAGGTTCGGTTCCTCGACGGGAACGACCAATGGCAGCCCATGATCCTCTTCATCGTCCCGGACCTTCAGAACAATAAGATCGCCCGCGTGTTTCCGAAGGCTGAGACTCAGTGGCCGCCACGCGTGGGCAACCTCGCGCTCGAAAGGACGGCCTTCTCGACCTTCAACCTCAAGCCCGATCGGGCCATCCATATTCGACTCGCCAATGGGAGCGAGCACGTCTGCCTGCCTGAGTCCGTCGTGCACGATCCCGGCGTCGCTCCCGCCTATCAGGAGCGGACAGCCTATGCCTACATCGAAGCTGCGACCGCGCGAGCATGGGGTCTCGAGCCCTTCAACCAGGTCAAGGTCCGTTTCGATCAAAGCATGACCTGGGACGAAGCGCGTCGGAGAGCCCTCGAGCTGTCTTCGGATCTCGGGAAGCAGGGCTTCAATGTCCTCGATGTTCAAGTCCCGCCGGTGCATCGCCATCCACACCAGGGCATATTGATGACGCTCCTGGTTATTCTGGGCGCCTTTGGACTGCTCACGATCCTGCTCTGTTCTCTCCTTGTCTCGAATACGGTGAGCGCCTTCATCGCCAAGGAAAAGCGATGGATCGGCGTCATGAAGACTCTTGGTGCTCCTCCGGGCAGGATCACGGCGCTGACCTTGGCGCCCGTGCTCCTCCTCGGGCTCGGAGCCGTGATCTGGTCCGTCCCTTTGGGGTTGTTCGTTTCGAAAAGCGTGAGCTCCACGATCGCCGACCTTCTCAATTTCAGCCTCCGAGACGCGTCGGTCCAGTGGTGGGCCTGGGGCGTGCCTGTCGCCGCCGGGCTGCTGGCTCCTCTCTTGATAGCACTCTTCCCCGCCCGCGAAGCGCAAAGGATCACGATCCTCGCGGCACTCTCGGACGCTGGCACCGAGGGCGAACGCTTCCCGGACAAGCCGGGCAGGTGGGCGCGTTTCCTCGTCCGTAGCAACCCCACGATCGCCCTGGCCTGGCGCAACATCATGAGGAAGAAGCGTCGCTTCGCTCTGAGCCTTCTTCTGCTCGGGGTCGGCGGCGGGCTCTTCATGACGGCTTTCGATTTGAGCGCCTCATGGAAGTCTCTTCTCGCGGAGAGCTTCGCATCACGAAACATGGACTATCAGATTCGGCTCATCGGCGCGCCGAGCGATGACGCCCTCACGCGGCTTCGCACCACGACGCCGGAGATTCGAAAAATCGAGGTTTGGAATTCAATATCAGTGGCCACCACCGGAGATGGAGGCGTCCCGCTCGAATCGACCTACCCGGACGAGGCACACGGTAGCTTCAGGGCCTTCGGCATCGCGGGAGGAACTTCGATGGTTGCCTTTCCCCAGATCGCAGGGCAGTGGTCTACGAAAGGGGAGGATGCGGTCCTGAACCAGAGCGCCGCGCTGCGCTTCCCACGGATCGCGATCGGCGACCCCTTCACTCTGATCGCCGCGGGGGTCCCTCGAACATTCCGACTCGCCGGAATCGCAAGAGAGCTCGGACAGGCGGCGGTCTACGTCGACGCGTCGCAGCTTGCCGAGCTCGCCGAGCTCGCCGAGAGCGCCGGGTATCGCAACGAGCTCTTGATCGGCCTCGATGCGTCCATGGACAAGGCAGCAGCGAGGAAAAGCATCGAAGCATGGCTCGACCGAGAGCGGATTCCTGTAGAGGTGCTGATCGACAACCGCGAGTTCGTACTTGCCGGCGGAGAGCACTTCGGGCTTTTGATCGGTATCATCCTTGCGCTGGGTGCGGTCACCGGCTGTGTCGGCTGGATCGGGATAGCCTCGATCCTTTCCCTCGCGGTAACCGAGCGTAAGAGGGAATTCGGCATCATGAGGACCATCGGTGCCACCCCGCGGAGCCTCCTCTTCGGCATCATGTCGGAAGCGGCTTTGATGACAGTGCTGGGGTCGCTGACGGCGGTGATCCTCTCCATTCCCATCGCACTCGGCCTCGGGGCCTTCCTCGGCAATCTCTCCGCGCGAATGCCCTTGCCCCTCGTCGTCAACCTCCCGATGTCTCTCCTCTGGCTCGCCGTCAGCCTCCCTGCCGGTATCCTGGCAAGCCTTGGCGCAGGGCGACGCGCGGCAACCATATCCATTCGAGAGACCCTCAATTACCTGTAGGAGAATATCATGAAGAGAATACGCGTCATCATCATTGCAGTCATCGTCATCGCTGTGATTCTTGTCTCCGTCCATCTGGTCTTGCATGCGAATTGGCCGGAGATCCTGCGGTCGATTCACGGAAGATGATCCGTCATATCAGTTGAAAAAATCCAGTAGAAGCGCTGGGCTTCGTAAAACTATTGCCGCAACGGCATTGCTCTTTTCCTGGCTGTGCGAAATGGCTATCTTCAAGCGTCGGCGATGGCCGGCGCCAAAAGGAGAGCCCTTGCACGGCAGACAGTGGATCATTTTCGCAATGTTTCTTGTCACTCCGGTTTTCCTTCTTTCTCAAGGTCTCGACAGAGACCTGAAACTGGTCAAGCCGATGATGAATGGGGAAGATGTCGTCAAGGTTCAGACGCAACTCTTGCAATTGGGCTTCATCGATGTCGGGACGGCGGACGGATGGTTCGGACCCAAGACTCAAAAAAGTGTAAAAAACTTTCAGAAGTTCCTGGGATACGAACAAAGTGGTATCGTTGACAAGGAAATATGGAATGCCTTGTTTGCGCCGGACGCGGACCTGCTTCAGCTTGAAAAGGACGTAAGAGCCGCAAACCAGCTCACGCTGGAGAAGTACTCGAAGACCACCAGGGATCTGTCCGTGCACTCGACCGAAGGTGGTGGATTGACGGAATACAGTGACAAGGAAGGGGCGAAGTACATCCAGATCGGAATTTACGGGGAAACGGGCAAGGTCGAGTATGGGGTATACCCGATCGAGGATAGATACCTGGTGGTGGAAGCGGACTATTCGTATCCTGTTCCTTTCGATGTCGAGCACGCGAAGGTTGCATACTCTGTCTACTACTACCGAGGAAAAACCACGAATGAGGTCAAAAACGGAAAGTTGAATGTAACCACGTATGATTCAGTCGGAGTTCTCAAAATGATCAGCGGCGCTTCGGCACCTTGATTCGAGAATTGAAAAAACCTCAACTTCCTATCCCGTTCTATCCTTACTCCAAAATGAAGCGATCCCCTGGGCCAAGGCCTGTCCCTGGACTTTGGCCGCCTGGGCCACCGGTGCTCGAAGTTTCGGATTGACAGGACTTCCCCCCGTCTGGTGAAGGATTGACAGAACATCTTGGTCAGGTTGGATCACCTCTACCTCGGCACCCGACCGGCGCAGGGACTCGATCTGCTGGTCGAGCACGTAAGGCGTCTGAATCGGGAGGCCGACGCAAAGGATTAAAACCTTCGCATATCCCTCGACCGCGTCGGCATTCTCCATAGAGTACACACCACCGTCGCAGTACCGGTGCTCGCCGATGGTGATGGCAGGATACACCCCTGGCAACGCACTACTGGCAGCCACGGCCGGGATCAAATCCACACCGGACTCCCTCGTCCACACGACACGTTTTCCTGAAAGAATATCGACCCCGACGACGCCCAAGCGCTCAGGCCACGTTGACAGCTGTAGTCTCTGCTCGATTTCCCCGAGCCGCTCACATTCGGAAACGGTCACTGTGTAGCGGGACAAAGTGCCCTGGCTGAGGAGCCATTCTTGCGGGTTCTTTGCCTCGGCCTGAATCTGGGCGTAGAGCCGAAACAGTGCGGGCATGTCGACCACGGGGGCTGCGCCACCGTTTTGGAGGAGCGGATCTACTTGACGCGCCCAGATAGCTTCCCAAGCAAGCCCCGAGGCGACCACCGCCCCTACTTGCGATNNCAGCCCCTCTGACATCGACTCCCGCCTGCGCGAGTCCCACCAGGATCCCGCTTTCCCAGGCGATCCCATACGCTCCTCCGCCGCCCAAAACCAACGCTCGCTTCATGGCAGCCTCCTTAAGATTGACTTTCTGGGTTCGAAGCTACACATTAATGCGGACAGTTTCGGTCACCGTTAGAAAGAAAAGGGGGGAAATTGTATCACCCCACTGGCCGTGTCCTGACCGTCCTGGAGTTGCTGCAGTCTCGTCCTTCGATGACGGGGATGGAAATCGCAGACCGGCTCGAATGCGACATAAGGACCGTTCGCCGCTACATCGGAAAGCTTCAGGACGTAGGAATCCCTGTCGAGTCGACGGCGGGTCCGGCGGGAGGGTATCGGCTCAGGCCAGGTTTTCGACTACCACCGCTCATCTTTACCGAAGACGAAGCCGCCGCCATCATCCTCGGACTCATGGGAACCCCGTGGCTCCGCGTGTCTCTTCCCAACGCTGCAATCGAATCCACCCTGTCGAAGATCTCTCGCGTCCTTCCGACCACGACTCGGGACCGGGTCGAGAGCATTGCCAAGCTCCTCGTGATGCCGCTCGACACGGGCGGCACCATTCTCGATATCGATCTCTTGCTCCGGTTGAGCCAGGCTGCGGGAGACTCCCGCTGCGTTGATTTGGAGTATCACTCAGGGGAAACGACCTCTCGCGTCATCGAGCCCTACGGAATCGCCGGCTACGACGGACAATGGTACGTCGTGGGGTTCTGTCGGTTGAGACGGGACATTCGCGTCTTTCGTCTTGATCGAATTCAAAGCGCGACCGTTCTGGAATACGGCTTTGAGCGCCCGGCATCATTCGACCTTGAAAAGTTCATCCAAGACGGACTGGAGTCCCAGCGCTGGAAAGTCCGACTCCGATTTCGCGCGTCGCCGGACAAGGTTCGACAGTCCCTGGGAAGCCTGGGAAGACTTTCGCCAACTCCGGAGGGCTGCGACTATGAAGGACCTACGTCGGATCTCGATCTGCTGGCGCGTAAACTTTTGCTCACTCGGCTGCCGTTTGACGTTCTTGAGCCGCCTGAGCTCAGGATCGCCTTTGGACGAATCGCCGAAGAGGCGCTGAAGCAGGCCCCCGAATGTTCCACGCAGACCGATGAGGGGTCAGCGGAGAATTCGGAAAGAAACGTACGATAAGAAACCGTTGCTACCAGAGCTCCCCCGGGTTCAATGTCGAAGTGCAGCTCCTGAACCCAGGATTGATGCTCTGCGCCAGGCAGTCGCGCTCCCTCCGATACAGAGTCTTTGTCCGGGCCGCAGATGTTTTACCCTGTTTGTGTTAGCGTATCTGTGTAGCAGAACCATGAACATACTCTTTGATCTCGACGGTACGCTGGCCGATCCCTTCGTGGGCATTACCAAATCGATGTCGTACGCCCTGGAAAAGTTGGGCCGGCCCGTGCCAACTCTTGAAAGTCTGCGCTGGTGCATCGGGCCACCGTTGAGAGGCAATTTTTCCAAACTGCTTGCCTCTGAAGATGCTGAGCTTGTTGAGAAAGCCGTAGCACTCTACAGGGAACGCTTCGCACCGATCGGCTTGTGGGAAAATGAAATGTACGCCGGCATTCCAGAAGCGCTCGGCGTGCTGAAAGGCCTGGGTCATACTCTCTACATCGCGACATCAAAACCGACGGTATATGCCGAGCCTATCATGGAGCGTTTTGGTCTACGTCAATTCTTCCGACGCATCTATGGCAGTGAATTGGATGGCACTCGTTCCGACAAGTCGACCCTGATCGGCTACATTCTGCAAACCGAATCCATGACGTCCTCAGAGACAGTCATGGTCGGTGATCGCGAGCACGACATCATCGGTGCGCGTGGGAATGGGCTCCATAGTATTGGGGTGCTGTGGGGATATGGAACGCAAGAAGAGCTTGAAGGTGCGGGCGCATCCACCTGTGTCTCGAGCCCCAACGAGCTTGTCTCCGCTGTAGGCGGTGTAGGAAGCAGGGACTGAGCTCGGAACCATCGACGGAAGCTTTCCATACAAGGATAAAAGGACGCGAAGAGGATCGATGTGCTGGTCAACTGCGCGGGCTTCGCAGGGGTCATGCCCATCATGCGAAAGCAGCAGGTCATCCATGGACTCTTCAGGTGACCGGGCCGGGGTCGATCTGCCCGTGTCCAGATCGTGCAGTTGGACGAATCAAAAACTTAGGCTATAGTCCCGTAAGCACGCAAGAAGCGGGAGGCACGTCATGTACAAGGTCGTATTGCTGCGCCACGGCGAGAGCATCTGGAACAAGGAGAACCTGTTCACCGGCTGGACCGATGTCGATCTTTCCGACAAGGGGAAAGAGGAGGCGAAAGCCGCGGGACAGCTCCTCAAGAAGGAAGGCTACGTTTTCGACATCGCCTTCACGTCGGTGCTCAAGCGTGCCATCCGGACCTTGTGGTACACGCTGGATGAAACCGACCTCATGTGGATCCCCGTCCATCGCGACTGGCGCCTCAATGAGCGCCATTACGGCGCCCTCCAGGGCCTGAACAAAGCGGAGACGGCCGCCAAGTACGGCGATGATCAGGTGAAGATCTGGCGCCGGAGCTTCGACGTCCAACCGCCGGTCCTCGAGCCGAAGGACCCCCGGCACCCCAGCCACGACCCCCGGTATGCGTCGCTCAAGCCGAGCGAGATTCCGGCAACGGAATGTCTCAAGGACACGGTCGCCCGGTTCCTGCCCGCGTGGCGGGATCGCATCGCGCCGGAGGTCAAAACGGGCAAGCGCGTCGTCATCGCCGCCCACGGTAACAGCCTGCGCGCGCTGGTGAAGTACCTCGACAACGTCTCCGACAAGGACATCACCGAGCTCAACATCCCCACGGGTGTTCCCCTGGTCTACGAGCTGGACGACTCCCTGAAGCCGATCAAGCACTACTACCTCGGCGATCAGGCGAAGATCGAAGCCGCGATGGCCGCTGTCGCGAACCAGGGCTCGGCGAAGAAGAAGTAGCCGACACGGCAGCGTCAACCCTGAGGGTGCCCGGTGGCGACCTCAACCGGGCACCCGACATCTACGACGCGCTCAGCCCGAGGAGGCGACCAGCGAATCCAGCAGCGCCGCCAAGCATGCGTCCGGCGCTGCGCAGCGTTCTGGACGCGAGAGGATGTCCGACTCGAGGTGGATGAAATCTTCCGCAACGAGCTCGCATCATGCGATATTGAGCTTACTAACACTTACGTCCTTCGTCCCGCCCCTATAAATGAAGGACGCGGTATAGTGATTCCCTTCTGTCTATAGGTTCACTGAGTACTCAATGCCGCCATGTGCCGAAAAACAGGAAAACTCAATCTCCGTCATCTTCTGGCTTTCTATGGCTCCAAAAGGATAGATCAGAGAGAAGTATTTGCTTCATCCTGGCACTTTGTAAGCGTCCGACGAACCCCA
>PLNO01000292.1 GCA_003141795.1 Spirochaetaceae bacterium | reverse complement strand
GTCCACCTGCGCCTCGGGCAGGGGGTAGGTCCCGTCCGTCTCGATCGGGTTCTCGGTGGCCATGACGAGGAAGGGCTCGGGCACGGGGAAGGTCTCCCCGCCGATGGTGACCTGCCGCTCCTGCATCACCTCCAGAAGAGCGCTTTGCACCTTCGCGGGGGCCCTGTTGATCTCGTCGGCAAGGAGGAGGTTCGCGAAGACCGGGCCCAGGGACGTGCTGAACTCCCCGGTGCGCTGGTTGTAGATCCTCGTTCCCACGAGGTCCGCGGGAACGAGATCCGGGGTGAACTGTACCCGCTTGAACACCCCCTGTACCGCAGCGGCGAGGGTCTTGACGGTGAGCGTCTTCGCAAGCCCTGGCACACCCTCGACGAGCAGGTGCCCCTGGGAGAGCAATGCCACGAGGACCCGCTCGAGGAGATGGTCCTGGCCAACGATGACCTTTTTCACCTCGTAGAGGATCCTCTCCATAGTGCGCGCCTGCTCGGTCTCACGAACCAGATCCATGAGGTCTCCTTCCTCGCCCGCCTAAACCGGCGGGAAACCGATGGACGAACCCGTGTCGTCGATGGGCACGGCAAAACCGATCCCGATGAACACGTCCTCTGTGGTGGGGTTCAGCAGCGAGGCGACGATCCCCACCACCTCCCCTTCCCGATTGACGAGCGGTCCGCCTGAATTGCCGGGGTTCACCGCGGCATCGAACTGGATCAGGTTCTTCAACGTGACCCCGGTTTCCCTGGACTCCGACTGTCGGCCGAGCCCCGATACCACTCCATCGGAGACGGAGTCGATCACCCCGAAGGGATTGCCCACGGCGATCACCTCATCACCGACGCGCAGCGACGAGGAGGTGGCGAGGGTCGCGGGCTTCAGGTCGTCTGGAACCTTCGTCGCGGAAAGCACGGCAAGGTCCTTTTCCGGCACTCGTGCCGTAACCTTGGCATCGGATTCACTCCCGTCGGCGAACACGACGCTCACCTGCTCCGCGTCCCCGACGACGTGGAGGCAGGTGAGGATCAGGCCCGTTTCCGAAATGACGACGCCCGCGCCGAGGGAGGAGTGCCCCTTCGCCGAGTGACCGAGCGTCGCCTCCACGACAACCACCGACGGACGAATGATGTCGAAGGCGACGGACGCATAGGAGGGAGGCGGCGACGACGCGGAGAGGGATCGGCCGACTGCGGCGTCGATATCCCTTTGCGTGAGGCGCTGCGGTACGGGTTTGAGCGCGTTGTAGAGGAGGATCGCTACGACGATCAGGGCGACGTTCCCCGTGATGAGAAGCGGCGTCCTGAACCGCGTGGCGACGCCCGTCAGCCATACCTTGATCCGCTGCCATTCGGGATCGGGTTTCCACTGGGGCTCTTCGCCGCGCTCGGGAATCACACCTCAAGATACCCAGCGTGGACGGTTCCGGGAAAATAATATCCTGTTATCGTTCGGGCGCTGAATTGCGCATTTCTTGACCGCNNCTTCATTACTTTCTCTCCGAGGCCACGGGGTCGAGTCGTCGTCACTGCGGTCTTCGCCAAACGAGGAAGGCGGGATACTGCCTCCAGTACGGCTTCGTGAGCAATCAGTCAGCATCCTCCGGCGGTTTTCTTGACGGTAAGGGGGAAACACCATGAGGAAACTGGCCCTTCTGATGGGCTTTTTCGTCATTTCTACAGCTCTCTTCGGAGAAGGAGCCTCAGAGCTTCCCGCGGGCTCGTCCCTGCTGATCGGCACGATCAGCCTGGAGGCAAAGAACTGGAGAGTGATCTCCGGCGGTATCACCGTCAACGGCGTCCACACTGCGGATATCGTGCTGACGTTCAGCGACTTGACCACGGGTGAAAAGACAACGGTGAAATCGTCAGGAGCAAAAGGGCTGTTCTATTTCACCCCCGTCGTCGGGCACAGGTACCAGCTGTCACGGACCTATTTCAAGGTGCAGCAGGGCTCAGCATGGGCCGACCTCTGGGCCGAGCGCGCGGTCTCCTCGATCGTCGTCGAAGGGCTGAAAGACGGAGTCAATGTCATGGGCCATTTGAATTGGCAATCGGACAAGCTGGCCCAGGCCCAGCATGTCGTAACCCTTGAAAAGAGCTTTTCTGAAGTGCGTTCGGACTTTCTGTCGGCGTATGCCACGAGCACATGGGCGGCCGTCCCCTGGAACGACCTCGGTGAGGCCCCATCGACCGCCGTAGCAACGGCACCGGCAGGACACGCCGGCAATGTCGCCCAGCCCACGCAGCAAATCGAGGTCAAGTCCGTGACTTTCGACGACATCTACCCGGTTTTTCGCACCTACTATGCCGACCACCCGCTCGGGAAGCTCGTGCTTCACAACACGTTCGGTACGACGGTCTCCGGTCTCAAGGTTTCCTTCCAGATCAAGGAGTTCATGACCGAACCGACCGACTGCCACGCCCCGCCGGAATTGCAGCCCGGCGAATCGAAAGACATCGGCCTGTACGGCTTGTTCCTTCCTGCAATCCTCGAGACCACCGAGAAAACGAAAGCACAGGCGGCGATCAGTGTCGACTACGTGCTCAACGGGCAGAGCATGCATCAGAACCTTGTGGAAGTCGTGCCGATCCTCGATCGCAATGCGACGACCTGGGCGGATGACCGGAGGGCCGCGGCATTCGTGACGACGAAGGATCCGGCGGTTCTCACGTTCTCCAAGAACGTGATCAGCATGGTGAAGGGGAAATCCAATGCGGCGGTGAACCAGAACCTCATCACAGCAATGGCGCTTTTCGAAACCCTCCAGCTATATGGGCTCACCTATTCGTCAGACCCCGTACCTACTTTCACGTCGAACCGCCAGGTGGCTGATTACATCCAGTTTCCGCGGCAAACGCTGCTGTACAAAGGGGGAAAGTGCAGCGACTTCTCCGTGCTGTACTCCGCGCTGCTGGAGTCTGCGGGGATAGAAACAGGGTTCATCACGATTCCCGGACATATCTTCGTCGCGTTCTCCACGGGAATGAGCCCTGACGCTTCCCGCAAATCGTTCTCTCACCCCGACGAGCTCATCGTGCGATCGGACAAGAGCTGGGTCCCCGTCGAGGTGACGGAAAGTGCAGGGTTCCTGAAGGCGTGGCAGGATGGCGCCAGGGAATGGAGAGAGAACCTCTCGAAGCAGCTCGCCGCCTTCTATCCGCTTCACGATTCCTGGCAGATCTACGAGCCCGTGGGCCTGTCGGGGAGCGACGTGGCGTTGAGCCTCCCTCAGACCGATGCCGTCGTCGGGAGGCTGCAGGACGACGCCAACCGATTCGTCGACCAGGAGATTTCCCCGAGGGTGGCGGCGTTGCAGAAGGAGATCGGCACTGGCGGGGATGCCAGAATACCGACGAACTCGCTCGGCGTTCTCTATGCGAAATACGGAGAGTATGATCGGGCCCGGAAAGAGTTCGAGAAACTGCTTGCACGGGAAGAGTACGTGCCCGCGTTGTTGAACATGGGGAATCTCTTCTATCTCGAGGATCAAAAGGAGAAAGCGCTCGAATACTACGGCCGCGCCAGCGCCAAGGATCCCGACAACCCCAACGTCCTTCTTGCGGAGGCGATCGTGAACCACGATCTGGAGAACTATTACCAGGTCAGGAAGGTCTACGAAAAGCTGACGGCCGAGGCTCCGGATATCGCGGAGAAGTATTCCTATCTCGGTCTGAAGGGGGAAGAGGCGACACGCGCGGCCGAGATATCCGGAGTGGAGAGTGTGACATGGGCGGAGTGATGCGGCAGCGATGTCGGACACTCCGTCGGTAATAAAAGGCGGCATCCTTCTGGAGGCAGCGGAGGGTATTACCTGCGTCGGCGTGACGAAGAACCGGGTCACGGCGGGGATTGGCTCCGGGACCTATCTGTTTCGGATATCCCTACAGGCGCTGAGGGGTTATTTCGACCACAACTTTTCCCACGTTGATCGTCCCACTGGCGAAATCCCCGAGGGCCTTTTGCAAGGCCATGGCGTCGAAAGGGATGACCCGGGTCACGATGGGTTTGAGCATTCCTGCCTCGTACCACTCGACCGCCCGGTCAAGGCCCTTTGCAACCAGAGGCCACCGTGGAATGAATTGCGGGTCGGTACTGTATCGGCCGAGGTCCGCGATCGTCATCCTGGCGCCTCTCTCCTCTACCACCTTAGCGAGGTCAACCAGCCCAAACCGCTTCATCTGGATGTCGGACGCGAGCCTGATGTATTCTCCACCGGCAGCAACAACAGCCGTACTCTGCGCATAGGACGCTTGTCGGTAGGTCGAATCGTGGACGACTTCAGCACCCTCTCCTCCGGTGATTCGCAGTACTTCGGCAACCACGTCTTGCTTTGAATAATCGACCACAGCGTCAAGTCCCAACTGTCTCAGGAGTTGGAGAGAAGCCGGTTTACTGGCGCTGCCAATCACCTTGAGACCGTTGAGTTTGGCAATTTGCGCGGCGAAATGCCCCACGCCGCCACCGGCACCCGCCACATAAATCCACTTCCCTTTGTGTTGTTCAAGGTCTGTTACAATAGCGAGGGATTCGTAGGCGGTCAGGAAGGCGATCCCGTAGGTGCTTGCCTCCCGTGCGGGAATGGCACCACGCTTCCGGATGCGATCGGATCTGTTCTTGGTAACCACGTAGTGGCCGAAGCATCCAGCCCGAGCCGTCGATCCAAAAACCTGGTCGCCAATGTGAAATCCTCCCGGGTTATGTGCCCCGATCCTGACGACTTCTCCGCTGAAGTCAAACCCCAGCACATACGGTGCAGGAAGTTGGAACAGGTTCCTGCGGGCCAATCCGGCGTCCATGTTGTTCATCGACGCGTAGTCGACGCGAACGAGCACGTCGTCATCGTTCAGCTCGTCGATTCTCCCTGTTTGAAGAATAACGGGTTTCCCTTCGTCCTCGACGGCCAGTGCCGGGAACGAAACAGGGAGTGTGACCTCTCCCTGACTATGATTGTGTGCCTTGGTGTCGTCCATCGTGGTTCTCCTTCTCAGGTCGCGCGGACTTTATCCGTCCTGATTGTAAGAAAATAACTTCTTGACCATGGACGGTCCATGCTGCATATTCCGAATTACTATCGCGATCGTCCAGGAGTTGTTGTGGATCCTCTTTCAGAAGTCCTTTCGCTGCTAAGGCCACGCAGTTATACCTGCGGTGGATTCGACAAAGGTGGTGCGTTCTCAGTGCGCTTTCCCCAGTACGAAGGCGTCAAATGCTACGCTGTCGTCTCTGGGGAGCAGTGGCTGGAAGTAGAGGGAGAGCCCACACCGGTACACGCGAGTGCGGGAGACTGTTTTGTGCTATCCCGAGGTCGACCTTTCCGCCTGGCGAGCGACCTCGACGCGCCTTCGGTCGACGCTTCCCTTCTCCATCTGGAGGACACGAAAAATGGCGAAATTCGTACCATCAACGGCGGAGGTGATTGCTTCACCGTCGGCGGACACTTTCTCATAGAAGGGCCCCACGCTGACATCCTGTTTGGACTCTTGCCACCGATAATTCACCTTCGTAGCGAAGCCGATCGAGCAGCGATGCGCTGGTCATTGGAACGGTTGATGGAAGAGCTTCGATTCCCGCAACCGGGCAGCGTGTTGATGGCGCAACAATTGGCGTACTCGATGCTGGTCCAGGCCTTGCGCCTGCACTTGCGTGAAAGCAGTGAGGAGCGCGTCGGCTGGCTTTTTGCCCTGTCTGATGATCAGCTCGGACGGGCACTTCACGCTCTGCACGAAGACCCGTTGCATCCCTGGACCCTCCAGGAATTGGCACACGTGGCTGGCATGTCCCGATCGAGTTTTGCCCAGAAATTCAGAAGCAAGGTTGGACACCCCGCTATGGAATACCTGATCCGCTGGCGGATGCTGAAGGCAGCGGACATGTTGGCAACGACCAGCAATCCGGTCGGCGAGATCGCACAATCGATCGGATATGAATCCGAAAGCGCATTCAGCGCGGCTTTCAAACGGGTCCTGGGATTCTCTCCGCGGCAATACGCCCGAAATCGGAAAGCTTTATCTCGTCCTGATAAAGTTGCCGTAGCCTCGAGACAGTCTCCATGATTCGTTGTCCCTGGTGCTCGATGGAACGTTTACTTATCCGGCGCTAAAGTAGCGAGAGCGACCCAGCGGCGCTTTCGAAAACCTCCCATTGCCCTTGCCACCGCTCTGAATGAACTCACGCTGGCACTGCACCCACCCACAGAATCTGAGTATATTTGCGCCGGAAAGGGGACCGGCGGATATGGGCGGGAGAATCGCGCTTCTTGTCGTGCTCGGAGCTTTGCTTTCGGCGCAGGCCGTGTTTGCCGACCTCGTCCCGAACTGGAGCCTTGACGGAGTCGACTACGCCCAGTGCGAAAGCCTGGACCGCTACGGGCACTGCCGGTGACGCAGCACCAGTGGATGTTCTCTTCGCCGATGCAAGGATCGACACTATGAGGGAACACTATACTCCTGGTCATTCAGCCAACGCCGTAGATTTCATGTTTCGCCGGACCGCGCATTCCCACGGGGCATTCTTTCTGCGACGGCTGCATGCAGGCATGCGCCTCCTTGATTGTGGGTGTGGCCCCGGCACAATTACCGTCGGCCTTGCACGGGGAGTGCATCCCGGTGAGGTTGTCGGGATAGACGCTGGGGGCACGCAGTTGATGCGCGCCCGCGACAGGGCACGAGAAGCGAACGTGAATGCGACGTTCCTGGAAGCGGATGTGTATTCACTACCGTTCAGCGACGGAGAATTCGACGCAGCATTTTCACACGCTCTGTTTGAGCATTTGACTGACCCGTTAGGAGCCTGGCGGGAAATACGGCGCATACTGAAACCGGGCGGCATTATTGGACTTCGCAGCCCCGACTGGGGTGGTTTTGTGCTCCATCCGTGGGACAGCAGGGTGGCCAGTGCCTTGAACGACTATCAACGTATTCAACGAACGAACGGCGGCGACGTTTTTGCCGGGCGCAAACTCGCCGCTTGGCTGCGGCAAGCCGAATATGTGGGAGTCGAGGCGAGTGCAAGCTATGAGATTTATCCGGACCCGTCACTGATTGCCGACTACCTGGCTCTACAACTCGAGTCACGAAAACTCAGGAGGTCTGCTACGATTCTTCGGAACTGGGCCCAGAACGATGATGCGTTGTTTGCCCAATCCTGGTTCGAGGCAACAGGTCAAAAGACTTGATTGATCATTCTCACGGTCGTAGGCCATCTCAGTTCCCGGAGAAACATAGCATATGATCTGCATACGATAGACACTTTGAGCCGGCTATCGTAGGGTTTCCTTGGTATGAACGAACATCCCGTTCCACAATTGGAAGAGATCCGAGCTGCCCGTGCACGCCTGGCAGACACGATTGTGCGAACCCCATTGGTCTCCCTAAACCTGCCGGAGACTCCCTCAAAGATCTCCTTGAAGTTGGAGAGTCTACAGCCGGTGGGCTCCTTCAAAATGCGTGGAGCAGGCAATGCAATCCTGGCGATAGAACGTAACCGTCTTACCGAGGGAGTGTGGACCGCCAGCGCCGGGAATATGGCTCAAGGGGTGGCCTGGTATGCCCGAGCTCTCGGTCTGCCCTGTCAAATTATCGTTCCCGATGATGCGCCAAAGACAAAAATAGAGGCCATCCAGCGCCTGGGCGCACGCATCGTAAGGCTGCCTTTTTCAGACTACCAGACCATTCAACGCACCCATGAGTGCGAATTGATGCATGGCGTGTTGATCCACCCGTTCGCAGATGAGACGGTGATGGCCGGTAATGGCACGATCGGTCTGGAGATCCTGGAGGACATGCCGGATGTTGAAGCAATCATCATCCCGTATGGAGGCGGCGGGCTGAGCTGCGGCATCGCTTCAGCGGTACGCGCGCTCCGCCCGCACGTCAAGCTCTATGCCGCGGAGGTCAGCACAGCCGCGCCATTTGCCGCTTCGATTGCCGCAGGGAAACCGGTCGAAACTGCCTTCACCCCAAGTTTCGTCTCCGGTATTGGCGGTCCATTTGTCTTCCCCGAGATGTGGGGCCCGGCCAGTCGGCTTCTGGACGGTTCCCTGGTTGTCGATCTCCCCCAGGTGGCCGAAGCAATCCGCATTCTGTGCCAGTGGAACCACGTCGTTGCAGAGGGGGCTGGAGCGGTAGCTCTGGCTGCGGCGCTGAGCGGGAAGATATCCGCCGACAAGATTGTCTGCATCGTCTCCGGGGCCAATATCGACGCAAACAAGCTTATCCAGATCATGCAAGGGGGTATTCCATGATCGTCCCCACCTTGGCTTGCTCTGGAAGCCTTTCGTGAATTGCCACTTCCGGATGAGAATTCTCCGCTGAAGAAATACTCACCCATTCAGTTCAGCACGAAGCCAAACAGCGGTTAATGGCCGGTGCTGCGAGCCGCCCGGCGAACGGGCATTCGACGGAGACGAACCCCCCAGTAGATTCCGAGAAGGCTCGCGCAGGCACCGCAGGCATGGAAGGAGCACTTCTCAGTGTGACAGAAGTCACTGATTTTAAAATGAACTGCAACTACCCTTGACCGTGAAGTCGAACAAAGGGAGGTTGCGCATGAAGCTGAATATGGGAGTTCTCGATCGGATCATTAGGGGTGCTCTTGTTGTGGTAGTTGCCGTGCTGTTCTTCACGGGTCAACTCTCGCTTGTCGCCTCGATAATCCTGGGTGTGCTCGCGGTAATCTTTCTCCTCACCTCGATCGTCGGAGTCTGCCCGCTCTATCTCGCATTCGGCATCTCGACGAAGAAAAAGTCGCCGGCCTGACGACAGGCAGAGGTGCGGCCGCGGGGCGCGCGCACCTGACGGCTGGATCCGGCGGGGTCGTTCGCGGTTAGGGACTGCGCCCCGCTCAGTCCCCGTATTCGCGACGGCCTCTCTGCCGGGTCGTTTCCTCAAATTCTGGGAATATCTCCGCCCGGCCCTTGCAACCCTTAGCATCGCTTCTCATCGACGTCGATGCCGGGCCCGGGTCGTCGCCGCCCTTTGCTCCCGGCAGGTCGAGTACGACGCCGTGATGACGGTCGTTGCCCCCGACCGACTTGGTCGCAGTTGGGACTTTCGAAAGCTCTACGAGCTCTGGCTGAACGTGAGAGACGTTCCCGTGCATGCCGACAGGAACGAATCGGTGAATCGTCGTTGCAGGTACTCTCTTGCAGCGTCCCCCGTGCAGTGGCAAGGGCAGATGAGCTGCGGACGGAGTGTCTCGATCGCATCCGCAAGTTCGGCAACCGCCTCAGGCCGAGCTTCCGCCAGGTGCATTCCACCGATGATTGCCCTCAACTTCCCGGTCTGCGATGCGCTGAGGATTGCCGACAGTGAGTTCTGGACTCCCGCGTGCGAGCAGCCCAGGAAGACCACGACACCTTCGGCGGTCTCGAATGCAATCGACTGGTCGTCAGAGAGCGGATCAGGGATCGTGCATTCTCGATCCAGGAAGAATCCGCCGGAAGGAGCCTCGGTCGGCCTGCCCCGTGGAATCTCTCCTGTCATGAAGACCGCCGGGTGGATATGCGTCAATGCATTCGTCCAGTGGACATATTCCTTACGGGTCGCGAAGAGCTCCCCCGCGGCAAGCGGGAAGCCTGCCTCACGGACCGAGCCGTCCGACGAACGCGAGTAGCGTTCCCGCAGCGCGTCGGGATGCAGAAACAGATGCGCCTTCTGGCAGGCAGCCAGGGTTGCCGGCAATCCACCTGTATGATCGTAGTGGCCGTGGCTGATCGCAATCGCGTCGATCTCGGCCGGTTCAAGGCCGAGCCGTCGTGCGTTCTCCATCGCCGTCGAGCCTTGTCCCGTGTCGAAGAGCACGCGCAGATGATCCGCCTCGATCCAGACGGAGAGTCCGTGCTCCGACTTCAGATCCCCTGCGCCCGGCGCATCGTCCACGAGGATCGTGAACCTCAGGCTCTTCAGGACACTCAATGGTCGCATTGGTTCCCTCCTGTCTTCAGCGTCCCGGCCATGAAAGCTTCAACAAGCGTTTCAGGAGCCTCGGCCGGAGCACCGATCAAGACCCGAATTCCGCACTCAGAGAAGAGCTTCTGGGCGCTTTCCCCCATGCCTCCGGCGATCACCACGGTGACGCCCTTCTCAGCAAGCCAATGGGGAAGCAATCCTGGCTGGTGTTCGGGGGATTCCAGCTCCTGTTTATCAATGATCTTCTTGTTCGCTTGATCCACGTCGATCAGAGCAAAACGCTCGCAGTGACCGAAGTGCTGGGACAGCTTGCCTGCCGCCATGGGAATCGCGATGCGCATGTGTTCCTCCTTGCGTTCACAGAGGGGAGAGCCTGCAGTCGGGCTGCCCTCCAGGATCGGACGGATGACCTCCGCAAAGGCCCTGCCTGTCGCGGTGTCGGGGTAGCGCTCGATGTAGGGCATGCCGGCATCGCCTGAGGCCGCTATGTTGAAATCAATGGGTATGCGCCCGAGGAATGGGACGTCCATTTCCTTCGCAAGGCGTTCACCGCCTCCGGTCATGAAAATGTCGGTAGTNNGCCAAGCACGGGCAGATTCAGCTTGCGGCAGAACGTGATGGATCGTCGCACCGCCGCAACCGCCACCTCTTGAGGTGTCGTCACGACGACCGCGCCGTCGGCGTTCTCGATGAGCTGACAGACCGAAAGGGGCTCGTCACCCGTGCCCGGGGGCGCGTCAACGACGAGGTAGTCCAGGTCTCCCCAGTCCACGTCCTTGAGGAACTGCTTGAGTGCCCCCATCTTCATTGGTCCCCGCCAGATCACAGCATCGTCGGGATTGGACAGGAAAAAGCCCAGGGACATGACCCTGAGTCCCCCAAGTTCAATGGGAAGAATCTCGCCGTCGCCGCTTCGGGTCTTTTGGCCTTCCAATCCCAGCATGGTAGGCACGCTGGGGCCGTGGATGTCAGCATC
>PLNO01000158.1 GCA_003141795.1 Spirochaetaceae bacterium | reverse complement strand
GTCCGTGACGGCAAGCGTGCCGTCCAGCGGCGCGCTGACCCTTCTGCCGTCGGTTCCCGCGCGGGAAAGCCTGCTGAGCGATACTTCCGGGAGCCCCGTCACCGTGGGAGTCGAGTTCTTGAGGGTCCTCACCAGCAAGGGCGGGCGCATGGACGGGCCTTCCGGCCTGCTGTCATTGTACAACAGTCTCCACGCGGTGAGCACGATGAAGGGCATCCCTTACTACTCCGTGACCCGCGGAAAGGAGCAGGTGCTGTTCTCCCAATCGTTCGCCGTGCAATCCCCTTCAGATCTGCGGCGCATCCCCGACCCCACGTTCGTCGATCCTCCGCCCAACGACGTTCTGTACACGATCCAGGAGGACAACAGCTTCGGGAAAACGACCTACCAGGAGTCGTTCTCCTTTCCCGGCGATCATCTCGCGGTAAAGATCGAGAACATCTCGACGATCACCCTGCTGTTCCTTCCCCTCGTGCAGCCCCACTCCTTCGTCAGCCATGTCGTGCTCGTTCCCTCAGGTCAGGAAGTGCTCTTCTACGGGCTTGCCTACCTGCGGACATCGATGCCGATAGGCGACCACCACGCGCGGGAGGAATCGCTTGCCAACAGGCTCGCCGCGATGGCGAAGTGGCTGCAGGCGAGGCTCCCGGATGCAGCCGCGGCGCCCTGAGGCGGGCGTGTTGACGTTCCCCCGTCCGCGGGATTAGATTCGAACAGTCGTGGGGTGGTTCCCGCACGGTGCGTGCACTTGTCGGGGGCCTGAGATCACACCCGTTGAACCTGATCTGGATAATGCCAGCGCAGGGATCATGACAGTTGCTTCCCCACAACCGGCGTTTTCCATTACAACGGACACACTGTCCGCGGTTCGCCGACTCTTTCGTTTCGGGGGTTTTCATGCCCAAAAGAACCGTTCTCCTGTTCCTCTGCGCCGCGCTCGCGGCTGCGTCGGTATCCGCCGCGCCGCGCGTTCTGCGCGTTCTCACCCACTCGTCGTTCGCGGCGACCCCGTCGGTCATCGCCGCTTTCGAAGCGGCCAACGACGTGAAGATACAGTTCACGGCGGGCGGCGATGCAGGGGAGACGCTCAACAAGGCGATCCTCTCCCGCGACACCCCGCTTGCCGACGTGCTGTACGGCGTGGACAACACCTTTCTCAGCAGAGCGCTGAAAGCCGACATCTTCGTGCCCTACGACTCCCCGGCCCTTGCATCGATCCCGAAGGACCTCCAGATTGACGCCTCGCACCGTCTTTTGCCCGTGGACTTCGGCTACGTGGATCTGAACTACGACCGCGCATGGTTCAACAAGAAAGCGGTTCCCGTTCCCCAGAAGCTTGAGGACCTGACGAAGCCCGCATACAAGGGGCTTCTCGTGGTGGAGAACCCCGCGACCTCATCACCGGGTCTTGCTTTCTTTCTGGCGACTGTCGCGTACTTCGGGGAGAAGGGCCGCTATCCGTGGCAGTCGTACTGGGCCGACCTTGCGAAGAACGGCGTTCTTGTCGTCAACGGGTGGGATGATGCGTATACGAACCAGTTCAGCGCAGAGGGAAAAGGCCGCAAGCCGATCGTCGTGAGCTACGCCACGAGCCCGGCCTACGAGCTGTCCAACGCCACCGATCCGAAGCCTCAGGAGCCGCCGACGGGCAACATACTCCCCGAGGCAGGCGCGTTCCGTCAGGTGGAATTCGTCGGCATCCTCAAGGGCGCCAAGGAGCCCGAGCTCGCACGGAAGTTCGTCGACTTCATGCTGGGGGCGGCATTTCAGGCCGACATCCCGCTGCAGATGTGGGTGTATCCATCGAACAGCGCGGCTCAGGTGCCGGACATCTTCACGAAGTTCGCCCCGGTCCCCGCGGTGCCCGCGACGGTCGACGCTGCAACGATAGAATCCAAACGCGACGCGTGGATCAGGGAATGGACGCGCATCGTCGTGAAATAGCACGCAGAATCGGGGGCACCGGCGCGGCGGCGCTGCCGGTGCTCTTCCTCTGCCTCTTTCTCCTCTACCCCCTTGCCAGGATACTGGCGATGGGCATCGGGCCCCTCCTGCACGGCGGCTCCGTCGGCCAGGTCGTCTCCGATACGAACCTCGGACGGCTCCTCATCGCGAGCGCCGTGCAGGCGCTGCTCTCCACGCTGCTCACACTCGTCGTCGGCCTTCCCGCGGCGTACGTTTTTGCGCGTTACGATTTCCCCGGCAAGGCCGTTCTCCGCACGCTTCTGAGCATCCCTTTCGTGCTCCCCACCGTGGTCGTGAGCTCCGCATTCGTCGGGCTGTTCGGGTCGGGCGGGGCGCTCGAGAAGGCCGTCGCGCTTCTCACCGGCAATCCCGATGCCAGCGCGAGCCTCGTGCCGGGGCTTGCCGCCGTGCTCCTCTCCCACCTCTTCTACAACCTCGCCATCGTCGTTCGCATGGTGAGCGGCGCATGGTCGTCGCTCGACCCGCGGCTCGGCGAGGCGGCGCGCATGCTCGGAGCGAACAGGGCCTCGTCCTTCCTGCGCGTCACCGCACGGCTTCTCCTCCCTTCGATAGCGGCTGCGTCGATCCTCGTCTTCGCCTTCTGCTTTTCGAGCTTCGGCGTCGTGCTGGTTCTCGGCGGGCCGCGCACGGCCACCGTGGAAACGGAGATCTACAAGCAGTCCGTCTACATGTTCAACCTTCCCGCCGCGGCATTCCTCTCCGGCATCCAGCTCGTGGTCACCGTGCTCATCATGTACGGCTACTCCCGACTGCAGGCGCGCCTCAGCGTCGTGCAGAACCTCCGGCCTGAAGCGCTTGCCTCGCGCCACCCCACAACCGCCTCACAGCACGTTCTGGTGATCCTCTGCGGCCTGCTCCCCACGATCGCACTCGTCGTCCCCATGCTGAGCCTTGCGCTGGGGTCGTTCATCACGAGGAACGGTGTCCGTCTCACGTACTGGAAGGCCCTCTTCGCGAACAGCGGGCACTCGATCTTCTGGACATCGCCCCTGCCCGCTGCGCTGAACTCCCTCGTGTACTCGGTGGAGACGATGCTGATTTCACTTGCACTCGGCATCCCTGCCGCGTACGTCATCGCCCGGGGTCAGGCATCGCGCAAAGGTCTCCGCGGCTTCGGCTCGGGCGCTCTCGACCTCCTGTTCCTCCTGCCGCTGGGGACCTCGGCCGTCACCCTCGGCTTCGGTTTCATCGTGTCTTTCGGGGCCCCGCCGTTCGCCCTGCGCGGCTCTCCGCTTCTCATCCCCTGCGCGCATGCGCTCGTTGCGCTTCCCCTCGTGATCAGGAGCCTTCTTGCCCCGCTTCGCGCCATCAATCCCCGCATGCGCGAATCCGCGGCGCTTCTCGGGGCGACTCCGACCCGCGTACGCCTTGAGATCGATCTTCCCCTGCTGCGTCGCGCGTTCATCTCCGCCGCGGCCTTCGCGTTTACCGTGTCACTGGGCGAGTTCGGCGCCACTGCGCTTCTCACCCGACCGGACATGGTCACGCTTCCCGTCCTTATCTACAGCTCTCTCTCCCGCCCGGGAGAGCTGAACCAGGGCCAGGCGATGGCCTTGAGCACGGTCCTCATGCTCGCCTGCGGCCTGGGGCTCGCGGCGATCGAGCGCTTCAGGACTCGCAGCGCGGAGGTGTTCTGATGGCTTTTCTCCAATGGCGCGGCGTGACGAAGGAGTTCGGCTCGTCCCGGGCGCTCGATGCATTTTCCCTCACCGTGCAGGAAGGAGAGATCATCGCGATCCTCGGGCCGAGCGGCAGCGGCAAGAGCACGCTCCTGCGCGTCACGGCGGGGCTCGAGCTGCCGACGAGCGGTGAGGTGCTCCTCGACGGGACCGACGTCTCTCCCGTTCCGCCCCATCGGCGGGGCTTCGGGCTCATGTTCCAGGACTACTGCCTCTTCCCCCATCTCAGCGTGGAGCAGAACATCGCCTTCGGCCTGCGCATGCAGCGCATGCCGGCCCGGGAGCGCCGCCAGCGCGTCACGGAAATGCTCCGGCTGGTGCGCCTCCAGGGTTTCGGGAAACGTGACGTGCTGTCCCTCTCCGGAGGGGAGCAGCAGCGCGTGGCCCTTGCCCGCAGCCTCGCGCCCGCACCGCGGCTTCTCATGCTGGATGAGCCTTTGGGCGCTCTTGACCCCGAGCTTCGCGGCGCGCTGCTGCAGGAGATGGCGGCGATCCTCAGGGAGGTGGGTGTCACCGTTCTCTACGTCACGCATGACCACGAGGAGGCCATGACCGTTGCCTCACGGATAGCGCTCGTGGAGCACGGAAGGCTGGCGCAGGTCGGCACCGCGGCGGAGCTCATCGAGGCGCCGGCGTCGGCCTTCGTCGCATCCTTCCTCGGTCTGGGGTGCGTCGTCCCCGCTGAGACCTTCCAATTGGCCGCCTCCGAGCTGCTGCTGGTCAGGGCGGATGCCATCCACGAAAGACCCGGCCCCGACCTCCTCCAGGCACGGGCACGGGTGCTCTCCGTGGCGATACGGCCCACCGGAGCGGTTGTCCGTATCGCGCTTATTGGTAGCGACGGTGAAGCGTACCCTGTGGAGATGGGGTCCCGATTCGATGTCGAAGAGGCGCGCTCACGCTGGACGCCGGGAGGGGAACAGCCGGTCTGGATCGATCCCGCGCGTTGCCTGCGCATTCCACCTTAGGGCGCGCAGTTTCTGCTCCCGTGCTCTGCCGGGCGCCCTCTAGTCGGTGATGATGCGGTTGCGGCCGCCCTGCTTGGCCTGGTACATGGCGCGGTCGGTGCGCTCGATCCAGGACTCCTGGCTTTCCCCCTGGATGTAGCGCGCAACGCCGATGGACACCGTGACGACGAGCTCGTCCCCCCCGCAGCTGAACCGGGCCTCTTCCATGTCCTTGCGGAATCGTTCGCCGATTCCCAGGGACTGCTGCTCCGTGGAGTTGGACAGCACGATGAAGAACTCTTCACCGCCGTAGCGTCCGGCATAGTCGTACTTGCGCAGGCCCGCCAGCAGGCGCGCGCCGATGTCACGGATGACCATGTCGCCGCACTGGTGGCCGTAGTTGTCGTTGATGTTCTTGAAATGGTCGATGTCGATCATGATGACCGTGAGCGGGACGTCCAGGCGGATGCTGCGCTCGATCTCCACAGCGATACGGGAGAACAGGCTGCGCCTGTTCAGCAGGCCCGTCAGGCTGTCGTAGGCCGCTATCTGCTCGAGCTCCTTGTTCGCCTTCTCCAGCTCCTCGTTGAGGCGGCGTATCTTCTCATACGCTTCCTTCAGGCTCTGGTTCTGATCGAGCACGAGTGAGGACAGCCTCTCCTCCTCGGCGACAGCGATCCGGAAGAACTCCCTTTCCTTGACGAGAGTGGCCTGGCTTTCCCAACGAATACGCGCCGCTTTCGTTCGCGCCGCAAGCTCACCCGGGCCCAGCGGCTCGCTGAGGAAATCATCGAAGCCGTTGTCGAGCGCTTTCTGGATGTCGCCGCGCTCCTCCTCCGAAGCCAGCATGAGGATCTGAGACGGGGTTTCATGACGGAGCGAGCGCACGCTGCGGGCAAGCTCGTAGGCACCACCGTGCGGGAGCATCGAGGAGACGAGTATGATGTGGGTATCCCGGATGCCGAGCTGGCGCAGCGCTTCTTCAGGCGAGCGCGCGATGCTCAGAACGTACTCTTCCCCACGGAGCGTCTGCTCCACGCGGGCAAGGTCGTCAGGGTCACTTTCCACCAGCAGGACATTCATTGATGGCATGACGATTGTGGCACTCTACGGCAAAACGCTACGCCGGTCAATCGCGGCTTGTCGTCCGTTTGAAGCACACACATTGATATCATAGCACCAAACCGATGAAAAGCTCGATCATTCCCGTGACCAGACCGATCAGGGCTCCCACAGCGGCCACGATCCTCATCGGTCGGCGTGCATCTCGCGCGTCGATGCTCCCGATCTTGTCGGAAACCAGCTTTTGGACGTTCAGCCCTTTGAGTATTTCAGGGAGGCGCTGATCCACAGTGGCGAGTAGCAGGCCGGTGAGATACTCGTCGATGCCGGCCTTGCGACGCTCATCCACCTGGAGGAGCTCTCCGAGCGTCCCCTCTACGAGTGACTCCACGCTGCGCCCGATCGCCTCCGCGGTTCCCTTCCGTGTCAAAAATGACAGCGCCCATGCTGACAATATATCGATCAATTCTTCGTCGCGCTTGCCCGTGAGGCTGCGGGCCACACTCCCGAGGGTCGGGTCTGAGGCGAACAACCGCCGATCGAGCTGCGCGGCAAGACTTCTCCGCACCGCGGGGTCCTCCAGCCGGGCAAGGAGATTCTCGATTATCCCCGAGAGGCCTTCAATCCTCTCCTCCCGCTGCGCCGAGGCGAATCCGTCCCGCCAGTCCCCCGCAACCGCCACCAATGCGCGGAGCAGTCGGCGCTGCTGAGTCGTGTCGCGCAACATGCCCTGGAGAGTTGCGATCGTCTCATCGACGATCTCCGGCATCTTTTCCGTGATCCTTCGATCGAATTGCCCTGCGCTGAGGAGGAATCTCTGCAGCAGGTTCAGCTTTTCAAGGATGCGGGGAAGAAGGTCCCGACCCTGCTCGGAAAGATATCCGCGCGTNNCTCGGGGACGGAGGGCTCGAGAAACGCGGCGGCCTGATCGAGCACGTCGTCGCTCAGCAGGGCTCCCGCCTGCCCGGCAAAAAACTCGGCGACGGACCGCGCAACCGTACGCCGCTTCTGCGGATGTGCGAGCGGTGCAAGGATGCGTCCGGAAAGGGCTTCCCGCAGCTTCTTCCCGGCCAGCGTATTGATGCTGCGAGTGGCAATGTCTCTGACGGCATAGATGAAGGACCGCGAGCCGAGGAAACGCTGGAGGAGCCCTTCAACGACGCTGCTGAGCGATATCCCCACAGCGGGCGCGCCCGCGCTTAAAAGCTTCGCTACCGGTGTTCTCAGCGCCTCGGCGCTCAGGCTCGAAACGCCCCGTGAGATCTGCTCGACGACTGCCGGCGCGCGCAGCTGCGCTTTCAGTTCATCCTCGGAGGCGAATCCCTTCGCCACGAGCCTGCCCACGCCCTCGGCGACCGCGCGGCGCCCACGGGAGGACGCTCGCATAAGCCCGACACGCAGACCGATGGCCACCACCGCGTACCCGACGATCGCTCCGAGGAGAGGAGGAGCCGCCCACCGCAGGAGAACGGTCAGCGCCGTCTGGGTCATTGCAGCGTGGCTGAGAACCTGTCGGCTTTGGAGCGGGAATCGAAGATCTCTATATATGTTCCGAACACCCACCCCTTGAGCCCCTGGTAGTCGATGCGGTACCAGAAGGAGGACTCATCCTCAACCGAATCCTCCTTGTCGGATTTCGTCAGCACTTCCATGACAGCTCCCAAGCGGATGTGCGACAGGACAGTGGCCTGATTGGTGGGCTGTTCGCGAACGCGCAGGAGCGGTGATTTCACGACGGCCCAGGTGGAACGGATGCTGAGCACAGGGGTCGGAGGGAGCGCCACCCGCTCGGTGCCTGCGGACCTGCCGCAGGATGCAAGGACAACGGGCAGAATGAGGGCGACGATCAAAAGAGCTGCACTTTTTACATACTTTACCGCGTGTTTGGTTGAAATAGAGTACCTCACTGCCTATATTTCCTCCAGGATGCGAAGATCACTGAGCTCAACGGCTGTACTATCCATCATTTTTCTAGTCTGGACAACTGGCACCGCATCCGGGTTTTCCCTGGGGCTTTCCGGACTCGGTGAGGCGCGCATCTCCGCCGGCCAGGGATTCGGCCCCAAGATGCAGTACGGGGGCGGCGGGGCAATCGACATGAGATTCCCCGTCCTTTCCTGGCTGGACGTGACCGCGGGCTTCGAGCTTGCGGGAATAGCTCCCTCTGACCTTTCGGGTGGGTTTGCCTACCGGGGAATCAGCCCAGGGGCGATTGCGGTCGGCGCCGACGCTCGCAGCATCCTCGGCAGCTGGAAAGGCTTCGGCGAGCTTGCCGCAGGCGGCGGGCTTGCCCTGGCCGGCGTCCTGGCCGGCTACCAATACACGTCGCTGTACTTCTTCTACCCTGAAGTTCGCACCGTCGGGTTTCTCGACTATACTCCCGCATTCCTGCCGGCCTGGCGCCTGCGGCTCTCCCTTCCGCTTGCCGTGCAGCTCAGGCGCGACATGGACTACAGCTTCTCCGCCGCAATCGAGCTCGGCGTGGCGTATACCTTCGGGAGCGGGAAATGAGGCACATCATACCCGCCCTGCGCTGGGCCGGCATGGTGGCGCTCGTCGTGCTCGTCGGGTCCTGCTCGCTGTTCGACTATTCGTCGATCGTGAGCAAGAAGTACGCGCTCGTGTACGGGGTGACGCGGTACACGATGGGCGTCTCCGCAGTGACCTCTCCGAACCTCAGCTATCCCGATGCGGACGCACAATCGATGGCAGCACTTTTATCATCGGCCGGATATACGATCGAGAAGGCACGATGGATCGAGTCAAGCGGGAACGTGTACTACCTCGATCCGACGCATACG
>PLNO01000135.1 GCA_003141795.1 Spirochaetaceae bacterium | reverse complement strand
CAGGGGTGATGCTTGCCGAGTAGCCCGACGGCGGAGTGGCATCCTTGGCCTTCGTAGCGGTCGTACTGGATCCCGGGTTGCCTGCGGGGTCGGTGAGCGTCACCGACAAGGTGAGCGTTCCGTCGCCCAGGCCGCCCACACCGACTCCCGTGACCTGCTGAGTGGCGGAGCCGATGGTGCCGGACCCCGTCACAACGGTTCCGCCGCCGCTGCTTGAGACAGAGTAGCTGTAGGAAGCACCCACCTCGGCGCTGGCAAACGTGAAGCTCATTGCGGCCTTGTTCGCGTTATTGATGATGGTTTGGTCGATGGCTACCGAGTAGCCCGATGGCGGCGTCCGGTCGTACGTGACATCGGAACCCGCGGTGATGGCGGTCGCCGTCCCCGCGTTTCCGGCCGCGTCGGTCAGGGCGATCGTGAATGGCACGGTTCCTTCCGTGTCGGTCGTGTCGCCCGCCGGGTACGTGAAGGTTGCCGTATAGCTATGCGCCGTGGTGGTGGCGGGCGACACCGTGGCGGAATGGCCCGCGATCGTCACCGTCGGGACGGCCGACAGATTGCGCGGGGTGGTGAAGCTCAGCGTGACCTGGTTCCCGTTCTTTGCCCAGATCGTGTTCGTGTTGTTGGAGGCAATCGTCACAGGGATGATGCTCGGCGCTCCATTATAGAAGGTCACCGCTCCCGTGCTCGACGTGCTTGCCGCGTTACCGACATTGTCCGTTGCCGCGATCGAATACGATACGGCGGCGTCGGAGGTGTCCGTGGCGGCCTGCATCGTATATGTGGCCGTGTATGTAGTACCGACAGGCCCCGACAGGGTGGCGAGATGTGCGCTGTCAGATCCCGCGATATGCACCGTGGGCAGACCGGTGAGTCCGGAGCCAGTGTCCGAGGCCGTGAATGTAAGGACAACCTGATCGCTGGCCTTGGCATAGCTCGTGCTGCCGCCAAGGGATGCCATAGAGATGCTTCCGATAGCAGGCGCGAGTGAGTCCTCCACAAGCGTGGCGGTATCGTCCGTTTCGTTGAGACTAGCGTCCACTGCAATGACAGTGACCACGACGCTGCCACCGTACGCCCAGACGGCTGTTGCATCCCCGTAAGCGAGGTCAAAACTGAAGTTTCCGGTGCCGTCGACTGTAGGGGTTATCGTTATGGGTCCGACCGACTTCACGTTGTCTGCGCTCGCGACCTTGTACTGGAGCGTCGTTCCTACGGTGTAGTTTGTGATCTGCGCCTTGATGGTCTTTGTTCCGAAAACAGCCGAGTTCTTCGTGTAGTAGGGAACGGTGGGGGCGCCGACGGAGAGCAGCGGGCCGGCCGACTCCGAAAGTGTCACGGACTTCGTTCCGTCGGTGCCGTTGAGGTCGGTGGCGACTACATCCAAGGAAAGAATCGACCCGGCTCCCTTGGGAATGAAGACTTGCGTGCTGAAAGTCCGGGTTGTTGGATCATAGGTGAACGGGTAGCTATGGCTTGCGGGGACTCCCGTATTGACTGTGGTCAGGGTGGTGGTTGCCGTGCCGATACCGTTCAGCGTGCCGCTGTAGCCCATTGAGTCGATCTTCCACTTCAGCGTCTGGATCTTGGAGGCGGATGTGGTATCCGACTTTGAGTTGGTGATCGTCCCCGACAGGGTGACGATCGTGGTCCCCTTGGTGAAGGACCTATCTACGACGGTGATCGGGCTTGTTAACGTCACGACAGGACCTGCGCTCGGGGAGAGCTGGACCGTTGAGGTGGTCGTGTTTCCGTTAGCGTCGACGGCATAGACCTGGACAGTGAGGGTCCCCGTGATGCCTATCGTGTTGACGGCGAAAGAGAACGCCTTTGACGAGTTGTTCCACGCGATGACGCCCGTTCCATAGGTCGCGTCAGCCGTGGCCGTACCGCTCGCGCTCAACTTGATCTTGCCCTTTAGGAGCACGTTGTTGGTCACAGCATAGTAAATAGAAGCGAGCGTGCCCGTCCCATCTCCTGCGGTGGTGGAGTCGTCGGTAATCGTGCCTGTGAAAATCATCGTGCCAGTATATGCGTCGGCAGATGTCGGGCTCACGACGGTAATCGTCGGCGGGAGCTTGTCCGTAACAGCCGTTGCCGTTGCTGTGTCAACCGGAGGAGGACAGGCGGAGAGGATCAGCAGCAGGGGCATAACGGGAATGAGCAGATGCCAAACACTGACGCGACGGGGGGCCGCGGTGGGAGCTTTCATGAGCCTTCCTTCTGTCAATCGTGGCGGACTTTACGGACTCAATGGAGTATATCCCGGCAAAAGCCCGCGTTTCAACCGGATTTCTCTATTGAGTGAGCATTTTTTCGTATTACAAAACACGAACACCTCAACGGCGAATAACACGTCGCTGAGGGCTGTTATCTGAGGTGGGTGGCAGATCTCCCGGTCTTCATCCTTTTCTCCAAAAGTCGCACGAGCATGGAAAGCGAAATGGTCAGGAATAGGTAGAGAAATGCGACGATGTTGTACGTCTCGAAGAACTTGAAGGTCCCCGCCGCGTAGACTTTTCCCATCTGCGTCACGTCCTGAACGCCAAGGGCGCTCACGAGCGCCGAGTCCTTGATCATCGCCACGAACTCATTGCCCAGCGGCGGAAGAACGGTGCGAATGGCCTGCGGCAGGACGATGCGGACCATGACCTGCCGCCTCCGTAGACCCAGGGCATATGCCGCCTCCCACTGCCCGGCGTGGATCGATTCGATACCCGCACGGAACACCTCGGAGAGGAACGCACCGTATCCCAGAGTGAGCGCTATGATCGCGCGCCATACGAAGCTGATGCTGCGGATGCTGAGGGGGGAGAGAACCCCGGCCTTCACCAGGGGGGAGAGGAGGAAGTTCACCGCCTCGACGAGGCCGGGGGCGCCGATGAAGGCGATATAGTAGAGGATGACGAGCATCGGCACGCCGCGGACGATCTCCACGAAAAACGTGGCGATCTCCCGCACGACGCGCAACGGCGACACGCGGCACAGCCCGCCGATCAGGCCTATAACGATGGCAAAGCAGAAGGCGACAAGGGATACCCAGATCGTTGTGAGGAGCCCCCCGGCCGTGGCACGGAAGATCACCCGGTAGTCGGCCCGGCTGACGATGCTCCACAGGGTGAGGATCCCCAGCAGGATGATCCCCAGGAGCCAGAAGGGCATCTTCTTCAAGCTTTCGTTGAAGGGCAGGAAATGCTCCCTGACGGGGCGGCCGATGGAGGGGGGGCGCTTCATAGTGATGGGGCCGGGACGGCGGGCGCCGGCACGCCGGGCCCGCCTCTCCGGTCTGGCGTCACTTCGTTCCGTACTCCGTGAACCATCTGGTGGTGAGCTTGTCCAGCGTGCCGTCGTCCTTCATGCTCTTCAGCGCCGCATTGAAGGGCGCCACGAGGTCGGAGGCCAGCTTGAAGATGAAGCCGTAGTCCTCGCTCGTCAGGGCATCGCCGATGATCGAAAGCTTGTCGGGATTGGCGCCGATGTACCCCTTGCCCGTTGCCGCATCCAGGAGGACGCAGTCCACGTCATTGGCGATGAGGGCCTGCACCGCGGCGCCGAAGGTCTCGAAGAGCTTGATCCGCGGGTTCTGCTCGTTTCCGTCGAGCACATTGTAGACGGCCGCGTAGAAGTTCGTCGTGCCCGCCTGACTGCCGATGAGCAGCTTGGCGTTGGCCGCGAAGTCCTTGGGTCCGGTGAAGCGGGTCTCGCCCTTGCGCACGAGCATGAACTGCTGGCTTCGCATGTACGGATCGGAGAACGCCACCTGCTTGCCGCGCTCGTCGGTGATCGTGATCCCGTCCATTCCCACGTCGAACTGCCCGTCGCGGATGGCCTGGATCATCGTGTCCCACGAGGTGACGTTCCACGCCACTTTGGCGTTCAGGCGTTTGGCGATCTCGTTCACCGCGTCGTATTCCCAGCCGACGGACTTGCCGGTCTTGGGATCGACGAAGTTCAGCGGTGTGAAGTCGTTTCCCGTCACGGCGCGCACCGTGCGGCCCTTGAGGTCGGGAAGACCCTTGGACTGCGCGAACGCGCTCATGCCGGAAAAAACGACGAGCGCGACGAATGCCGCGCAGAGAATCCTTTTCATGGTGTGAGCCTCCTTTTGTCGTCAGCCTACAGAAAACGATCCCCTCGAACAAGGTGAGGGGGTCAGGCGCGAGCGCGGGTGCCGGCCCACCTGTCCGGCTTTTTCCCACTGGGCGAACGGCCGCCGGTGTCGTATCATGGGGCCATGATCGTCGATCCGCGCATCGTACGGTACATCGCCTCCCTCGACGCGCAGCCGGATCCCGTTCTGGCAGCCATGGAAGCACTCGCCGAACGGAGGCACTTTCCCATCGTCGGGCGGCAGACCGGGTCGCTCCTCAGCCTGCTCGCCCACAGCATCGGCGCACGTCGCGTGCTTGAGCTGGGCTCGGGCTACGGGTATTCGGCGCTCTGGTTCGCCCGCGCGATGTCGGAAGAGGGCAGGGTGCTCTGCACGGACATGTCGCGTGAAAACCGTGACCTCGCCATGGGCTACTTCCGGACCGCGGGGCTGGAAGCCCGAATCGATTTCCGTGTCGGGGACGCCCTTGCCGTCGCACGGGAGCAGAAGCCGGGCTTCGACATCGTGTTCAACGACATCGACAAGGAAGCCTACCCCACGGTGGTGGAGGTGGCCGCCGCGCTCGTCCGTCCCGGAGGGCTTTTCATCACCGACAACGTCCTGTGGAGCGGGAAGGTTGCGGACGAAGGCCCCCAGGAGCAGGCGACTGAGGCGGTGAAGGCGTTCAACAAGATGCTCTTCTCCCGACCCGATTTCGAAACTGTGATCCTTTCGGTCGGTGACGGCGTGTCGGTCTGCAGGAAGAAGTAGGTGGGTGCCGCCGGATCGTCTGACGACGATGCACGGCCGGTGATGGCCGAAGTGATCGCCCGGCTGCGCAGGGGCGCTCCAGAGCTGCCCGTCGTCACGTTGAGCTGGGCGCAGTCCTCGAAGGGCGCCATCGCCGGGCCGGGCGGCGTGCCTGCCGCCCTCAGCGGGCCCGAATCGCACCGCCTTACGCACCGCCTGCGGACCCTCCACGATGCCATCCTCGTGGGCATCCAGACCGTCATAGCCGACGATCCCCAGCTCTCCGTTCGGCTCGTCCCCGGCCCCCAGCCGCAGCCCGTCATCCTCGATTCACGGCTCCGCTTTCCCCTGGATGCACGACTCCTGAAACGGGTCGATCGCAGCCCCTGGATCTTCCACGCCGAGGGATCCGCGGCCGCGGGCGCCTGCGGGGAGCTCGCCGCCCGGGGGGCGCGGCTTTTCGTGGTCGATTGCACTCCGGAAGGGCTTGACCTCCTTCAGGTCCTGCGCACCCTGCGTGCCGAGGGAATCACTTCGGTCATGGTGGAGGGCGGGGCCCGGGTTCTGCGGGCTTTTCTCTCCCAGTGGCTCGCCGACCAGGTCGTTGTCACGACGAGCCCCTCGGAGCTCACGGGGATCCAGGGCCCCCCGATGCCCGGCTTCATCCGATCGGTTGAGGACGGCTACGGGGTGGACGCCGTCACGTGGGGGATACCGCAGTAGCGCTCGATGCGCTCCCCGATGATGGCAAGCGACTGGTCCCAGAACGCGCGGGTGCGGATGTCGATGCCGAACCGCGCGGCAAGGTCCGCCGCCGAGGCTTCCCCCGTCGCGGCAAGGAGCTGCTCGTACTCGGCAGCGAACGTCGGCCCGCGCGAACGCGACAGCGCGTAGAGGCCGGTGCCGAAGAGAAGCCCGAAGGCATAGGGGAAATTGTAGAAGTCCAGACCCGCGAAGTAGTAGTGCGGTTTCCACGTCCACATGTAGCGGTGGCGGTAGCGCTCGTCCAGACCGTCGCCGTAGGCCGCGGCCTGCGCTCTTTCCATGATGTCGCACAGCTCGTCGGCGGAAAGCTCCGAACGCTCCCTGCGCTCCATCACCTCCTTCTCGAAGAGGTAGCGCGAATAGATGTCGACGATGACCTGGGAATCGTTGATGAGCGCATTCTCGAGGATGGCCAGTTGCTCCTGCTGGTCGGCGGTCTTCTCCAGCAGCGCGCTGTTCACGATCGTTTCGCACATGATGGAGGCGGTTTCGGCGAGCGTCATCGGTGTCGACTGCTGGAGCTCGGTCTTGCCGGCCCGATACGCGCAATCGTTGTGGAAACCGTGGCCCAGCTCGTGGGCGACGGTGGACACCTGTTCCAGGGACCCGTCGAAGTTCGCCAGGATGCGCGACTCCTTCACGCCGGGGACGGCGGAGCAGAAGGCACCGCCCTGCTTGCCGTCGCGCGGCTCGGCGTCGATCCAGTTGTTGTCGAACGCGCGTTGGGCGAAACTACGCATACGCGGGGAAAAGGCGCCGAAGTTTTCGAGGATGAGCTCGCGCGCCGCCTCCCACGTGAAGCTGCTGGCGATCCTTCCCGTCGGGGCGAAGAGGTCCCACCAGGCGAGCTTCTGCTTTCCCAGACGGCCGGCTTTGGAGCCGAAATAGCGGCGGAACGCGGGAAGCGATGCCTCCATGGCGCCCAGCAGCGCTTCCAGGGTCGGGCGGTCGATGCGGGCCTGGTCGATCGGCGCGTGCAGGCAGTCCTGCCGCCCCCTCCGCCTGTTGAGCACCACTGCCGAGCCCTTCAGTCCGTTCATGCACGCGGCAAGCGGTTCCTTCACCGTCTCCCATTCCACCATCTCCGCCTCATACGCGCCCCGGCGGACCGGTTCCTCGGGGTGCGTGCGGAGATTGATGAGCGCGGGCATGGGGAGCTTCCGCTCCTCCCCGTCGAGCTCGAACTCGACTCCGATCTGCGACGTGAGTGTCCGCTGGAGCTTGCTCCACGCGTTGGCGCCGCTGAGGGAGAGGTCCGCGGCGAGCATCTCCTCGGGTCCGCTCATGAGGAAGGCGCCCTGCTCCCCGGTTTCGCGGAGGATAAAGGCATGCGCCCGGGCCGTCGTGCCCTTCTCCAGCGCCTGCGGAAGCACGGCGGCCATGCCGGTGATCCACTTCTGGAAGCTCGTCCACCCCTGGCGAAGCCTGACGTTCAGGATCTCGAGCTCGGAGAGCTGTTTCGTCGCCGCCGTGTTGTAGGAGTCGGTGGTGACGAACGATTCAACGAAGATGAAAAGCGTGGCGGAGAGCGCGTATGCCTCGTTGAACAGGTCCACGGCCGTGTCCAGCCGGGAGGCGACGAGCGCCAGGGGTGCGTCGGTGCGTGTCGCGGAAAGCTCGGCGCCGTGATGGGACTCCATCCGTTCGATGAGCGACGTGAATCGGGTGAGATCCGAGGCGAGCTTCGGGGAGCCCAGCCCGGGGTAGACGTTGGTGAGGTCCCAATGGGGGAGCTTTTCAGGGGCCATGCCGACACCTTCCCTTTCCGCGCTCTAGCGCAGACCGTTGATCGAAATGACCGCCTTGCCGTCCCGCACGATGAGGAGGCACACCCCTCCGTGGACGTCGTACTGTTCGAACGCCTGTTTGACGGGATCGAAGGGGAACGCCTTCTCCACCGCGGGCTGCGGGCTGATGTAGGTCTCCCGCACCTCGCCGTGCACGACGATGGCGACCACCGCGTGCTTTTCCCCCTGGGCCTGGCTCGCCTCCAGTGTCGTCATGAGCACCGTGTCGCTCATCACGCCGGTGGTGACGCTCCAGTCCAGGCTGTTCTCTTCAGGGCTCATCTCCCGGTAGACGACGGGGGGCATCGCGCTCACTCCGTCGCGTCGCGGCGCACCGCGAATCCGAGGATCAGCTTCAGCATGTAGACGGGGCCGAACCAGGCGAGAAAGGGCGTGGCAAGCCCAATGGGCAGGAGCGCAACGATGCCGACGGCGACGAGCGCCGCAGCGGCCGTCCGCTGACGTCGACCGTCACCGATGATGTTCACGAGGGATGCTGCGGCAACGGTGAATCCGTAGAGGAAGCACCAGTAGGCGAGCCTGCCCTGGAAGAGCAGGTACAGCAGGCCGGGCTGGACGAAGTGGAGGAAGATCACGGCCCACCGCAGGCCAGGCCTGTCGGTGTAGTACCGGGAGGTTCCCGGCGTGAAGCTCGCCACTGCTCCCGCGGCGACGTCGAAGGCGATGAGGAAGAGCAGTGCCGCCTTCCACCACGTGAGCCCGGGGACCCGGGAGGAGGCGAAGACGAGTGCAAGGACGGCAACCACGATGCCCCCCGCGTAGACGAGGGCCACGTCGAAGGCAGGGGCCTGTTCGCCGTGGATGACCCGCAGAGGCCTCGGAATGTTCATCAGTCCCTCCGGCACCGCAGGAGTATAGCGGCGCCGATTCGCCGGTGTCAACGAACGTCGAGATCCATCACACCCCGATCATGCCCTGGCGTATCCCCTCCCGTACCGCCTCAGCGCGGTTTGATGCGCTCAGCTTGCGCAGGATCGACTCGACGTGGAACTTCGCCGTGTGGATGCTGATGGAGAGGCGTGCGGCGATCTCCTTGTTGGCGTACCCGTCGGCGAGCAGCGCGATCACCGAAAGCTCCCGTGGGGTGAGCTGCGCCTCCGCGGAGTCCACCTCGATGATCGCCTCGACATCGCCCTGCCCGTCGGGGCCGGCCCCGTCCTGCTCGACCTCGAGGTCGCCAGGCGCCTGGAGCCGGTCCACGATCAGCTTGCGGAGGGCGGGATCCTGCGTGCGAACGATGATGCGCGCCGGCCGCCGGGGTTGGTTCATGCCTCTCCGATGGTGAGAGAGACGGTGCGTATGGCGCCACCGCGAAGAACGCGCACTTCGACTTTCACACCTGCCCCCTTTTCGGCGAGCACCGTCACGAGGTCTCCGTGATTGTTCACCGCCACACCGGCAAGTCCGACGATGATGTCCCCGACCATGAGCCCCGCCTGCTCCGCGGCTTTGCCCGGTTCCACCCAGACCAGGAGCAGCCCCGTCTCCTGACCGGCTCCCACCGTATCGCGCGCCGACTGCGGAAGGGGGACTTCCTGGCTCCGTACACCGAGATACGGCCGGGGGATACCGCCCTTCTCCTCGATCAGCGCCGCCCTCTTCAGGGCGAGCTCCGCGGGAATGGCCACCTCCGCGCCCATGCGCCGGTTGAGGACCTGGATGCCGGCAAAGGCGCCGTCACCGTCCGCAAGGGGTCCGCCCGTGGTCCCCGTCAACCGATCGATGTCGATCTGCAGGTAACGTTCGAGCACACTCGCCCGTCCGAGCCTGAGCTTTGCGCCGGAGGCGCTCACCATGGCGAGCGCGGCATTGATCCCGTCGAACGTATCCCGCTTGAGGGACACGACGAGGTCACCCACCTCGACCGATCCCACCGCGGGGCGCGCGGCCTGGACCCCTGCGGCCTTGAGAAGCGCCAGGTCGTTCATCGTGTCGCGGCCCGTCAGAGTGGCGCTCACCGTCTTTCCGTCCGGCAGTACCACGCGGGCCCCGTCGTCCCCGACGAGATGGCTCGCCGTGAGAACCTTGTCCCCGCCGATGAGCACGCCGCTCACCGCGTAGGGCTCCCTCTCCAGGGCGACGGTGTACGCCGTAGCCTTGCGAACAGCCTCCCGAAGGGAAGCGGATACCTCTTTCAGTGAAGAACCCATAGTCATTCCACCTCTGACCTGAAGGTACACAGGGGGTGGTGGTCGGGGTACTCGCCGAACGGGGAGGGTGCGTGCCCCTTGGCCGGGCGGGGCTACCGCCTCCCCCCCATGAGGATGTTGCCCAGGCCGCCGAGGATCGAGCCCTCGTCCGCGGGGCGCTTGGTCGTGAACTGCTGGAGGATGCGCCGTGCCAGGCGTGCGAAGGGCAGGCTCTGGAGGTAGACGATGCCGGTCCCGCTCAGGCGGGCAAGGAACATCCCCTCCCCGCCGAAGAGCATCGAGCGCAGGCCCCCCGCCGAGGTGATGTCGTAGGTGATGCCCGAGGTGAATCCGACGAGGCAGCCGGTGTCCACGAGGATCGTGCCGCCGGTGAGCTCCTTACGGACCACCGTACCCCCCGCGTGGAGGAACGCCATCCCCGATCCGCTCAGGTGCTCGAGGATGAACCCCTCCCCTCCGAGCAGGCCGACACCGAGGTTCCGGGTGAAGGCGATGTCGAGCTTGATGCCGTGTGCCGCGCAGAGAAACGAGTCCTTCTGGCAGATGATCTCCCCGCCCAGATTGCCGAGCTCCAGCGGAACGATGGTGCCGGGGTAGGGTGCTGCGAACGCCACGGTGCGCCTGCCGCCGCCCGTATTGGTGAAATGGGTGAGGAAGAGGGATTCCCCCATGATGAAGCGCTTGCCCGCACCGAGTGCCTGGTCGAGGAACCCCCCGGGGGTGCGCGATCCGTCGCCGAGCACCGACTCGTAGGTGATGCCGTCGTCCATGTAGTTCATCGCTCCGGCTTCGGCGATGATGGTCTGTCCGGGCTCGAGATCGATCTCCACGATCTGCATGTCGTGCCCGAGGATCCTGTAGGTGACCTGTTCTGCCATGGCGAAATGGTCGGCGCGGCGCGGGACGTTGTCAAGCGGCTCTGCTGATGGTGCCGCATGGGCGGCGCGCCGCGGGTGCGCTGCGCCTACCCCTTCTTCAGCCACGCGGTGCCGCAGATGGCGGCGAAATCGCAGCGGGGGCAGGCCGCACGCAGGTCGGGGGCGGGGGTGAAGGGAATCTCCGGGGAGACGATCTCCTCCAGCAGTCTTCTGATCACCGTTTCGAGCCGGGGCCATGCATCGACGGCATCCGACGGGTCCTCGAAGAGCGGCACCTCGATGCGGTCGTCCATCTGCGTGCGGCCGAGGAGCAGGAACATCGCCTGGACCTCGGCAGGCTCACGGCCGGATTCCGCGGCGTAGAGGAGCATGTAGAAGGGGAGCTGCAGCGTGGGGATGGCGCGGCTCCACGTCGCGCGATCGTCTATATCCAGGCGATCCATGCGCAGGGCGTAGTTGGCCCGGTGGGCCGAGGTCTTGTAGTCGATCAGGCACGGTTTGCCGTCCCTGTCTGCCACGACGTCCAGCCTGCCGCGGAGCGCGTGGTCGCCCCACGCGGTTTCTATCGGACGTTCAAGAGCCTTGAAAGTGATCCGATGCGCGGCGACGAGCTCTTTGAGGTAGCCGTCGAGAAAATCGCCGAGATGCCGCCTCACTTGCGCGCGCAGCAGCCTGTTCGCTCCCGTATCGGCCGCGCCGAACCACCTGGAGAATGCGTCGTCCACCAGCGTCGCCATTTCTCCACGATCCGCGTCCTCCGCGCCGAGCGGCCTTCCCGTGCGCGCGGTGAAATAACGCTTGAGCACGTCGTGCACGAACGAGCCGATGTCCACGGCCTCGATCTCCCCCGTGGTCTCCTCCCGCGGGCCCAGCGCAAGAACGCTTCGATAGTAGAACTTCAACGGGCACTGGAGGTAGGCGTCCAGGGACGTGGCGCTGTACTTCTGGCTCCGCAGCCATTCCGCCATGGCCGGAGTCTTTTCCACCGCTGCCGGCTGGGCCGTGGAGAGATTCACCCTGTACTGGATCGGTTGCACGATCCCGCGCTCGCTCAAGGTACCGCTCTTCTTCTGCTCCTCCCAGAGGAGCCGCTCGACGAAGCGTGACCTCTCGCTTTCCCCGGACGAGAGGGAGAACAGGTGGAGCTCCGCGGCGCCCGCCGTGAGCAGGCTGAAGTGATAGGCGGCGATATCCTCCTGGTCCCTGTAGGTGGAAAGCTTCAGGGCAAGGCGCACGGGAAGGGGCAGCAGCGTGTTCTCCGAGCCCGTGCCGGGGAAGCTTCCCTCGTTCGCGTCGAGAACGAACACGCGTTTGAACTGGAGGTTGCGCGTCTCCAGGGCACCCAGCACCTGCATGCCGTGCAGCGGCGTGCCGGGGAACGGGAGGTAGCAGGTCTGGATGTAGCGGCGCAGGAGGATGAAGTAGCTGCCCGTATCGTTGAAGGATTTCTCCGCCATGAGGGATCGGGAGATCGCCTCCAGGGACTGCACGAACCGCTCCGAGAACGGGGTGAAGTAGGGGTGGTCCCGGGCTGTGCTCTCGTCGTGCACCCAGGAGATGAGCTCGATGCACCGCTCGGCGAAGTCCCTGACATTGCGGAAGCTTCGGAAGCGCGACACGGTCCTCTCGTGGATGTCGGTGAGATGCGCGCGCAGCATCTCACCGCTGACCTGTTCGTCCCCGATCCTCTTCGCGGCCACGGCGAAGAGCCCCGTGTCCGACTCGATCTCTTCGAGCGTCGCGAAGCGCCTCGTCCGCTGGCTCGCCAGGCTCTCCTCCAGCGCGTGGAACAGCACCCGTGTGGATTCTGCCGAAGCGCCCAGACGGATGTTCTTGACGTAGGGATGGAGGACGAAGGAGACATACGAGGGCAGGTACACGCGCTCCCCGTCCATCGTGGCAACGAGCTCCATGAGGTCATTGAGGAAGCCGTACAGCGGGGTGCGCTGCAGAGGGTAGGGAAGGGAGACGTTGTAGCTCTCCGGATCGAACCGTGAGAGGCAATGCCGGAGGAGCGGGAACAGGGTCTCGGGCTTGGGCAGCACGATGAGCGTGCTCTCCTCCGCCTCGGTGAGCGCGGCGCTCAGTGCGAAGATCTGGCCGTGGGTGTCGGGGCTGCTGTAGAAGTGCATCGTCGGCCGTGGCGCAGGTTTATCCGGTCGGCCCGCCACAGGGGGGATGCCGAGCCCCTGGATCCGGTCGCAGATGCCGGGGCCGTCCTGGAAGACCATCTGCACGCGCGGCCAGGATGCCATGGCGGTGAAAAGTCGGTGCTCGGCACGGGTGAGCGTGAAGAAGCCCGCAAGGATGATGGGGCCCTGCCGCGGGACGTCGTCTGCCAGGACCGTCGAGGCAACGGCCCGGTAGCGGGAGGAACGCGTGGAAAATCCCCGCTCCTTCACCTGCTCGTAGAAGGTCTCATAGAACACGGCGAGGGTCTGCAGACGCTCCCGGGATCGCGGCGGCACCTTCTCCTCCACGAGGACCTGCACCTCCGCCACGTTGCGCGCCGGCACCTCTTCGATGAGAAGCTCCTCGATGTCGTTGAAGACCTTGAGGCCCACGGAGAAGAAGCTGTCCAGCGTCATAAAGGCGTTGCCGCCGAGGGGGTGCTGGGAGGCGATCTGGATCTCGTAGAGGATGGACACGGCATCGATGGGATCGAGCTTGGGCCGGACCTGTCCGTCCCGTGCCGCGCGCTCCTCGTAGGCGGCATCCACGAGCTCGTCCATGGAGAGCATGCGGGGGGGCAGGATGCTCGATCCCGCGGTTGCGGCAAGACGCTGGCGCAGGAAATGCGCCGGCCGCTTGCCGGGGAATATGACGACGCAGTCCGAGGCCGGACACCCGGCCTCCCCGATGCGGCGTGCAATCTCGTCGACGAGGCTCTGCCCGGCGGGCAGGAGCGTGGTGCTCATTCGACGACCCTCACGACCCCGAGGTCGAGGTAGGCGATGACCGCCTTCACGGCGCGGTCGGGGAACACGTCGGAGAGGATGCGCACGTACTCCTTCACCTGTTCCGCGTGCTCTGCCGGTTCCTCGGCGCCGGTCTTGAAGTCGATGACGGTGACGCTTCCGGGATCGACGACGACCCTGTCCATCCGAAAGAGCCGACCCGTTTCATCGCAGAACTCCTGTTCGGTGTACACGACGCGCCCCGGCGCCGCGTCGAAATACGAGCCCAGCGCGGTCTCCTTCATCATCCTGTCCAGGCGGGAAGCCTCCCCGTGAGCCGCGGTCGGGTCTTCCCGGGCCTCCTGCGCCGCCCGCGCGGCGGCCGCGGCCAGGGCGGCGGACATATCCGCGGGGTGCGCACCCAGCAGCTCGAGGATGCGGTGAACGAGCTCTCCGCGCCGCCGCTCCTCCCGTCCCAGCCTGCCCCGGGCGAAAGAGACGGGAACGGCCCGCGCCTCGTGCCGCAGGCCGGCGGGGCTTTCCTTTTCAGGCGGCCTTGTCGGCGGAGGTCCCTTGCCGTCCGACGGTGCGAATCCCGCTGAAGGCAGGAGGTCGAAGGGAAACGTGTCGCGCTCCCTCTTCACGCCGACCACGTACATCTCCTGCTTGGCCCGGGTGAGCGCGACGTACAGCGCGTTCAGGCTTTCCACCTTTGTCCGCACCTCCTCCTCGTCGTAGAGCGCGGCAAGCGTCGGATCGCGATCGGCGATGGCCTTTGTGAGCTTCACCAGGCCGACCTGGCCCCCTTCACGGAGCACCGTGTACTCGAACCCACGCCGTGATTCGCCGTAGAGGAGCGCCACGACGACGGGAAACCCCAGCCCTTTCGCCTTGTGGACGGTCATGGCGTTCACGGAGTCTGCGCCACGGGGGACCGCGATGGCCCATTCGCCCCGCTCATCGTCGGTCGTGCCGAGGAAATCGCGCAGGCTGTTGGACCCCGATCCTTCGAACTCCTTCACGATCTCCAGGAGCTTCGCGAGGGTCGCCTCCTCTTCGGGAGCGCGGGTGAAAACGTCGAACACCGCGTACGCCTCGCTCACGAGGTCGTACAGGGGGAGGTAGCCGGAGGAACGAAACAGCCCGGCGAAGAGATTCTTCCATAGAACGGGGAACTCGATCTGAAAGGCCTTGTAGAGGGGGCGGTTCCCCCTGCTTCTCCAGAGGAAGTCCCGGATGTCGGAAGTCGTGGTTCCGCTCCCCGCAATCGTGCGGCTGAAGATGTCGCCGAGGAGGAACGTCGCGAAGGCGAGGTCGTCGGGAGGCGAATCGAGAAAGGACAGGAGCGCGATCAGCTCTCCCGCGATCCGCCGTGCCCGCACGTCGAGGCTGCTGAAGGAGAGGAAGGGGATCCCCATCTCGTTCAGCCACGAGGTGGCGCGCACGATCTGATCGTTCTTCGACGCCAGAAGCGCGATGTCTCCCCAGGCGTACCCGCGGGCGTGGAGGTCCGTCATGATCTGGCGGAGCTTCTCCCGCTCCGGCGGGTTCTCGTCGTCACGGTCGAGGATCTGGACCTCGACGTATCCGGGATCAGCCCCGTCCCGCGGGTCCTGAATCCACTCGTCAAGACCGCTCCTGCGCGACGCCTCCCTGTACTGCGCGACGGCCGGAGCGTTGGTGCGGAACACTTCGGAAACGAAGGAGAGCACCCTGCCGCCGCTGCGCCGGTTCACGGTGAGCTCGCGCAGCGTATGCCCCGCGGAGGGGAACGGGTTGTCGGTCTCCATGCCGCGCATGATCGTGTAGTCGGCCTGACGGAAACCGTAGATGGCCTGCTTCGTATCGCCCACCACGAAGAGGCTTCCCCCCATGGCCAGGGAGTTCTCCACGAGCGGAAACAGCGCGCGCCACTGCATCGGGGAGGTGTCCTGGAACTCGTCGATGAGGAAATGCCAGACCCGCTCGCCGATGCGGAAGTAGACGTCGGGAACAATGTCGTTGGTGATGTACTCTCCGAGTGCCCGGCCTATGTCGCTGAGCACGATCGTCGACTGGCTGCGCTTCACCTTCTCCATCGTCGCGTCGAGTGTCCCGTGGAGCCGAAGGTAGGGTTGGTAGAAGGCCCGGGCCCAGCGGCCCGTGTACTCCGCCACCGCCGCGTCCGCCTCTTCCCACGCCGCGAGGATCCGCTCGTAGGCAGCGCCACCGGCGGCGTCCTTTGCGCCGGGCTTCTTCACCGGGCAGGTCTTCATGCCCCGTCCGATGAGATCGGAGAACCTCCCCGAGCGGACGCTGTCCCGGATGTCGGGAAACGTCGACTTCTTGTTCGCTTCAAGCCCCGAGGCATCGACCAGCCCTGCGACGCCCTCCAGGCTGTCGCGCACCCTCTGCTCGGCGCGCTCGAGATGTGCCGTGGTGTCGACCGTCGCCGGGTGCTCGTCGAGCAGGCTGAGCCGGGCGCCGATGTCCTTCATTTCCGCGAGCAGGGGCGCCGCGGGGTCCCAGGGGAATGCGTCGTCGCCCGCCTTGAAGCCGAGCACGGCGCGGATCGTCTCGTCCAGGAGCGCCGCGATGTCCGTCCCCTGCGCCGCCTCCCGCAGGAATACGTTGAACGCGTAATCAACGAGAGGCTCGGCGTCCATCACGATCTCGAACTCCGGGCTGAAGCCGAAATCGAGGGCCGAGGCCCTGAAGATCGTCGACATGAAGCTGTCGATCGTCTGCACCTGGAAGTCGGAGAAACGGGAGAGGATCTGGTCGACGAGCGTGCCCGCCTTTCCCGCCGCCTTTTCCTCACCTCCCGCGGTGACGCTCGCGATTTCCCGCAGCCTCTCGGGGTCCCGGAAGTGCAGCCTCTTCAGCCAGCCCAGCACCTCCCCGCGCATCTCCCGCGAGGCATTGTTGGAGAACGTGATGGCGAGGATGTTACGCAGGTCGTTCTTCGGGATGCGTTCGGAGAGGAGGAACTGGACGAAACGCTCGGTGAGGGCATACGTCTTGCCCGACCCTGCGGATGCCTTGAGCACGGTCACGCGCGGAAGCTCGAGCGATGTGTCCGGTTCGAGGACGGGCATGGCCCCCGATGATAGCCGCGGCCCCCGCCGTTGACAAGGCGCGGGCCGGCGGATTCAATGCATGCCGATGCCAGTACTTTTTCGTGGCCGCATTCGCAGGACGGCGTACGCCGGTCTCCTCTCCTGCTCTCTTCTTCTCCTCCTCGCCTCCTGTGCCACCGGCCGCCTCCCTTTCCTGGAGAGCCCCGACGCCGAGGGGTCCGTGGACTTTCCCGTAATCGAACGAATGACCCTCGACTACAAGATCATGCGGTACGAGTCCGACCAGCGCATCCGGGCCACGGTCGGATCGACCTACGACGAGTTCGTTCTCGTCGACCTTCCCGCAACCATGAACCGTTACATGATCGGCACGTCCCACGCGCTGAAGCGCCAGGAGATCTGGATCCGCGGCACAGCGAATCTGCGCAATGCGCAGGCGGACATGGACTACGGCCTGCACCACAACGGGAAGCTCGGCATCGACCTGCACAAGGGCTTCGAGGAGCTCGCCCTGGCCGTCTACAAGGACATCCTTCCCCGGCTGCGGCCGGACTACCAGATCGTGATCTTCGGCCATTCCCTGGGCGCCGCCGAGGCGGTGATCCTCGCCATGCTGCTCTGGACGGATCACTACGACGTCGTGCAGGTCTACGCGTCGGGCGCTCCGCGCGTCACGACGCCCGCGGGCAGGGAAAAGTTCGGCTTCCTCCCCATCCTGCGCATCGTCAATCCCGGAGACCCTGTTCCGTTTCTCCCCCCCTGGGACATCATTTCATCGAAGGAACCGTATGTGCACCTCGGCGAGGCGGTGCTCCTCCTGGACGGGCCGTACTACTGCCTCCTCAGCCAGGACCTGGGGGATGCGGCGTTGGACTCAGCCTATAGGCCCATGGCGTCGAGCCAGTCGCTGGGGCGCCAGATCGACAGGCACCTGACCCCGGGATACCTCGCCCGGCTGCGGCCGAAGGTCGGCTCCGCGATCCAGGTCCCGTTCGCCGACAGGGACCAGTACCTCCTCGTGCAAAGCGAGCCCGTCCTCCCGGCTCACCACTCCCCGCGCTGAAGCGCCGCGCGATCTCGAAGCGACCCGCGGGCCCCGCGCGTCGGAGTGAACGGCGCGACCGCGGAGCCCCTAGCTGATTTGACCTGCGCCCTTTCGAGCAATAGCTTTGCATTGGGTACTAATCACCAAAAGGGGGACGGTATGGCGGTGAAGCTTCGCAAGGGTAAGGTCGCGGGGATCGATGCGTGCGCCAACGACGCGGGGATCATCGCTGCCGCAGCAATGGATCAGAGGGGATCGCTGGAGAAGGCCATCGGCAAGGCGCGAGGAACGCCCGCCACTCCTGAGGATCTGGACAGGTTCAAAACCGCGGTCACGAAGGTCCTCACGCGCCATGCCAGCGCCGTGCTGTTGGACCCCGAGTTCGGCCTGCCCGCAATGAAGGCGCGTGCAAAAGGCACAGGCGTTCTTCTGGCCTATGAGAAGACCGGCTACGATACGAAGGACGACGCCCGTCTTCCCGACCTCCTTCCCACCTGGAGCGTGCCGCGCCTCGTGGAAGCGGGGGCGAGCGCGATCAAGATCCTCCTCTACTACAATCCCACGCATCCCGCCAGCATCAATGACGTGAAGAAGGCGTTCGTGGAGCGGATCGGCGCTGAGTGCGCGGGCTGCGACGTGCCCTTCTTCCTGGAGACGATCGCCTACAATGATTCACTGGGCGACGCCAAGGGCCTGGAGTTCGCCAAGGCCAAACCCGCCTACGTCACCGCGTACATGAAGGAGTTCTCCAACCCCCGCTACGGCGTTGACATCCTCAAGGTCGAGGTGCCCGTGTCCATGAGCTTCGTGGAAGGCACGTCGACGTTTGCCGGTACGAAAGCGTATACGAAGAAGGAGGCGATGCGGCTGTTCGCCGAATCCGCGGCGGTGGCAAAAGTTCCCTTCATCTATCTGAGCGCCGGTGTCACCGACGAGGTATTCCGCGAAACGCTGGAGCTCGCCGCGGAGGCGGGGACGCCGTTCTCCGGCGTCCTCTGCGGCAGGGCGACATGGCAGGACGGGATCCCCGTCTACGCTACGCGCGGCTACGATGCGCTGGTGGCGTGGCTCGAGGACCGGGGTGTGAAGAACATCGAGGCGCTCAACACAATCCTGTTGAAGGGCGCAAAACCGTGGTGGGACTTCTACGGCGGGAAGAAGAACATCACCGTCGCGTGAGCCCGGGGTGCAGGCGGCCGTGCAGCGTGTAGTACACCGCAAGGCATCCTGCACCGACGATGGCCATGCCCAGGTACATTCCACTGTAACCGGCGAAGGACATGGCCAGTCCTGCGATCAAAGGCCCGATTCCCATCCCTATGTCGGAAAAGATGAAGTAGGTCGACGTTGCCATCCCCATGCGATGCTGCGGTGTCATCCTGACGGCAATGGCCTGACTGACGGACTGTATGACGCCGAATCCCAGGCCGATCAAGGCTCCGGCCAGGAGGAGCGTGGAACCGTGATGGGTCTGGCTGAAGAGAAGCATACCGGCCGCAAAGAGGAGGATTGCCGGATACATGAGGGAGTTCTCGCCCTTCCTGTCGAACAATCGACCGGTGATCGGTCTGGAAACCAGGATAACGGCGGCGTACACGATGAAGAAGAAGCCTGCCGCGTCCTCCAGATGGATCTGTTGTGAATACGCCGTGAGGAAGGTCACGACACTGGAATAGCAGACGTAGATGAACAGGCACACGATCGAAATGGGAATCACTTTGGGCTCGATGAAATTGTCGAGCTTGAATCCCTTCATGACCTCATGCTGGAGTCGGGCCGATTCCATCTGTCGCAAAGACAGGAACGGAGAAAGAAGCATGCCGATCCCCGAGGCAACGGCGCATGCTGAAAAAATCATCGCGAAGCTTCCGTGCCGGCTGAGGAACATGCCGATGAAGGGACCGACGGCCGTTGCAATCGTCTGACTCAGGCTGAAATAGCCGATTCCTTCACCGCTCCTCTCCTTGGGAACGGTGTTGGCAGCGATCGTCCCCGTTGCCGTCGTGGTGATGCCGAACCCGACGCCGTGGAGAAACCGGACGGCAAGCAGGACGAGGACGCTGTTCACCGCAAAATAGGATAACGTCATCACCAGGCTGACGATGACCCCCACGAGGAGAGTCCGCTTGTAGCCCCATCGGCCGATCCATTTCCCGGAGAACAGACGGGCAAAAAGTCCGCCGACGACGAAGATGCTGGCGGAAAGCCCGGCTTCAGCGGGGCTCGATCCGAAGCGCTTCATTGCGTACTGGGAGACGACGACCATCAGCAGGTAGAAGTTCAGGGCGGCCAGAAGGTTTTCCAGGGTAATAAGCACGAAATCTCTCGCCCACAGAACCGGTCTGTCCATCGATCCGTTCCTCTTATCTCGCGTTGTCCTGGATCTTCATGAAAGTCTTCAGCAGGGCCCTTTGTTCGGCATCGGAAATGCCGTCCAGGAGACGGCGTTGCACCTCGTCCAGCGCCGTCCGGCATTTTCGATAGAGCTTCTTTCCCGATTGCGTGAGCTGAATCCTTTTTTCCCGACGATCGCTCCCGGGGGCCTGCTCGACGAGCCCGTTCTCCTCCAGGAAGGAGACAGTCCTCGTGACAGGGGGCTTCGCGACGGACAAGTAGTCGGCAATGCCCACCAGGGTAGATTGGCCCGCACCGTTGAGATAGTCGACGATCTTCCACCGGGCGAGCGTCATGGTGAACTCGTCGAATGCCTCGTCGAGCGCGCTGTTGACGGGCTTTTCCAGGAGGATGAATTGGCGAAAGATCTCTTGTCTGATCATTGCGATCCTCTCCCGCACGCAGAGGTTTTTCGGAAAATAGTTAGCTTAGGTAACCATAAAATATGCCGTCCCCCGGGTCGTGTCAAGTGAGGCGGACCTCGGGAGGCCGGACCGGACTATCGGGGCATTCCGTTCACCTGCCCGGTGCCGCCCACGGCAGGGCGTCGAGGTCCACGTTGCCGCCGGAGAAGATCACGGCCACGCGCTTTCCGCGGACGTCGATCCTTCCCTCCATGATGGCCGCAAGGGGCACAGCCGCTGAAGGCTCGATCACGATCTTCATCCGTTCCCACACCAGACGCATTGCGGCAATGATCCCCTCTTCCGATGCGGTGGCGATATCCGCCACGCACGCGCGCACGATGGCGAACGTGTTGGGACCGAGCGACGTCCGCAGGCCGTCGGCCACCGTCTGCGGGTTCTCCGACGGAACGAGCACGCCCGACGTGAAGGAGCGCCGCGCGTCATCCGCCGCGGCCGGCTCGGCGCCGATCACCGGCGTTCCGGAAGCGAACCAGCGGGCGGCAAGCGCAGTGCCGCTGAGGAGCCCGCCGCCGCCCACGGGTGCCACTATGAGGTCCAGGTCCGGCTGGTCCTCGAAGATCTCCATCGCGCTTGTGGCTTGGCCCGCGATCACCCGCAGGTCGTCCGACGGGTGGATGAACTCCGCACCCGATTCCGCGGCAACGCCGGTGACCGCCCGCTCGCGATCCCCGGGCGCGTTTCCCGCGAACACGATACGCGCCCCATATCCTCTGACAGCCTCCACCTTCACTCGTGGCGCGTTCTGCGGCATCACGATGCACGCGTCGATCCCGCGGAGCTTTGCCGCCAGTGCGATTGCCTGCGCGTGGTTGCCTGAAGAGTGAGTGAGGACGCCCTTCTTCGCCTTCGCCTCGTCCAGGGAGAACACGGCGTTTGCCGCGCCGCGGAACTTGAAAGCCCCCACGCGCTGGAAGTTCTCGCATTTGAAGAAGAGCATGCCACCCGTCTTTTCGTCGAAGAAGGAGCTCGTGAGGATCGGCGTCCTGTGCGCCCAGGGTTTGATCCGTTCCGCCGCGGCACGGAGGTCGTCGATGGTGAGGGGAAGTGAAGCAGCGCTCATGCGACAAGGGTAGCGAACGGGAAGGTCGGAGGGCAAGTGAGGGACTCTCAGCTTCCCATCTTCCTCGGTTCCGGCACGCTCCACAGCACGGCAAGCCCCGCCGCTGGCAGCGCCGCGGCGACGATGAACAGGAGCACGAAGGACGACGTTGCGGAGATGATCCACCCGCCGACCAGGGGCATGACCATGGACAGGCCGTTCAGCGTGTTGGCAAAGCCGATGTACATCGGGCGATCGGAAGCAGGGGCGTACTCCAGCACCCAGTTGAGGAACCCCGCCATGTTGGAGTTGCCCTGCATCCCCACGATGACGAACACCGCGCAGTAGACGTACATCATGGCCCCGGGTCCGGGGGAAAGGAGGAGCTCAGCGACCAGCGCGATGAGCGGGGCGCCCAGCGCGCATGCCGCCCAGACCCGCATCACGGAGCGCGTGCCGCGCCGTTCGCCCAGCAGCCCCAGCACGAGCCCGGAGAGGATGCCGCCCACGAGCTGCGCCGAGGTGAAGATGCCGATGCTGGCCTCGGGGAAGTGAAGGGCTTCCAGGCCGTGCACCACGTAGAAGGGGGCGGCGATGCCCAGTCCCCCGACGAGGAACTGGGAGGCCACCGCCCGCCTGAGGTGCGGGTCCCCGCGGACCACACCGGCGAGCCTGCGGAAGTACGCCGGCCACGGGAGCGGGGCCTGGACGACGGCGAGGGGCGATTCATGGACGCAGAGGAAGGAGGCGAAGGAGAGTGCCCAGAAGATGCCGCAGATGAGAAAGAGAAGAGCGTAGCCGGTGGAACCGCTGAGCCGGGAGGAGGAGAGAACGATGCTCACCACGGCCCCGCCCACGATCCCCGCGATGCCCGCGGAGATCGTCCCGATACTGATCACCCGTGCGCGGGACGACGGCTTCAGGCAACGCCCCATGATGTCCAGCCATGCGATGCTCGCCACACCGTCCAGCGCCCAGAACGCGAGGTAGAGGACGAAGAAGACGACGAGGGCCAGCGACCGCTGGTGAGGGGCGAAGAGGAGGATGGCCGGGGCAATGAGCAGCGCGACGAATCGGTTGATCGCGGCCGGTACGGCGACGGAGGATTTCCTCCGCGCGCGTCCCGCCAGGGAGTTCGCCGCGAACAGCTGCGGAATCAGCCAGCCGCCGTTTGCAAGCGTTGAGGAAAGACCTATGAGGGGCGCGGAATCCGTGAGGGTGGCGAGGAACGAGGGGACCACGGTCGTCTGGCCGCCGAAGCTCGAGCCCGCGCCGAAGAAGAACATGTCTCCGACGAAGCCCCAGAACGTGCGCCTCTGCTGTCCCCTCGCCGTCTCCTCAGCCATGGGAGACGCCGCCGAACACCGCGCTGCAGATCGATTCCTGGAGCACGGATAGTCCCGTCATGATGGGCCAATCTCGCCCATCCGCGGTGGGCTGTCAAGACGCGGCGCGGCCGTGAGCCGTCTGAGGCCGCTCCTTGACGCCACGGGGGGCCGCCTTATAATACGAGCATCGGAACATACGGGTACTCGGTCATACTCGTTCTCCTGATCGCCGCCTCGATCGCGGTCGTGCTCGTTCTGCTCTTCGTGGTGTTGCCCCGACGCCGAACGGGGGCTGGATGGTGCGTGGTGCGCCGCCCCGGGCTCGACGCGATCCGCCCCGCGCTGGAGGGGGTCGCCGCGGGGATCCTCGTCCAGCGCGACGGCTCCTTCCTCTTCGCCAACGACTGGCTCCACCATCTCCTGCAATGGGAGGCGTCCACGCTCATCGGAAAACCGCTGGACTCCCTCGGCGGCGCGGAGGGAGCGGCCGCGCTGGAGTCGCTGGGGCCCGACCCCGCGCTTCCCCGGGAGATCGGACTTGCCCGCCGGGACGGCTCTGTTGTGTGGGTGCAGGCCGCGGGGGCCCGGCTCCTCCTGGACGGCGGGCCGGTGACGCTCGTGAGCCTCATCGACGTGAGCGCCCGGCGGGAATCCGAGGAGAGGCGCCGTGAGCTCGCGGAGCTCGCCCGTCGGCAGGAAGAGCAGCTCGAGCACTCCACGAGGCTTGCCGAGCTGGGAGAGATGGCGGCGGCCATTTCCCACGAGCTGAACCAGCCGCTCACCGGCATCAGGAACTACGCGCGTAACGCCTACTACATGCTGGAGCAGAAGCCGGGGGCGGAGGCCGACGTGAAGACGAACCTGCGGCTCATCTCGGAGCAGGTGGACAGGGCGGCCAAAATCATCAACCAGATGCGGGAGCTCACCCGCAGGGCCGACAGCGTTTTCCTGATGCTTGAGGTGAACAGCGTCATCCGTGAGACCGTGGATTTCCTCCTCCCGCAGATGAAGCTCTCCGAGGTGAGCGTCATCCTCCAGCTCGACGAGGGGCTGCCCCCGATATGGGGGGACCGCATCCGTCTTGCACAGGTCTTCCTCAACCTCCTCTNNTTCCCGCTGCCCGTCGTCGTCGAGGTGAGCGATACCGGGAAGGGGTTCGGTGCCGAGCAGGCCCGCAGGCTCTTCCAGCCCTTCTACACCACGCGCAAAGCCGGCCACGGCCTGGGGCTTTCCATTTCGCGCACGATCGTCCAGGATCACAAGGGCTCCCTTGGCGCGGTCGGAACGCCGGGAGCGGGGGCGACCTTCACGATGCGTCTGCCTCTCGCGAACAGGGAGCAGGGAAAGGGGAGAGCGTGACCAGTGGGGAGGAGGCCGGCGGAGCTCTGGTCGTCGTCATCGACGACGACGAGGCTGCGCGGCATTCGATCGGGCAGATGTTCGAGTTGCGCGGATGGCCGGTGGAAACCTTCTCCTCCGCCGAGGCCGCCCTGGCATGGCCGGGGCTCGCCGATGCCATGTGCATCGTGACCGACGTGAAGATGCCGGGCATGGACGGGGAGGAGTTCCTCGCCCAGGTGCGCGCCCGGGTCGACGCGCCCCCCGTGGTGATGATCACCGGTCACGGCGATATCGCCATGGCCGTGCGATGCCTGAAGGCGGGTGCCTTCGACTTCGCGGAAAAGCCTTTCGACGACGCGGTGCTCCTTGCCTATGTGGCCAAGGCCGTGGAACAGACCCGGCTGGTGCGGGAGGCGTCGGACCTGAGACGGCGGCTGACGCTGTTTTCCCCGGGCGAGGACGGCCGGTTCGGGATGATCGGGCGCAGCCGCGTCATGCAGGACGTCTACGAGCAGGTGGAAGCCGCGGCGCGCTCCGATGCGCCGGTGCTTATCACCGGGGAAACAGGCGTGGGCAAGGAGCTTGTGGCACGGGCCATCCACGGGCAGAGCCACAGGTCCTCGGGGCCCTTCGTGCCGGTGAACGCGGGCGCTCTGCCGGAGACGATGCTGGAAAGCGAGCTCTTCGGACATGCAAAAGGCGCCTACACCGGGGCCCTCGGGGAGCGGGAGGGCAAGCTCATGGCAGCCTCGGGGGGCACGCTGCTCCTCGACGAGATCGAGACGATCTCCCCGCGCGCTCAGGTGCAGCTCCTCCGCGTCCTGGATGACGGGGTGGTGGAGCAGCTGGGAAGCGATCATCCCCGCACGGTGAACATCCGTCTCATCTGCGCTTCCAATGTCGACCTGCAGGCCGAGGTGCGCCGGGGCACTATAAGGGAAGATTTCTACCACCGGATCATGGTCCTCAGCATTCGCGTGCCGCCTCTGCGGGAGCGGAGAGAGGACGTTCCGCTCCTCGTTTCCCATTTCCTTCGCCACGCCGCGGACAGGAACGGGATCCCTGTTCCGACAGCCTCCGAAGAGACGCTGGCGGAGATGACCAGCCACGACTGGCCCGGCAATGTGCGGGAGCTGAAGAACGCGGTGGAGCGCATGGTGATCACCTCACGGTCGGGAACAGCCGGGGGCTTCACGCCGGACATGCATTTCGATACGGAGAGGCTCCTGTCCGTCCCGGCCGGTGCCGGGCGGCTCCGCGATGAGCTTGAGAAGCTGGAAAGGTCGGTGATCGAAGCCGCGCTCAAGGAATGCAAGGGCGAGATCAACGCCACGTGGCAGGTGCTGGGGATCTCCCGCCGCGCCTTGTACGAGCGGATGAAGAAGTACGGCCTGGACAGGGAGACGTTCCGGTAGGCATTTCTTGGGTGCGCCTCTCCCATGGGAGAATTGCGCACAACAGAATGAGCGCGCTGTGTCGGCCAAGGGGCAGCTCGATCTCCCTGAAATCCACGTGTCGAGAGACCTCTCGTCAATTCACACTAGGAAAAGCAATTGGAGGCACCCCGCCTCCGGGCGTCTGGATTCACGAGCATTCCAGTCATGATTGCGAATAAATTCACGATTGGCACGGGCATTGCACTTATGGAAAGGCCATGAGTGTCGAGGAGCTTGCAAAGCTGATCCACGCACGCGTCTGCAGCCTCCCCGTGCCGGCGGAACGGGCAATCGCCCGGTTTCACGCCGCCGACACGATGAGCGGGCTGATCGCGCATGCCACCCCCGACACGCTCCTGGTGACCTCCCTGAACAATGCGCAGATTGCCCGTGTCGCCGAGCTGATGGACGTGCCGGGCATCTGCCTCGTCGGTGGGGCGGTACCGACCCCCGAGCTCCTCTCCCGGGCTGAGGCTACGGGAACCGCCATTCTCACCGTAGCGCACAGCCTGTCGGAGACGGAAAAGCTCCTGGACCCTGTCCTCGGCGGTCCGCAGCGGGGCACGCCGTGATCAGGATGAGCTACCGTATCGCGGGAGGAGATTTCGACTCCGCCGGAGGGGCGACCCGTCAGCTCAAGGAACAACTGGTGAAGATCGGCGTGGGAGCGGCCGTGATCCGCCGCGTGATGATCGCCTCCTACGAGGCGGAGATGAACGTCGTCATCCACGCGAAGACGGGAACCCTGTGGGCACGCCTCGACGGCGGCGCTCTGGACCTCGAGGTCGCCGATGAGGGACCCGGCATCCCCGACGTCGAGCTCGCCCTCCGCGAGGGCTGGTCCACGGCTTCCGACAAGGCGCGGGAAATGGGCTTCGGCGCCGGCATGGGGCTGCCGAACATACGGAGGAACAGCGACCTCTTCGAGATCGAGACGCGCGTGGGCCGCGGCACGCGGATCAGGTCCCGCATCATCCTCTCCGGCGTCGAGCAGCACGCCCAGGATGCCCGCACGGTCCTCCGCGAAGCGCCGTCGGTTGCGGCGGATCGCTGCCGTCAGTGCCTGCGGTGCATCTTCGCCTGTCCAACCTCCGCACTTCGCGTCCACGACCACGGGCCGCACGTCCTTGAGCGTCTCTGCATCGGCTGCGCCGCGTGCATCGGGGAATGCAGCGCGGGCGTATACGGCATCGATGCGCAGGGTGCTCAGGATGTGCAGGGGCTGACCGTTCCCGCGAATGCGCTGCTGATCCTCCCGCACAGTTTCCTTGCGGGCTTCGGGGCTGAGGCCGGGCCTGCTCGCGTGCTCTCCGGCCTCGGCGCCATGGGTTTCAGCGAGGTGCGCTTCGTCGACGAATGGGAGGCAGCGCTTCGTTCCGAGGCACGCCGCGCGGCAGCGCTGCGGGGACCGGGCCCGCTGCCGCTCATCCCCCCGATCTGCCCGGCCGTGGTTGCACTCGTGGAGAGCAGGTTTCCTTCCCTCATTGCGAACCTCGGCCCGTGGCTCTCCCCGGTGGAAGCCGCGGCGGAAGAGTTTCCCCTGCGCCCCGTGGTGCTCGTGCCTGCCTGTCCCGCGCAGCACGCCCGTGCCAGCGCTGCAAGCCTCACCGAACGGGTGACGGCGCTGAGCCCCGCGCGTCTTGCCGCGGCGGTACGACCCTTCCTGCGGGGAGAGGCGCGGGCCTCAGTGCGGGGCGGCGCACCGGCAGCGTCGTTCGCGGGCGAGCCCGAGCAGCACCTTGGGGAGCTCAGCGTGAGCGGCGTCCGCCACGTCCTGCGCATCCTGTCCGCCGCCGAGGCCGGAGCGCTCGGGGGCACGGCCCTTTTGAACCTCGCGCTCTGCGACTCAGGCTGCTCGGGCTCGCCCCTTCTCGCGGCGGATCCCTACCTGTCCGTGCAGCGCTGGCAGGCGGCCGGGGAGGCGGTGGAGATCGTGATCGGGGCCGCAGGAGCGGCAGAGGCGGCTGGCGCCGCGCCCTGCGACGCCATGGCCGTGGCACGCAGGCACCCCTACGTGCAGCGCCCGGGCATGCGGCTGGACCCCGATATGGGGGAAGCGATCCGGAAGCTTGCCGCCATCGACGCCGAGGAGCGCTCGCTTCCGGGCAGGAACTGCGGTGCCTGCGGCGCGCCCACCTGCGTGGCGTTCGCTGAAGATGTGATCATGGGCAGGACCGCTGGACGGCGCTGTCCCCACAGGGAGGAAACACCATGACCCTTGGCGAGATAACGAAGGAGCTGGGGCTGTCGATACTCACCCCCGAGCTGTCCGTGAACGGCGGGGCGGAGGTCACCCGGGCGCACGCATCGGATCTGTTGAGCGACGTGCTGGCCAATGCGCCCACCGGAGGCCTTCTCCTCACGATCCAGGTCCACATGAACGTCGTGGCGGTGGCCGTGCACGCGGGGCTCGCCGCGGTGATCTTCACGGCGGGCATGCAGCCCGAAGAATCGGTGCGGCTGAAGGCCGTTCAAGAGGGGATCCCCCTTCTGGCGGCAACGGAGCCCACCTTCGAAGTGGCCGGCCGGCTCTACAGCCTCGGGCTCCGGGGAAGACAGGCGTGAATGCAGTGCATCGCCGCGGACCTGCACATCCACACGGTTCTCTCCCCCTGCGCGTCGCGCGAGATGACGCCTCCCGCGATCGTGCGGGAAGCGCAGGAGCGCGGCCTCAGGATGATCGCCGTGTGTGACCACAACAGTGCGGGCAATGTCGCGGCGGTCGTTGAGGCTGCGGCCAGGATCCCCGAGGGGCCGTCGGTGATCTGCGGAATGGAAATCACGACCGTGGAAGAGGTGCATGTCCTCGGCTATTTCCCGGGGATCGACGAGGCGTGCGCGGCCGCCGCCGAGGTGGCGGCGGGGCTCCCCCCGTGGCGACCGCTCGCCCCGCGCACCTCGCCCGCCGGCGGCCGCGCCCCCGAGCAGGAGCTCATGGACTGCGCCGGCACAATCATAAATCTGGAGACGCTCATGCTCGCCTCGGCGAGCAGGTTCAACCTCGGTGCGGCGGTGGACCTCATCCACCGACACGGGGGCCTCGCCATTGCCGCGCACATGGACCGCAGGAGCTTCAGCGTACCGGGACAGCTCGGCTTCCTCCCGCCGGACGTTCCGTTCGACGGGTTGGAAGTATCGGCGGCGGGGGTGAGCGGAGGTCGCGCGCCGGAGTTCGCCGTCCACGGGTTCCCCCTCCTCTGCTCGTCGGACAGCCATTTCCTCCAGGAGATCGGCACGGGCCTGACCGCGCTGGAGGTGGAGACCATCGATTTCGCCGAGCTCTGCAAGGCGCTGCGCGGTGAAGGGGGACGGAGGTACGCGATTGCGTGAGATCGCCCTCCACATCCTGGACCTCATCGAGAACTCGTTACGGGCAGGCGCCTCCGTGGTGTCCGTCGAGGTGGAGGAGGAACCGGAGCACGACCTGCTCTCCGTTTCCGTGGAGGACGACGGCCCGGGGATCGGCGTCGCCGCGGACACCGCGGCCGATCCTTTCTACACGACGAAGCAGGGCAAGAAGACGGGACTCGGCCTCAGCATGCTGAAGTTCAGGGCGGAGCAGGCAGGCGGGGACTTTTCACTCGGCCGGTCGGGCCTCGGCGGATGCGCGGCGCGCGCCTCCATGCCGTTGTCCAGCGTGGACAGGAGCCCGCTGGGGGACCTCGCGGCGACGCTGGCATCGGTGGTGTGCACCAACCCGGACGTGGAGCTGCGCGCCCGCCTGCGTGTCGGCGACAGGGAATGGCGCGTGACGACCTCCGACATCAGGAGCGGTCTGCCGACCGCCGGGCGCGGCGACATCGTCGTCGCGCGTCTCATGAGGGAGAGAATCGAGGAGGGCCTCACGGCTCTCCATGTGCTGGAATAATAAACGAAGGAAGGGAGAGCGGCATGAACGGAAATGAACCCGCCTGCGCGTGCGGCGGGCAGGCGACCGAGTCGGAGCTCATGAAGAGGCTCGACGAGGTCCTGCTGGGGTACCGGGGGAAGCCGGGGGCATTGATCCCCGTGCTGCAGATCGCGCAGGGGATCTTCGGCTACCTGCCGGAGAACGTCCTGAAGCACATCGCCCTGGCGCTGGACAAGTCCTACAGCGAGGTCGCAGGCGTGGTGAGCTTCTATGCGTTCTTCGCCACGCACCCGCGCGGCAAGCACGTGATCCGTGTCTGCCTGGGCACTGCATGCTACGTGCGCGGCGGCAAGCAGGTCCTGGAGACCATGCGCAAAGAGCTGGGCATCGAGGTCGGGGAAACCTCCAAGGACGGCATGTTCAGCCTCGAGGTGGCGCGCTGCTTCGGCGCGTGCGGGCTTGCCCCCGCCATGTGCATCGATGACGAGGTGTACAAGCGCGTGCGGCCGTCGAAGATCCGCGAGATCCTCGCCACCTTCTACGCGCAGCCCAAGAAGGCCGCGGCCAAGAGGACAGCGGCCAAAAAACCGGCGGCGAAAAAGCCGACGGCCAGGAAGCCCGCGGTCCGGAAAGGGGCCGCAGTAACGGCCAGGAAGGGAGTCAAGGTCCATGGATAAGATACGAAGCCTTCAGGACATCCTTGCCATCAAGGAACAGGCGCAGAAGAAGACCGCCCTTCGGGAGGACGGCTATAAGATGTGCTTCACCGTGCACATGGGCACCTGCGGGATCGCCAGCGGTGCACGCGAGGTCGTGAACGCGGTTGCCGAGGAGCTCGAAAAGAGCGGCCGCACCGACATCCGCCTCACGACCTCCGGCTGTATCGGCGCGTGCGAGCACGAGCCGGTCATGACCGTGGAGACACTCGGTGCGGAACCGGTGCTCTACGGGCATCTGGACGCGGCAAAGGCGCGCGAGGTCTTCCGGCAGGCTTCGGCGGGCAAGGCAGTTCAACAGTACATGGTCTACGTCGGCACGGAGCCGTCTGACATCAAGGCCACAGGAAAGGGGGCCAGGAGATGACGTCCACACGCATGCATCTGCTCATGTGCTTCGGCACAGGCTGCGTCTCCTCGGGGGCGGAGAAGGTGCGCGACGCGCTGGTGAAGGAACTGGTGGCCCGCGGGCTCACCGACAAGGTCGCCATAGAGGACATGGAGGCCGCCCGCGCATCGGGTGAGGTCTCCGTGGTGAGGACGGGCTGCAACGGCTTCTGCGCGTGCGGGCCCATCATGGTCGTGTATCCGGGCGGGTACTTCTATCAGAAGCTCACCCCCGAGGACATGCCCGAGCTGGTGGAGGAGCACATCCTCAAAGGGAGGACCGTCGAGCGGCTCATGTTCCGTCACCCCGTCACGCAGGCGGTGATTCCCCATTACGCGGATATCCCCTTCTTCGCCCGTCAGAACCTGCGCGTCCTGCACAACAAGGGACGCATCTCGGCGACAAGCATCGAAGAGTACATCGGCCGCGGCGGCTATATCGCCACGGCGAAAGCGCTGCTGGAGATGACCCCCGCGCAGATCGTGGAGGAGATGAAGAAATCGGGCCTGCGCGGCCGCGGCGGAGCGGGCTTCCCCACCGGCATGAAGTGGGAGTTCGCCGCGAAGGTGAAATCGGATCAGAAGTACTTCCTCTGCAACGCGGATGAAGGGGACCCGGGCGCCTTCATGGACAGGAGCGTGCTGGAGAGCGATCCGCACGCGGTCCTGGAGGGCATGATCATCGGAGCGCGCGCCATCGGCGCATCGCAGGGCTACATCTACTGCCGCGCGGAGTACCCGCTGGCCATCGAGCGGCTGAACCTCGCCATCGCCCAGTGCCGTGAGCGCGGGCTCCTGGGCAAGGACATCCTCGGCATCGGTTTCGATTTCGACATCGACATCGCGCGCGGATCAGGTGCTTTCGTGTGTGGCGAAGAGACGGCGCTGATGCGCTCCATCGAGGGCAAGCGCGGCGAGCCGCGACCCCGTCCGCCGTTCCCCGCCGTGGCGGGTCTCTGGGAGAAGCCGACCGTTCTCAACAACGTTGAAACGCTGGCGAACGTTCCGCTCATCATCTCCAACGGCTCGGACTGGTTCAGGTCCGTGGGCACCCCGAAGAGCCCCGGCACGAAGATCTTCGCCCTCACCGGCAAGGTGAACAATGTCGGCCTCGTCGAGGTCAACATGGGCGTTCCGCTGGGAGAGATCATCTACGACATCGGCGGCGGCATCCCCAACGGGAAGAAGTTCAAGGCGGCGCAGATCGGCGGACCGTCGGGCGGCTGCATCCCCCGGGAGCACCTCAACGTGCCTGTCGACTACGAGTCGATCACGGAGCTCGGGGCCATCATGGGATCGGGCGGGCTCATCGTCATGGACGAGGACTCCTGCATGGTCGACATGGCCCGGTTCTTCCTGGAGTTCACGCAGGACGAGTCGTGCGGCAAGTGCACGCCGTGCAGGGTCGGCACCCGGCGGATGCTCGAGATCCTCGAGCGGATCTGCGCGGGCAAGGGTCAGGACGGCGACATCGAGCGCCTCCTTTCGCTCGGCACGACGATCAAAGACACGGCGCTCTGCGGGCTGGGCCAGACCGCGCCCAATCCCGTCCTCTCGTTCATCCGGTATTTCCGGGAGGAGTTCGTCGAGCACATCAGGGACCACAAGTGCCGGGCCGGCGTCTGCGCCGAGCTCGTCCGCGCCCCGTGTCAGAACGGGTGTCCGGCGGGCGTGGACATCCCCGGCTTCGTGAGCCTCACCGGTGAGAAACGCTTCAACGAGGCGCTCCGTCTGCACAGGGAGAGAAACCCGTTCGTCGCGGTCTGTGCGCGCGTGTGCTTCCATCCCTGCGAATCCAAGTGCAGGAGATCGACGCTGGACGAACCGCTGTCCGTGCGCGCCGTGAAGCGCTTCCTCTCCGATCAGGAGAAGGGCTTCCAGATCCCCGACCCGATCGGCAACGGCGCCAACGCCAGGCGCAAGGTTGCGATCGTCGGCGCCGGCCCCGCGGGGCTGTCCTGCGCGTACTTCCTCGCGCGCCTCGGCTACAAGCCGACGGTGTTCGAGGCGGCGGACAAGCCGGGCGGAATGCTGCTCCAGGCCATCCCCGCCTACCGCCTGCCCCGCGACATCCTCTCACGGGAGATCCAGGGCATCGCGGACATGGGCGTGACGATCAAGACGAAGAAGAAGCTCGGGAAGGATTTCTCCCTCACCGACCTCAAGAACCAGGGATACGAGGCGGCGTTCATCGCCGTGGGCGCGCCCAACGGCATGGGGCTCGGCATGGAAGGGGAGGACATGAAGGGTGTGGAGGACGCGCTGGGATTCCTGCGGGAATACAACCTCACCGGCAAGGCGGCAGTGGGCCGCAATGTCGTGGTGATCGGCGGCGGCAACGCTGCCGTGGATGCCGCGCGCACATCACTTCGGCTGGGCGCTGAAAGTGCAACGGTGCTCTACCGTCGGACCCGGGCGGAGATGCCCGCCTACGAGGAAGAGGTGGAGGAAGCCGAGCGTGAAGGGGTGAAGTTCCAGTTCCTCGCGGCGCCGGTGGAGCTCGTGGCAAAGTCCGGCCGCGTGTCTGCCGTAAAGGTCCGCACCATGGAGCTGGGGGATTTCGACAGGACAGGGCGGCGCACGCCCGTGGCAAAGGGGGCGAACGACTACGTCCTCGCCGCCGACATGGTCATCGCCGCGATCGGCCAGACGCTGAAGGCGGACGGGCTTTTCGACGGCGTTTCTGTCGCTTTGAACGCGCGCAAGTACCTCGCCGCGGATCCCGTCACGGGCAGGACGTCCGTCGACTGGGTGTTCGCCGGAGGAGACGCCGCCAACGGACCGGCCTCGGTCGTGGAGGCCATCGCGGGCGGTGAGCGGGCGGCGGCCGGCATCGACAGGTTCCTCACCGGCGCGGACCATGCGGTATGGCGGGACAGCAGGATCGTGGACACGTTCTTCGATCCAGAGGCTGACCCCGTCCCCGGCGCCCGGCCCGGCATGACGATGATCCCCATTGCAAGCCGCAGGGGGACCTTCAGAGAGGTGGAGACGACATGGCCGCGCGCCGTGGCGCTGGAAGAGGCGAAGCGCTGTCTGCGGTGCGACTTCCGTGAGGAGGTCGCGGCAGCGGCGGGCAACGGCGGAAGACAAGAGAGAGGAGCGTGAAGTACTATGCCGTCATTGACGATTGACAACAGGAAAATCCAGGTGCCGGACGGGACGAACCTCCTCGAGGCCGCCCGCATGGCCGGCGTGAAGATCCCCTCGCTGTGCTACCTGAAGAACGTCCAGGCCATCGGCTCCTGCCGCGTGTGCATGGTGGAGGTGAAGGGCTTCAAGACCCTCATGCCGGCCTGCGTCACGAGGACCATGGAGGGGATGGAGGTCCAGACCAATACTCTCCGGGTGCGCTCGGCGCGGAAAACGATCGTGGAGCTGATCCTCTCCGATCATGACGGGGACTGCCAGACCTGCGACCGCAATGCGGACTGCGAGCTGCAGGCCATCGCCAGCGATCTCGGCATCAGGGAGGTCGGCTTTCCGGGAATGAAGAGCAAGCGCCGCACGGACTCGAGCACTCCCGCCCTCGTGCGGGACACGGCCAAGTGCGTGTCGTGCCGCCGGTGCGTCACGGTCTGCGGCCAGACCCAGGGGGTCGCAGCGATCTTCCCCCAGGGGCGTGGGTTCCAATCGGTGATCGGGCCTGCCTTCTCCCAGAATCTTTCCGACGTGGTCTGCGTGCAATGCGGCCAGTGCGCCGCGGTATGTCCCGTGGGCGCCATCAGCGAGCACGACGACATCGGTCGCGTATGGGAAGCCCTGGACGACCCCAAGAAGACGGTGGTCGTGCAGACAGCCCCCGCCATCCGTGCGGCCCTCGGGGAATGCTTCGGCTTCCCGCCGGGGACGCTCGTGACGGGAAAGATGGTGAGCGCGCTGCGCCAGATGGGGTTCGACCGTGTGTTCGACACGAACTTCACCGCCGACCTCACGATATTGGAAGAGGGCACGGAGCTCCTCACGCGCCTGAAGGGGGCGCTGGTGGAGAAGAAGCCGGTGGCACTTCCGATGTTCACGAGCTGCTCGCCGGGGTGGATCCGCTACGCCGAGCATTTCTGGCCGGACATCCTCCCGAACATCTCAACGTGCAAGTCACCGCAGCAGATGTTCGGCGCTGTTGCAAAGACCTACTTCGCCGAAAAGATCGGCAAGAAGGCGGAGGACATCTTCGTCGTATCGGTCATGCCGTGCACGGCGAAGAAGTTCGAGTGCCAGCGGCCCGAGATGGACTCGAGCGGAAGCCGCGACGTGGACGTCGTTCTCACCACGCGTGAGCTCGGCCGGATGATCAAGATGGCGGGGATCGACTTCGCAGGGCTCCCCGACGGTAAGATGGACAGCATCCTCGGGCAATCGTCCGGGGCAGCGGATATCTTCGCCAACACGGGCGGTGTCATGGAGGCCGCGCTCAGGACCGTGTATGAGATCGTGACGGGCCGCGAGCTCCCCTTCGAGAATCTCCACATCGCCCCTATTGCCGGACTTGCCGGCGTGAAGGAAGCTGCGGTGACTATCCAGGGGGCAGTCCCCGACTGGTCCTTCCTGGAAGGGGTGACGGTGAAGGTGGCGGTGGCCCACGGCCTGGGCAATGCCCGCAGCCTCATCGAGCGGATCAAGGCCGGAGAGCAGTACCACTTCGTGGAGGTGATGACCTGTCCGGGCGGATGCATCGGCGGCGGAGGCCAGCCCCGGCTCACGACCGACGAGGTGCGCCTTGCGCGCATCGCGGCGATCTACAAGGAGGACGAGGGAAAGCCCATCCGCAAGTCGCACAACAATCCCGAGGTGACGGCGATCTACGAGGAGTATCTGAAAAAACCGCTGGGGGAGAGGTCGCATCACCTCCTGCACACGCGGTATACGCCGCGGGAACGGGTGTGAGCTGAGGCGCAGGGGAGGACAGGGATGAGCATCGTCTCGACGATTCCCGAGAAATGCAGGCGCTGCTACGCGTGCGTGCGCGAATGCCCGGCGAAGGCCATCAAGGTCATCAACGGGCAGGCCACGGTCATCGACGAGCAGTGCATTGCGTGCGGGAACTGCGTGAAGGTCTGCACCCAGAAGGCCAAGCGCATCGAGGATGCCACCCTGTCCGTCACCCGTATGCTCGCGGAGGGCGGCGAGAAAACATACGCCATTCTCGCCCCCTCGTTCCCCGTCGCGTTCTGCGGCTCGCAGCCGGGGAGCGTGCTGACAGCGCTGCGCCGGCTCGGCTTCTCCCAGGTATGGGAAGTGGCCTTCGGCGCGGAGCTCATCGGGCGGGAGTACACGCGCCTTGCCCATGACGCGATCCGCAACGGACACACCGTCGTGGGCACGGCATGCCCGGCCATCGTCTCGTACGTCCGGAAATACATGCCCGAGCTCAGCGGCGCCCTGGCACCGGTGGTCTCGCCCATGATCGCAACGGGCCGGGCCATCAAGGAACGCGTCGAAGGCGCACGCGTCGTGTTCATCGGCCCCTGCACGGCGAAAAAGGCGGAGATCAAGGACCCGTTCGTGCAGGAGGCGGTCGACGCCGTCCTCACCTACGAGGAGCTGCGCGTCATGCTCATGGCCGCGGGTATCGATCCCCGGCACGAGCAGCCCACCGGCTTCGACGGCCCGGCCGCGTGCCTGGGACGGTCCCTGCCCATCTCCGGCGGGCTCCTGCGCGCCGCGGGCTTCGAGGCGGACATACTGCAGAACAGCGTGATGGTCACCGAGGGCAAGGACAGGGTCCTCCCCGCGCTACGGGAGCTTGCGGACGGGAAGAGCAAGGCGAGGGTCGTCGACATCTTGTTCTGCGACGGCTGCATCAACGGCCCCGAGATGGGCAACGACATGAGCGTGTTCGCCCGCAAGGAGATGCTCACCGACTACATCGTGGAGCGCAACAGCGCCATGGCCGGCCGCGACATGACGGAGGCGCTCTCGCGGTACGACGGCATCGACCTCTCGCGGGGCTTCTCCGAGCAGCCCGTGCTCCTCCCCCGGCCGTCGGAGGAGGACATAGCGGCGGCCCTGCGCAGGATGCGCAAGTACGGCGCCGAGGACCAGCTGAACTGCGGCTCCTGCGGGTATCCGAGCTGCAGGGACAAGGCGGTGGCGGTCTGCCAGGGCATCGCGGAAGTGAGCATGTGCCTGCCCTACCTCGTGGACGAGCTGGAGAGCTCGCTGTCCAGCCTGCAGAAGTCCCACCAGGCCACGCAGGACAGGCTGGTACAGACCGAACGGTTGGCGTCGATGGGCCAGATTTCCGCGGGGGTGGCGCACGAGATCAACAACCCGCTCTCCACGATCCTCCTGTATTCGCACATGCTGTTGAAATCCCACCGGGAGGGGGATTCGGAGTCGGAGGACATCCAGATGATCGTGACGGAGGCCAACCGGTGCCGCACGATCATGCGGGGGCTCCTGGACTTCGCACGCCAGTCCCGGGTGGTGAAGGCGCCCACGGACCTGGGCCGGCTCATCCGCGACCTGGTCGACACGACGAACCTCAAGCTCGGCAGCGCGGCCCCTGATAAGCGCGCCGCCGTCCTCGTGCGCGTCGATATCGAACCGGACCTGCCCCGGCTCATGCTGGACGCCGAGCAGATCAGGCAGATGCTCGTGAATCTCGTGCAGAACGGGATCGATGCCGTGGAGGAAAAGGGGTCGGGGGAGGTGGTGGTGTCCGCCGCACTCGCCCCGTCACGCACACTGGCGCTTCTGAAGGTCACCGACGATGGCGCGGGCATGCCGCCCGAGGTCCTCAAGGATATCTTCACGCCGTTCTACACGACGAAGCAGCTCGGCAAGGGCACGGGCATGGGTCTGTCCATCGTATACGGTGTGGTGAAGATGCACGCGGGCGACATTTCTGTGGACAGCGAGGTCGGGAAAGGGACAACCTTCCTCGTCCGCATCCCCGTCGGTGAGGCTGTCAGGGAGGAGACCCATGAGCTCGGCAAAAACAGTGCTGCTGGTGGATGACGACGCTGATTTCGTGGAGATGAACCGCGTGCTCCTCGAGCACAGCGGCTATGAGGTGCGCGTCGCCTACAGCGGCCGTCAGTGCCTCGAGGAGGTGGCGGCGCACAGGCCCGACCTGGTCATCCTCGACATGGTGATGGAGAACCAGAGCGACGGTTTCAACGTCTCCCGGGAGCTGCGCAACTCCGAGTACACGAAATCGATTCCGCTCGTGATGATCACGTCGGTGAACGACTCGGTCCCGTTCCATATCGAGCCCGACCGGACGTGGCTGCCCGTCGACGCCCTTCTGGAGAAGCCCGTGGATGCGCAGCTCCTTCTTGCCGTAGTGAACAAGGCGTTGAGGGACGGCGCGTAATGCCTGACGAGCGGCTCATCTTCCTCGTGGACGACGACAGCGATTTCCTCGATCTGGAGAAGGCGATCCTCGAGAGCGCGGGCTACGAGGTGGCCTGCTTCGCCGACCCCCGCACGGCCCTGGCCGTGCTGGACGGAGCGCAGCGCATGCCGTCGCTCGTCGTGACCGACCTCATGATGCGCAACCTCGATTCGGGCTTCACGCTCGCCGGCGCTTTGAAATCGGACCCGCGCCTCAAGACCCTCCCCGTGATCATCGTCTCCGCGGTCGCGCGCCAGAAGGGCTTCGATTTCAAGCCGCGCTCGGCCGCGGACCTCGCCGCGATGAAGGCCGAGGCGTACTTCGACAAGCCGGTGGACCCCGAAGCGTTCCTCGCGAAGGTGAAGGAGCTCCTCGCATGACGGAGGCGGCCGGACGCACGGCGTCCGCGCGGAGGATCCTCGTGGTGGACGACGAGCTCGGCGTCAGGGAGGGATGCCGCAAGATCCTCGCCTCGGAAGGCTACGACGTGGTCACCGCAGGTGACGGAAAGGCGGGCCTGGAGCAGTTCCTCGAGCGCGGTCCGTTCGCCGTGCTCCTCGTGGACCTGCAGATGCCGCGCATGAGCGGCCTCGAGCTGATGCAGGAGATCAGGAACAGCGACCCCGACAGCGTGCCCCTCATCATCACGGCTCATGCAACGCTCGACACCGCGGTGGAAGGCACCCGCCAGGGCGCCTACAGCTACATCCCCAAGCCCTTCACGCCGGACGAGCTGCTTCTGGCCATCAAGAACGGGCTGGAGCTGCGATCTCTCACCATGGAGGCGCGGCGGCTCCGGGAGGAGCGGGAGAGCCGCCTGCTGGAGCTCGCCTCCGAGCGCTCGCGCAGCACCACGATCATCTCCGCAATGACCGACGGCATCCTCGTGATCAACAGGGACAGGCTCGTCGTGCTGCGCAACCACGCCGCGGCACGCATGCTTCCGGACTGTGCGAGCCTCGAGCTGCCCTTCCCCCTGGAGGCGATCGGGAGCCCCGACGTGAAGGAGATAGTGAACGTCGTCATCGACTCTCCCGGCGGCTTCATGATCCTCTCCCGCCAGATCCCGTTGGGATCGTTTACGTGCATGGTGAACGTGAGCCCTGTCATCGAGCCCAATGGCGACACCTCGGGCGCCGTCGCCGTGTTCAGCGACGTCACCGCCCTGGCAAAGCTCGACGCCGCCAAGTCGATGTTCGTGTCGCTGGTTGCCCACGAGGTGAAGAGCCCCCTTGCGGCGACGGAAGGCTGGCTGAACCTCGTATTGAGCGGCACGCTGAAGCACGATGCGGTGGAGGAACGCGCGATGATCGCCCGCGCGCTGCTGCGCGTGCGCACTCTCCGTTCGATGGTGAACGAGCTCCTGAGCCTCACCGCGATCCAGACCGGCCATTTCTCCCTGAAACGCGCGCCGGTCGAGGTGATGGAGGTGATCGCCGACGTCGTGGATTCCGTTCGGGACAAGGCCGCGTCGCGGAACATTACACTCAGCGTCGCGCCCTCGGAGGCCGCGGCCAGGGTCCTGGCGGACAGGGACGCCCTCTCGATGATCTATGCGAACCTCGTGGAGAACGCCATCAAGTATTCCCGGGACAACGGGCACGTGGCGGTGAGCGCGGGCAGGGACGGCATCTATGTCGCCGTCAACGTGACCGACGACGGGATCGGAATCGGCCCGGAGGACTGCGCGAAGGTTTTCGACGAGTTCTACCGCGCGCGCAACGAGAACACGGCGGCCATCCCCGGGACCGGGCTCGGCCTGAGCCTCGTCAAACGCCTCACGGAGCTGCACGACGGGACGGTGAGCGTGCGGTCGGTGGTCGGCGCGGGCAGCGAGTTCACCGTGAGGATCCCCGCGCTGGAGACGTGAACGATGCGGCCGCGGCTCAGCCCCGGCGGGGCCGGCGCAGCACGAGGGCTATGATGCCGATCAGTGCGACGGCTCCCCCGGCGATCATCTCGATGATGGCCTGCTGCTCCCCGGACGAGCTGCCGGTGAAGACCCTCTGGAGGGATCCTCCGAGAGACGCCCTCTCGTGGTTGTAAGCGATGATACCGTAGGCGAAGACGGCCGCGCCGACGACGAAAAGAATAAGCCCGGCGAGGAGCCGTGAGTCGTTCCGCCTCATTGTATTCTCCTTGAGCGTTTCTGAAATCTCGGTTCCTCACGTACGATAGAGGAAACGTGCCGGCACTTCAAGGTCCCCCGGAGCGGCGCATGCGCGCTGTCGTAATCGTTTCATCTCTGCTACACTCCATGAAGCATCAACCACGAAAGGAATCGAATCCATGAAAAGCGAACTTAGAGTACTCAGCAAGGAGGCGAAAGCCGATCTCGGGGAAATGCTCATGAAGGTGCCGGAGGTGTTTCCTCTCACGCGGGACGCCTGTCGGAAGATTTCGGAAGAAGCCTGGCAGCAGTCGAGCCTCGAGCCCCACGCGATCGTGTCACGGTTGCTCTGGCTCGTGGACCCCGAACGGAAGAACGGGGTGAAGCTCTTCGCCCACGTGCCGGGGCTTTCTGCGGCCGGGCTCCCTCTCATCATCGTGCATCCGCGGGATCAGATCTTCGCGCTCATCCAGAAGAAAACCGGACTGGACGCCGGGTTCCTCCTGCGCGTGTACGAGGAGATCCTCACCAAGGGCGTACCCGGGGACGTCGGCCAGATCGCCGACCTCACGGAGGAGAGGATCCTCCACGAGATGAAGTGGTGGCTCACGGACCTGAGCTTCCCCGACTACTACCTGCAGAACACGCCGCCTGCGCTCATGGCGCGCCAGATCATGCTCAACCGCTCCTACGAGCTTGCAGGCCTCGATTCCGAGGCCTACGAGCACATGAAGGTATCCTCGACGTCGCCTGACGGCACGGCCACCCACTGGGTGCACCGTCTGCGCAGCCTCGAGGTGGAGGAGGAGATCGAGCGCTCCTATTACGCGGGCGGAGACCTCGTGAACGTCACCGCCTACGCGCCCCTGCCGAACATCCTCCTGTACACCGTGTATCGGACGGGAGCCCCGACGTCGGGAGCCGACGATTTCGACGGGGTCTCCCCCCACAGCTTCCTCGAGCTCTCCGATACCGCCGCCCGCGGCCGCTACGCCGAGCTGTGGCGCACCGTGCGGGAAACGGAGAGCATCGCCGTCGCGCATTCCTGCAAGGAGGAGACGGGGGAGTGCCGCGTGATGATCGGGTTCCCCCGCGGCTTCATCAACCACTTCCAGGCCAACATCAGCAGGGTTATGGCCCGCGCGGGCATCGAGGTGACGCGCAAATACACTGCCACGTTCGGCGGCACGAGGCCGGTGATCATCGCCTCCCTGTACGCGCTCAAGGAGTTCCCCGCGGACCTCATGCGCCAGCTCGTGGAGGTGAGCCTCTACCCGCCCGGCCCCGCGGCCGCGCTCGTGGAATCCGGGGCGCTTTCCCCCTCCCAGGCCAACCTCCTCAACGCTACTGTAAGCTTCGTGCACCAGTTCATCACGGTGCCCGACCCGGACGTCGGGTTCCTCACCGAGCGCTTCCGCACCGAAGGGGACCTCGGGGGCGTGCTTGCCACGCTGCAGGCCCGCATCGACCGCGACACGTTCCCCCGGGCGGATATCGAGCGGGTGTTCGTTGACAGGCCGGATATCGCACGGGACCTGTGGGAGCTTTTTGCCGCGCGCTTCTCCCCGACGCTTACCGACCGCGCGGCGAAGGAAGCCGCCGCGAGCGCCCGCATCGATGCCGCGCTGGCCTCGGCGGAGCTCGTCGGCAACGAGGCGCAGGTGGTCCGATGGGCCGTGCGCTTCGTCGAGGCCGTGATCCGCACGAACTTTTTCCTCCCGGTCAAGGGAGCGTTCTCCTTCCGTCTTGACTCCTCGTTTTTCGCGCGGCGCGGCCTGGAAAGCGTCCCCTTCGGCGTGTTCTTCGTCGTCGGGCGCCGCTTCCACGGTTTCCACGTGCGCTTCAAGGACATCGCGCGCGGCGGCATCCGCATCGTGCGCTCCCCGACAGCCGACGACTGGCTGCGCAACGACGACTCCCTGTTCGACGAGTGCTTCAACCTCGCCTTCACCCAGAACAAGAAGAACAAGGACATCCCCGAGGGCGGGTCGAAGGGCATCATCCTTCCGGCGCTCGGCGCGACGAACGCGGAGGCTGACGAGGTCTTCCACCGCTACGTGAACGCGCTCCTGGACCTGCTCCTGCCGGGGCACGAGCCGGAGATCGTGGGCTGGAAGGAAGAGATCCTCTTCCTCGGCCCCGACGAAGGCACGGCGCACCTCATGGACTGGGCGTCGCAGCGCGCCCGGGCCCGCGGGTACCGCTACTGGAAGGGCTTCACGACGGGAAAGGACGCGGCCCTCGGCGGGATCTCCCACAAGGAGTACGCGATGACCACGCAGGGCGTGCACCGCTACGTCCTGGGCGTGCTGGGAAAGGTGGGCGTGGACGAGGCCTCCATCACTAAGGCGCAGACCGGCGGGCCCGACGGGGACCTCGGCAGCAATGAGATCCTCATCTCCAAGGACCGCACGACGGTGATCGTCGACGGCGGCGGCGTGCTCTACGACCCCGACGGCCTGGACCGCGGGGAGCTTTCACGTCTGGCCAGGAAGGGAACGACGTCAGCCGAGTTCGACCCGTCAAAGCTCGGTCCGCGGGGGTTCCAGGTGCTCGTCACCGACAGGGACCGCACGCTGTCGGACGGCACGAAGGTGGCCTCGGGGCTGGGGTTCCGCAACACCTTCCACCTCGACCGCAGGATGAAGGCCGACCTCTTCGTTCCCTGCGGCGGCAGGCCGCGCTCCATCTCCCTCACGAATTGGAAATCGCTCCTTGACGAAAACGGCACGCCGCTGTTCCGCTGGATCGTGGAGGGGGCCAACCTCTTCATCACGCAGGATGCGCGCCTCAAGCTGGAGGAGAAAGGGGTGATCCTCTTCAAGGACAGCTCGACGAACAAGGGAGGCGTGATCTCCTCCTCCTACGAGGTGCTCGCGGGCCTCGCCCTCACCGACGAAGAGTACGACAGGTTCATGGTCGTCCGTCCCGGCGGCAAGATTCCCGCATTCCGTGAGCGCTACGTGAAGGACGTCATCTCCATCGTCACGCGCAGGGCCGACCAGGAGTTCGAGCTCCTTTGGAAGACCCATCACGATCGGGGGACGCCGCTGTCGGTGCTCTCCGAAACGGTGAGCGCAAAGATCAACGAGATCACGAAGGGGATCGAGGAGTCGGCGCTTTTCGACACGGAATCGGTGCGCAGGAGCGCCTTCCGCCAGCACGTTCCCCCGACACTGCTCGAGCAGGTCGGCATGGATACGATCCTCTCCCGGGTTCCCGGAAGCTACCAGCGGGCCATCTTCGCCCGCAGCGTCGCAAGCGGCTTCATCTACCGCTACGGGGTGGAGGCGGGCTTCGAGGACTACCGCCGCTACGTGGAGGAGCTCGCCTCGGGATGAGTGCCGGGATAGCTCGCAGCGTCGCACTGCGCTTCGAACCGGCAGGCTCGTGCGCGGGGATCCCCGTGGTCGCGGGCTGGGAGGCGGGGATCTCCGTGCTCTCCGCCGGGGACATGGCCCTGTCGAAGCGCGCGCTCCTTCCATGGAGGACGCGCTTCCTCTCCGAACGCGGCATCCCCGCCGAGCGCGCGCTGGGGCTGCGGCAGGTGCACTCCCGCAGCGTCGTCGTGATCGAAGAGCAGGCGGCGGAGGAATGCGCGTCCCTCGAAGCCGACGGGATGGTCACCGTCCGGCGGGGTACGGCACTCACGGTCACCGTCGCCGATTGCCTCCCGATTTTTCTCGCCGACACGCGAACAGGGGCCTTCGGTCTCGCTCACTCGGGATGGAAGGGAACAGGCATCGTGCTCGAGGCCCTCCGTGCCATGACCGAGCGATTCGGAACAAAACCCGCGGACTGCAGCGTCGCCATCGGCCCCGGTATCGGGGCATGTTGCTACGAGGTGCCCGAGGAGCGCGCCGCGCTTTTTGCCCGTGATTTCGGGGAGCAGAGTGTGGTGCGCGAGCCGGGACGGGGGCCGCGCCTGGACCTGCGTGCGGCGAACGTCATCCTGCTCGAGAAGGCGGGGGTGGGGGAGATCGTGGTGGTCACCGACTGCACGCGCTGCACCGCCGGGCTTGGCTCCTATCGCCGGCAGGGCGCAGCCGACTATACGCTCATGCTCGCCTACATCATCGCCCGTTAGAGCGCACTTCCCCTGACGCACGCGTCCGTCTTCAGAGGAGCGAGAGCAGATCGGCGAGCGCGCTGATCGTGAAATCGGGCGCGGGGTCATAGTCGGGCGCGGGCTCGCCGTTGGTGACGAGCACTGTCGGCGCGCCCGCTGCCTTTCCCGCCGCGATGTCGTAGACGAAATCTCCGACGACCAGCATCTCGGCAGGCTTCACGCCGAGCAGGCGTGCCGCGTTCAGAACGCCGTCGGGATGCGGCTTGGGCCGGCCTTCGCTCTCGCGGGTGAGGATTGCGGTGAAGTCCGATTCGGAGAGCGTGGTAAAGTTCTTCAGCGCCTGCCTGATCGATGCCATGGTATTGCGTGTGAGGATCGCCTTCCCGAGCCCCCGCTCGGCGAGCCTCCGCACGAGCTCCTCGGCCCCCACGTTCGGAAACGACGACGGGGCGGCGGCCTCCTCGAACCCGTCGAGGATCCTGTGCGCCCTGCTGCGCTCTTCTTCCGAAGGGAGGGCGGCTATGAACTCGATGATCGGCGTTCCGGCCGCGCAGCCCAGCGCCGTGCGCAACCCTTCGAAGTCCAGCGCCCCGGGCAGCGTGAGGGTGCCGTCGAAGTCGAAGAGGACTGCGCGATAGGAGGCGGGCATGGGGGGAGTGTAGCCGGCATTGCACAGGGTGTCCATGAGCGTTATATTTCACCGATCTGTTCGAAAGGGGGAAGAGACGTGCGAAAAATAGCCCTTGCAGCGTTCATTCTTGCCGTGATATCCGCGGCTTCGGTCTTCGCCTTCGATCCTGATGAGCTGAACAAGATCACGTTCGTCAATGCAACCGGGACGAAGATCGAGATGATCTTCCTCTCCCCCGGGGACAGCAAGTTCTGGGGCCCTGACCTGATCGGCGCGGATTACATCCTCAAGGACGCGAGCTCGGTGAGCTACTACGTGCACTACCCCGACAAGAAGTTCAAGTTCGATATCATGGCGACCGACGACCAGGGGAACAAGTTCGAGATGCGCGACTTCCCCATCGCGGACGGCAAGGAAGCCAGGGTTCGCATCACGCAGAGCGACCTGAGCGACAGCGCGCCGGACTTCAAGCTCGCCACCCTCGAGGTGCAGAACAATACCGGCAAGGAGATCGAGTACCTCTTCATCTCCCCTTCGGATTCCGACGCCTGGGGCGTGGATCTGCTGGACGCGGAGAGCACCCTGTCCGACGGAGACTCGCACAGCATCGTCATCCCCATTGGAAAGGACAAGGTGACCTACAACCTCATGGCCGCCGACGAGAACAACGACGAGTACGTCTTCGACGTGAAGATAGATCCGAAGAAGGGGACGAGCTTCAATGTGTCGATCGAACCGGAGGACCTGAAGGAGTAGCTTTAGAGCCCTCCACGCCCCTCTTCGATGTCGATGGGCCCCGAGAGGGCGGCGGTCAGGAGCCGCACCGCTCCCTCCGCATCCCCGTAGTCGATCATCTCTGACGGTAGGTGGACGTTGCGGCAGGGGATGGAGATGCAGCCGGAGGGGACGCCTGCCCGGGAGACCTGGATCGTGCTCGCATCCGTGGTGCCGGCGGTGAGCACTTCCCGCTGGAAGGGGATGGCCGCGGTTTCCGCCGTACGGATGAGCCAGTCCTTGATCCCCGGGTGGCTGAGCATGCCGCCGTCCTTGATCTTGATCGCGGGGCCGGCGCCGAGTGACACGGCCATGTGCGGACCTTCGGGGGTGTCCCCCGTGAGGGTCACGTCGACGGCGATCGCGATCTCGGGCTCGACGGAGAACCCCGAGGTCATCGCCCCGCGCAGACCCACCTCCTCCTGGACGGTGAACACGAAGAACAGATCATGGGGCGATTTCCCCAGGTCCTTCAGCGTCTGCAGCAGCACCGCGCATCCGATCCTGTCGTCCATCGCTTTCGCGACGACACGCGCACCGAGGTCCTCGCAGGAGCGGTCGAAGCAGGCCACGTCGCCGACGGCCACGGGGCAATCGGAGGGGCTGGTCGCGCCGACGTCGATGTAGAACTTCTCCATGGCGGGAATCCGGGAGGCGTCCTCGAGCTTTTCGACACCGATCGCGCCGATCACGCCGTTGGCGAATCGCACCCTGCCCCCCTGGAGCGGGAGCAGGCCCACGCCGCCCACGCCGCCGAACCTGAGAAAGCCCTTCTGATCGACGTGCGTGATGCACACGCCGATCTCGTCCATGTGGGCGGCGAGCATGACACGCTTTCCGCCCCCCGTCCCCTTCCTGTGCACGATGAGGCTTCCCATGGGGTCGATGCGCGTCTCCACGCCGCGGGGGAGCTCGGAGGTGATGAGCTCACGGACCGCCGATTCGTATCCGGAAGGGCCGAAAGATTCGGTGAGCTTTCTGATCAGATCTTTCACGTTCGTCTCCTCATGCGGATATCGCCCGCGGCAGCCGGTGCAGCGCCTCGCGGGCGAGGGCGAGGGTGTTGTCGAAATCGTTCAAATCCATGATCGCCGCGGGGGAATGGATGTAGCGGGCCGGCACGGCGACCGTGATGGAGGGAACCCCGCTGCGCGTGCGCTGGATGGCCCCCGCGTCGGTGCCGCCGATGTTGGGCTGCTTGAACTGGTGGGGGATGCCGCGGTCCGCCGCGGTCCCCGTGAAAAGCTCCACGAGTCGCGGGTCGGCTATGAAGCTGTTGTCCCGGATCGTGATCGAGGGGCCGCCGCCCAGGCGTGTGGAGGGGCTCACGTCGCGCGTCGTGGGCACCTCGTTGGCCCCGGTGCACTCCAGCACGATCGCAGCGTCGGGTGATTCAGCGTAGGCGGCGATCCGTGCCCCGCGCAGACCGACCTCCTCCTGGACGGTGAAGGCGGCAATGAGGTCGAACGCATAACGCTCGCCGAGGAGCGCGGCCAGCAGTGCGCACCCCGCGCGGTCGTCGAAGGCCTTGCCCTGCACCGTACGGCAGCTCGAGCGCCCCGGGGCGAGCTCCCTGTAGTCGGTGGCGAAAACGGCGCAATCGCCGCGCTGCACGAGCTTTTCAGCCTCGGCGCGGCTCGTGGCCCCGACGTCGATGGCGAGCTGCTTCCATTCCATCACCTTGTCGCGCTCGGAGCGCTCGGTGAGGTGCACGGGCTTGACGCCGATCACGCCGGGCACGCGCTTCTCCCCGATCACCACCGCGCGCGCGGGGAGGACCCTGTCGTCGATCCCGCCGACCTTGGAGAAGCGGAGCAGGCCGTTGTCCTCCGCGAGGGTGACCATGAGCCCGACCTCGTCCATGTGCGCGGCGAGCATCAGCGAGGGCCGTGTCTCCTCCGGTCCGCCCGCTCCACGGCGAAGCGCTATGCAATTGCCGAGTGCGTCCACCCGCACCTCGTCGGCGTGGGCGCCGAATTGCGCGCGCACCGCCTCCCGGACCTCGGCCTCGTAGCCGGACGGTCCGCGGGCTTCCGTGAGTTTTCTCACCAGGCTCCCGGTATCCATGAAAACAAGATAGCAGGGGCCGGGGTATTGGTAAAGAACCGCGGGGCGGGATACTGTTGTGCACGGCGTTTGGATCACACACCGCAGGAGGCACATACATGAACGCGGACAGGCGGCTCATTGCCCGTCACGGAAGGGGCTTTCTCGAGATGCGCGGGGACATCACGGTCCTGCACGTCGCCGGGGAGCCCTACGAGCGGGGGTATCAGCACGGGCATCTGCTCGGAGACCGTGTGACGGAGACGGCATGCGCGGGGCTCACCGGCGCCGCCGCGGTCACCGCGCTCGCAGTCGGCGGGGATGTCGACCAGGGCATGGAGCGCCTCCGCAGGGGCAGGGAGGAGGCGCAGGGGTTCATCCCGCCCGAGCTTCTGGAAGAGCTGCGCGGCATGTCCGATGCGCTCGCGGCGGCGGGCTCCCCTCTGACGTTCGACGATCTCCTGCTCTGGAACACGATGTACGACTCGTGGTGCTTCTTCGCGCACCCCGACCCCGCGGACCCCGGCGCGCGCTTTTACCGGGAGCCGTATACCATCGGCTGCTCGAGCTTCTCCGCGTGGGGGGATGCCGCGCGGGACGGAAGGCTCGTCTTCGGGAAGAACATGGACAACCTCGACCTGCCGGGCATCCTGGACGGACGCGTCCTCGTCATATGCGATCCGGACAACGGATTCGGGCACGTGAACGTGACGCACCCGGGGATGCTCGCCATCGACGGGGGCTTCAACGAGGACGGCATCGAGATGATGACGCACTACAGCCCGTCCATCCACGAAACCATGAGGGGATGCGGCATCGGCACGCTGTCCCGCCTCATCCTCCAGGGCGCTCACACGATCGAGGACGCCGTCAACATCCTCACCGTGTACCCGCGCTGCACGGGGATCAACTACCACGTCGCCGACGCCAAGGCGGGCAGGGCCGTGGTGATCGAGGCCAATGCGCGGGACACGGCGGTGCGCCGACCCTTTCATCAGGACATGCTGTGGTGCACGAACCACTGCAACTGCTATCCGGGCTGGAGGGGCTATGACGGGATCAACATGGTGGAGGGCCAGTCGCCGGTCTTCAAGCTGCGGGACGTAAGCAGCATCGACGCGTGGCAGGAGAGCCTGCGCGACACGGGCAACCCCTACATCGACGCGGCGGGCAGGTTCCGCCGGTTGGAGAGGATGCTCGCGGACGCCTATGGCAGTCTCGGCGTGGAGAACGGGACCGAGATCCTTCGCGACAGACACCACCCGGACACCGGCGCGCTGCGGGATTGGGACACGCCGGCCCCTTCGCGCAATGACGGCGTGACGATCAGTTTCTCCCTCCCCCGCAAGACCTTCGCGGAGGCGGCGAGCTTCTACAAGACGGACAGGAAGGGGAAGATCACCGGCCAGACCGGCAACCTCTGGTGCATGGTCGCGACGCCGGGCACGGGTGACTTCAGGGTCGCCTTGCAGGATTTCCCCGCCCATCGAGGTCCCTTCACGCACTTCAATCTGTTGGAAGAGCTGGGGCGTTAGCCCTGGTGAGCCGCAGGGTCGCGGCGGGGGCGTTAGCGCTGCTGCGACCTTGCAGCGTTGGGGAGCCGCCCGCTAACGGCAGGAGAAACAATCCCGATGACGACCAAACGTACGTTTCGTCGTCATCNNGCCCTGGGGGGCTATGCGGCCCGCCCGCCCGCGGGGACGCGCGCACGTGGCGCGAACAGCCCCTTGCCGGACACCACGAGCACGACGATTCCCAGCAGCGGGACGGCGGCGTAGCTCAGGAAGAGGAACACGAACCCGTGGGCCTCCAGGACGAAACCGCCCACCACGCTCGCGAAGAATGCTGAGAGCCCGAGACCGACCGAATTGTAGATCGCCATCCCCACGCCACGCCGTGCAGGGCCGATCTTCCCATTGATGTAGGCCACGGCAGCGGTGTGGAACGTCCCGAAGGTGAAGCCGTGGAGGAGCTGGGCAAGGGCCACCACGAGGAGGGAGGGCGCAATGACGAACAGCCCCAGGCGTACACTCACCGCGGCCAGGGAGACGATGAGAAGCGCCCGGATCCCGAACCGTTTGATGATCGGACCCGAGAAGAGGATGGGACCCGCCTCGGCCAGTGGCCCGATCGCCCAGAGCAGGCTCACGCCGGTATGCGGAAAGGCCTGCTTCAGGTAGAGGGAGAAGAACGAGTAGTAGGCGCCGATCCCGAAACGGCCGAGGAAGATGACGCCGATGACGATCCAGAACTTCGCGTCGAACTCCCCTTTGCCGTTGTCCGCGGCCCCATGGACCACCGGTGCCGGCGGAGCGGGGGGCAGGAATACGACGACGATCGCCGCCACCACGGAAGAGACGCCGAAACCGACGAGGATGGGCAGCGAGGAATCCCCCGTGATGAGCCCGGTGAGCTGCAGGAACAGGGAGATGGCGATGAAACCCAGGCTCCCCGCAACGCGCAGAGGACCGTACTGCTGCGTCGGATCCGGCAGGAGCCTGCTCACCAGGGAATCGAGCAGGGGGATGGTGGCCCGGTAGGTGAACCCCATGACGAGGACGCACGCAAGGTACACCCAGAAGAGGGTCGTTACCTGCATGGGGAGGAATACGAGGACCGGTACGATGAAGCATGCGGCAAGGAGCGCCCTGTAGGCGGAGCGCCGATCGGAGAGCCTTCCAATGAGGATCGGTCCGACCACGCCGGCGAGCTCCAGCACGCCGAGCAGGAGACCGATCCTCGACGGGGTCAGGCCCCGGGCTTTGAGGTAGAGCTGAAGGTACGGTGCGAGGATCGCCGAAGACACGGACATGAAGAAGTAATTGGCGATGCCCGAAACTGCGATGCTGCGTGGTGGCATGGATGCGCCACTGTACCAGAACGATGCCCGAGGGTCGATCCCCAGGGGCTCAGCGCGCCGTGATTTTTCTGGAGGCCTCGTCGATCGCTGAAAGCTCCGCTGCTGCGAGCGTGAATCCCATGGCTCCAGCGCTCTGCTCCGCGTGGGCGGGTTTCGAGCCTCCGGGGATGGCGACGACCGTATCGCCGTGGAAGGTCACCTCCCAGTTCAGCGCCACCTGGGCGACGCTCACCCCGTGGCTGCGCGCAACGAGGCGCAGCGCGTCCACCAGCGGCCTGCTGCGCTCGAGCCCGGCGGGCCCGAGCCTGTTGATCATACGGCGCATCGTGGAGACCTTGCGCGCCGCCTGCGGGTCCTCGTGGAAGCGTCCGGTGAGCACGCCCTGTGCCAGGGGCGAGTACGCGATGATCGTCACCCCGAGGCTCTTCGCCGCCGCAAGAACGCCGTTCTTCTCGATGCTCCTGTCCAGGAGATTGAACCGCATCTGGTTGGAGGCGAGCTCTATTCCCTCGGAGGCAAGCACGTCATGCGCGAGGG
>PLNO01000264.1 GCA_003141795.1 Spirochaetaceae bacterium | reverse complement strand
GTCCGCAAGGTCTCCGAGCGCGCGGGCTTCCGCCTGCGCGTCCTGCTCCAGATCGTCTTCCCCGGGCTCCTCCGTCGGCTCGGAAGCCTCGGGAGACGCTGTCGGCCGCGCTCGCGCGGAGCGTGCGCGCGGCACGGGGGATTCGTTTTCCTCCCCCACCACGATGTTCAGCTTCGATCCGCGCACGTCGTCCTTCTGCTCCCCGGTGTCCGCCGCGCCATTTGCCGCCATTTCCGGCAGGTAGGTGCGAATGACGAAACGTAAACCGATTCCCAGCCCTCCGAACAGCAGGGCAAAGAGGAAAGCGCGGAGAAAAACGACGCCTGCGGGATTTCGGGCGATAAATCCAGTCAGCAGGGAAAGGATGAAGGCGCCGGNNAACATCGCGGCGATTTTCCAGTTTTCCCTGACAAAGTCCTTCACCGGACCTACCCCCCTAGCTAACAGTAGGGTAAAGCGGGCGTCGAGTCAACAATCGCGCGCGTGACATCCCTTTTTCCCCCCTCTGGACCTCAATGAGAGCCAAAAAGCTTCTTGAGAAAGGTTGGAACCCCCTTCCCGTCACGATAATCGTGGTTTTCCAGCCGACCAACGAGATGGCGGATGCACTGCGATGCCTTGGATTTCGGCTCCAGGATGAGGAAGGGCTTCTGCCGCACCACCGAGGTGTGCACCACCGGGTCATCGTAGACGAACCCGAGGTAGTCCACCTTGAGGTTCAGGAACTGGCCGGCGATGTTGATGACTCTTTCAGCCACCTTCTTCCCCTCCACGACCGATTTCACCCTGTTCACGACGAGCTTCAGCCCGAGGTCGAGGTTCTCGATCTCCGTGGCGATGATCTTGATGATCCCGTATGCGTCGGTGATGGCTGTCGGCTCGGGGGTCGTCACGATGATGGCGTCGTCGGCGGCGGCGATGAACGATATGACGTTGTTCGAGACCCCCGCGGCGCAGTCGATGATGAGGATGTCCGCGTTGGACAGCGCGGCAAGCTCGGCGATAAAATCCCGCCGCTCCTCCTCATTGAGGTTGGCGATCTTGGAGAACCCCGACGCGCCGGCAATGATCTTGATGCCGTAGTTCGTGTCCACCAGGATCTCCGAGAGGGTCTTCTGCTTGCGGATGAGGTGATAGAGGTTGTAACGCGGGATGACGCCGAGGACGACGTTGACGTTCGCGAGCCCCAGGTCCGCGTCCATCACGATGACCTTCTTGCCCGTCTGCGCATAGGCCAGGGCGAGGTTGATGGCGATGTTGGTCTTGCCGACCCCGCCTTTTCCGCTCGATACGGCGATGATCCGCGTCGACGGCCTGCCCCCCGGGCGTTCGCCCGACGGCCTGTCCGCGGTATGCACGCCCTCCCCGCTGCCTGCCGCGGCGTCCTGCCGTGGGACGCCTCCCCCGACGAGCTCGCGCAGCTTCTCTGCCTGGTCTGCCATTATCAGGTCCCCCTCCCGCGCTCGCCCGCCGGGCTTTCGCCGGGGGACGCCACGCCTGCCGCGCCGAAGCGCTTCTCAAGGCCCTCTCTGTCGATGTGGAAACCCTCCATATTCATGAGGAGACGCACCACGGTGGCCGCTTCCAGGTCCTGCGGCACGCCCTGGCCGTCGCAGAGATACGCGACGGGCTTCCGCTCCCGCGCAAGGCAGGAGATGATGTTGCCGATGCGCATCGTTTCGTCCAGCTTCGTGAGGATCACGGCGCGATATCCGAACGGGGCGAACTGGCGGAGGATCTCCTCCGTGTCGCTCTCCTTCGTGGTGGCCGCCAGGGCCAGGTACACGCCGGCCTGGCTTCCACAGGCGGCGAGGATCTCCTTCATTTCCGCCAGTTTCGCGAGGTCCCGCGGGCTGCGCCCGATGGTGTCCACGAGGATGAGATCCGTGTCCTGGTAGAGCGCGAGGTTCTTCTGCAGATCGGCGCCGCTCTCCACGAGGCTCACGGGGATGCGCATGATCTCCGCGTAGGTCTCGATCTGCTGCTTGGCGGCGATGCGGTAATTGTCGATCGTGATGATCCGCACGCTGCGCGCGCCCGACCTCCCGTCACCGATGCCGTAGATGGCGGCGAGCTTCGCGATCGTCGTGGTCTTTCCCACGCCGGTGGGTCCGACGATGATCACGATCTTCGACCTCTTCCCGCCGAAGGCGAGCGGAGCGTCGATCTCGATGCGCTCCCCGATCCACCCGACCGCGGCGTTCTGCAGCTGCGCGTAGTTCTCCAGCGCGTCCAGGGAGAACTCCTTGCGCGCCCTGTCCCGCAGCCCCGCAATGAAGTCCGGGGCGAACTCGTTGGCCGTGAGAAGCTCCTCGAGCTGACGCAGGGAGGGGTGGTCCTCGGCCGGACGAGGCGCCGGAGCGGACGGCCTGTTTTCCAGGGATTCCCGCAGCCCCTGGATCTCCTTGAGGAGCACCTGGAGGGTCTGCTCCTTCTTCACTGTTTCGAGGATCCTCTTCTTCTCTTCCTCCACCTCGGCCTTCCTTTTCTTCGAGCCGTCCTCCGAGAGATAGCCGGTGACCTCGACGCCCTCGGAGGAGAACATGCCGAGGAAGCCGCCGACCCGCACGCTGCGGTGCGTGAGGATCCTCGCATCCTCCCCGTAGGTGCTCTTCATCTTCTCAATCGCTTCACGGTTCGTGCGCCCCTGGATCGTAAAGTACTGCATTCCGTGGATGCTCCTGCCTACCCTTCGATTCTCACTTCGCCCAGCGATTCGACGTTGATGTCAGACGCCACCTCGAGGCTGGAGAGCACCGCCAGATGCGGGATCTCCCGGGAGGTGCTCGACTTCACGAGCGGACGCGCCGCCTCCGAGCACAGCACCACCTCGTGGAAGCCCTGTTCCTGCGCCCCCTTCACGGAATTGGCCAGCGCCGTGATCCATTTACGCTGCATACCGGGATCCAGTCCCGAGACGATGCCGCGGTTGGTCTCCAGGCGCGAGTCGATGATCTTCTTTTCAAGAGACGGCTCGATGGTGAGCACGTGCAGCACTTTCTTGTCGTCGCTGTACTGCAGGCAGATCTGCCTGCCCAGAGCCTGACGCACCTTCTCGATGAGGAACCCGATGTCCTTCGTCACCGTGCCGTAGTCCGCCAGGGTCTCGAGGATCGCCACCATGTTGCGCACGGAGACGCGCTCCGCCAGCAGCCCCTGCATCACCTTCTGAATGTCGCCGATGCCCAGGGCTTTTCTCACTTCCTCCACCACGGCAGGGTAGTCGGTCTTCAGGGTGTCCAGGATGGACTGCACCTCCTGCCTGCCCAGGATGTCCGCGGCGTAGCGCTTGATGATCTCCGTAAGGTGGGTCGCTATGATCGACGGAGGATCGACGACCGTGTNNGTGTAGCCCAGCCTCTCCGCGCGCTCCCTGTCCTCGTCCGTGATCCACACTGCCGGCAGCCCGAAGGCGGGATCCCGTGTCGACTCGCCGGGCACCTCTTCGGACACCTTGCCGGGCTGGATGGCAAGATAGTGCGCCATCTTGATCTTCCCCCTGCCGACCTCCACCCCGCGGATTTTGAAAGAGTACTCGGAGGGCTCCAGGCGCATGTTGTCGATGATGCGGATGCGCGGCACCACGAGCCCCAGCTCGAGCGCCGATTCCCTGCGGATGCGCGTGATGCGGTCCAGGAGCTCGGCGCCCTGCTCCTTGTCGACGAGCGGGATGAGCCCGTAGCCGATCTCCAGGGAGAGCGGATCCAGCGGGACAACCGGCGACATTTCGGCAGGGGTGGCTTTTTCCCTGTCCGCCGTTTCCTTGGTCTTCGATTTCGCATCCTGGGCGGCCTTGCGACGGGTCAGCGCCAGCCCGAGCGCGCCGATGAGCGCGGCCATGGGGATGAGCAGGTACCAAGGGAATCCGGGGAGGAAAGCGAGCAGGAGGAGGAATGCCGCCGCGATGATGTACGGGCGCGACTGGCTGGAGAACTGCTTCGTGATGTCCTGGCCGAACGAGGAATCCGAGATGGCGCGGGTGACGATGATGCCCGTTGCCGTGGAGATGAGGAGCGCGGGAAGCTGCGTCACCAGGCCGTCGCCGATGGAAAGCGATATGTAGGTGTCCAGCGCCACCTGCCATGATTCACCGTGGAGGGTCATCCCGACGATGAGACCGCCGACCATCTGCACGACGGTGATGAGGATGCCGACCTTGACACTGCCCGAGATGAACTTCGAGGCACCGTCCATGGAGCCGTAGAAGTCGGCTTCCCGCTGCAGGTCGTTCTTCTTGCGGGTGGCCTCTTCCTCGGTGAGAAGCCCCGAGTTGTACTCCGCTTCGATCGCCATCTGCTTGCCGGGCAGGGCGTCCAGGGTGAACCGGGCGGCCACCTCGGCCACGCGCGTCGCGCCCTTGGTGATGACGATGAACTGCACGGCGATGATGATGATGAAGATGATG
>PLNO01000111.1 GCA_003141795.1 Spirochaetaceae bacterium | reverse complement strand
GGAGAGGCCGATGCCGGGTCTTCTCTTCGGCATCATGCAGGGCAACTTCTACAAGGACCTGCGCGCGCAGAGCGCCGAACAGATCGCCGAGCTCGACTTGCCAGGATACGCCATTGGTGGCCTGTCGGTCGGGGAGGAGTTTTCCCAGTTCAAGGACCTCCTCCACTATTCTGCCCGGCTTCTTCCCGCGGGAAAGCCGAAGTACCTCATGGGGATCGGAACGCCGCAGTACATCCTGGAAGCGGTGGAGGCGGGAATCGACCTCTTCGACTGCGTGTACCCCACGCGCACCGCGCGCAACGCCCAGGTGCTCACCATCGACGGCCCCATCTCCCTGCGCAATGAACGGTTCAAGCTCGATACGAGACCCATCGACGAGTCATGTCGCTGTATCACGTGCCGCACCCACAGCCGCTCCTACCTGCGGCACCTGTTCAAGGCGAAGGAGATCGAGGCGGCAGTGCTCGCGACCTGTCACAATCTCGCGTTCATCCAGCGCCTTGTGACCGATATTCGCCGGGCAGTAGCGGAAGGGACGTTCCTCGCGTACAAGGAGCGGTTTCTAGCCCGCTATACCGCTGGGGAGGCGTAGCCGATGTACCGATTGACCGCTTGTGCAGGCATCCTGCTCGTCATTTCTTCCGCGGTCTTTGCGCAGACCAGGCCGCAGACCCCTGTCGCCTTGAAAGTCTCTCTGGCGCCTGCTGGAAACTCGGCGGCAAGGTCGGCGCTTCCTCCGCTATCGATCCCGGTCGGCATCGTGCGCTCAGCGCTCACCTATCTCGGTGTTCCCTACGTCCACGGAGGGGACTCCCGCGAAGGTCTTGACTGCTCGGGCCTCGTCTATCGGGTGTTTTTCGACATGACGGGCGCGGAGCTCTCCCGGGGAGTCGAGGGCCTGTATCACGCGGGAGCTGCGGTCCAGTATCCGCTCCACATTGGAGACCTGCTCTTCTTCGACACCGATCGGGACCCTCCGCCGAAAAACCCGTCCCACGTCGGGGTCTACATCGGAGGGGACCGCTTCGTGCACGCCGCCTCTGAAGGCCCGCGTACCGGGGTCATCGTCTCACAGCTCCAGAGCCCGTACTACCACGACCGCTTCCTTGGAGCGCGGCGCATCATCAAATGGCGGGAGCCTGTGCTCTCCATGACACTCACCGACGACCACAAGGCGATCCTGCAATCCGATCCTTTCCCCTCCCGCGAGCCCATGACGATCCGCGTGTCCAACGGGATGACGGGCGGAGGGCCGCTCGACCTCGTCGTCGTGAAGGACGGGCGGGAGGTGGTTTCCCGCCGGATCGTTCCCGGAGCGACGAAGCCTGTAGAAATCTCCCTCACACCCGATGTCGGGACCTGGGTCGTCCGCGTCTCCCGCATCTTCAAGGGCAGGGAGCTTCAGAGCATGGCCTTTTCCGTGGAGGAGTGAGATGGGGGAGGGGGAGCGGCCGACGACGGAGGCGCATCGCAGCACGGTGAACACCGTCATCGTCATGGTCTGCACGGCGGCCTCGCGGCTTTTCGGCTACGTCAGGCAGGCACTTTTCAACTACTACTTCGGAGGCTCGGGCGCGGCCGACGCAATGAACGCCGTCTTCAACATTCCCAACAACCTCCGCAAGCTCTTTGCCGAAGGGGCTTTCTCGTCGGCTTTCATCCCCGTGCTCTCTTCGACCATCGCCGAGGATGCAAGCGGTGAGCGGTCCCGCGAGCTCGTGCGCACCCTTCTCGCCTTCCTCACGATCGTTCTTCTCCCCCTGGTCGCCCTGAGCCTCGTCTTCCCCCGGGCTTTCGTCGTGGGGCTTCTCTCTTTCTCCGACCCCGCCAAGGTGGAAGTGGGCACGCAGCTCATGCGGTGGATGTTCAACTACATCCTCCTCCGGTCGTTGAGCGCGCTCGTCATGGCGGTGCTCAATTCGCACGGGAAGTTCACCATCCCCGCGCTCAGCCCACTCATGTTCACGCTCGCCACGGTGATCTCCCTGCTGTTCTTTCATGGAAAGCTCGGCATCCTCGCCATGGGTGTCGGGGTGTTCGTCGGGGGGATCCTGCAGCTCCTCTGCCAGCTTCCCGCATTCCGCCGTCAGGGCTACCAGTTCAGGCCGAGCTTCAAGCTGCGCAATCCCGATTTCATCAAGACCGCGAAGCTCTGGGTGCCCTACCTCGCCTCGGCGTCCATCGTGACGATCAACCAGTTCTTCGCCCAGTTTTTCGCGAGCGGCCTGGAGGACGGCAGCGTCTCCGCAATCACGAACTCGGTGATGTTCCTCCAGATCCCCATCGGCATCTTCACGACGTCCGTTGCCACCGTGACATTCCCCAGGATGAGCAGGCAGGCTGCCGAAAACGACCGCGAAGGGCTTCGCTCCACCGTCTCCTACGGTATCCAATTCCTCCTTGTGCTCCTCATCCCTTCGGCGATCCTGTTGTGCCTCTTCGGAAGGGAGATCATCGCGGCGGCCATCCAGAGGGGAAAGTTCACCCCCGGGGCCACACTCATGGCCTCACGGGCGCTCACAGGGTATGCAACGGGGCTCGTGTGCATGGGGATCTATACGTTCCTGCAGAAGCTCTTCAATTCGTACAAGAGCTTCCTCGTGCCGCTGGCAAGCGCCGGCCTGATCGCAGCACTGGACATCACCCTCTCCCTCATCCTGAAGGAGACGCCTCTTCGCGTCAGCGGGCTCGCGTACGCCAATTCCATCGCCTTCACCGCGGGTATGGTGCTCCTCGTGATCCTGGCGCGCAAGCGCCTCGGCGGGATCGGGCTGCGCCCCATCATCGTCATGATCGCCAAGTCGCTCCTCGGCTCCCTGCCGATGGTGGTCCTCATCCTGCTGTTCCTCCGGTGGAAGCCCGACCTGTGGGTTCACGGCGGGTCGCTGCGTGCAACAGCGCTCGTCCTCGCGGTCGCCGTGGCGTGCATAGGGCTCACCCTGGCCATGTACATTCTGCTGCGCATTCCCTACATCCGTGACCTTGTGAGGAGGAAACGAAGCGAATGAAGCGATTCATCGTGCTCGCGGTGCTGCTCCTCGGGCTGGCTGCGCTTCCGCTCGTCGCGGAGGACATCACGCCGCAGGAGCGCACCCGTCAGACCCTTCTCTACGGCATCGACGCGCAGGTCATCGATGCAATCACATCCATCAAAGGCTCGAACGACACCACCTTCACGAAGCAGCTCGCCGAAATCCTCGGGGCGCAGAGATCCACAGATCTCCAGAGGGCCGTGCTCGACCTGTTCCGTGACCAGAAGGTGAAGGACGGCGAGGCGAGCGCCAAAGCGATCATCGCCGCCTGGCAGGATACGCAGAACGACCTCGTGGTTTCCGCGGTGCAGTATCTGGCCGCCATTGCGAGCAGCGGCCTGGCAGACAGCCTCGTGCCACTCGTCGACTCGACCGACAACGGCATCGCGTTTGCCGCCATCAAGGCCCTGGGCACCAACGGCACGTCGGGCTCAGCCGCGCTCCTGGTGAAGAAGCTGCAGAGCACCGACTACCCCGATGCCAGGAAGAACGACATCATCCTCGCGCTTGGCAACCTCAAGAACCCTTCCGCCGTCGAGGCGCTTATGGCGATAGCCAAGAGCACGGACGAAGACAAGGTGAGCCGGCTGTATGCCGCCGATTCGCTGGGCAAAATCGGGGACACGAAAGCGCTTCCCGTGCTCCGCGACATGTTCACGGAAAAAGACGCGCTCATCCGTCAGTACGCGGCCGGCGCTCTGGCACGGTTCAACCTGGACGAGGCATTTCCCAGCATCATCCAGGGGCTGCGCGATGAGAGCGTGAAAGTGCGCGAGCAGAGCGCAAAAGCGCTTGCCGTGAAGCTCAACCCCTCCCAGGCCTCCACCGCCGTCCCCATCCTCGCGTACAAGTCCGAGCTCGACCCCGAGGCGAGCGTTCGGCTCGCCGCGATCCAGGCCCTCGGGACGATCGGCGGCAATGAGGCGACCCAGGTTCTCCTGAAGATCTACGCGGGGGCCGACCATCCGGTGGCAAGCAGGGAGGCGGCTCTCAGCGCGCTTGCCCAGCAGGACCTGCCGGGTGGCAGCGTCGATGCGGTGCGAAAAGTCGTGGCCGACGAGTGGAAATCGTTCGACAAGCGCACTCTGGAAGCTACAGCGCGTGCCCTGTCCACGGTGAAGGCGGGCGGGCTGAAGGACATCTTCGCGAAGCTCCTCCAGAGCACGGATCCCTCTGTGAGGTCCTACGGGCTTCGGGGAATTTCAGCGAACGGGTTCTCCGATCTCAAGCCGCAGGTGAAACAGATGGCAGACCAGGACCCGGATCCCGGCACCCGCCGGGAAGCTCAAAACTGCCTCGGCAAGCTCTGAAATCCGGGTCCCTCCGCCTTCACCCCTGGCTGCGGGTCTGGCGCAGCACCCTGTTGACCTCGTCGAGCGTCGACTCCCAGCGTCGGAAATGAAGCGACAGCTCCTTTCCCTTGGGAGTGACGAACGGGATCTCCTTCTCCAGGCAATCCTCCACCGATCCTGAGACCGAGGGGAAGAGCTCCGCGCGCAGCGGCGTGAACACGTACTTGCCATCTACGATCTTTATCTCCGCAATCGATGCAGGGACGGGCACGAGGAAGATGAGGAAGGGCGAGAAACGCCCGCCCACGGTGCGTGTGGATCCCTCGGTGATGCGATGCACATTGCGGAACCCGATGCGGTGGTTCTGAAGGCTCACACGCATCTCTATAAGGGGCGGAAGGGTGGCCTGCTGCATGGACTGGCGCGGCATCGAGCGCTTGATGCTCGTGACGGTGGGCCTGACACGTCGGGCAGGGATGGTGACGGGCTCCGACGCGGAGAGAAGGGGTACCTTCTTGCGAAGGCCGGAAGGCCGCTGTGCGGTGCCACCAAGAGCACCGTGAGCCGCCGCGCCCTGCGCCCCGGCGATCGCACCACCTGATGCGACTCCACGACGGCCGGCAAGCGCCGGATGCACGGGCGCGTCGGCGGCAAGAGACCCGGCTGCGGGCTGCTCGTCGCGGAGGGCCTGCCCCCGGGCGATGCCCGTGAGCGGTGCTTCTCCCACCTTCTTCCTCATGAAGAGGAACAGACGGATGAGGAGATAGACCACGCCGAGGCCCAGCACGATGTAGAGGATGTAGAGGAACGTGAGCCGGGGGATCGGCAGGCCGCCCTTTCCGGTGTACGTGAAGGAAAGCGTGCCGCTGGTGGGTGAGATGCGAAGATCGTCGTCGAACACGAGCTGAACGTTCGCCTTGTGGTCTCCCTTGGGGTAGGACATCGGGAGGCGGAGGGGAACGTCGAGCCCGGTCTCCCCCATCGAGGGGACGGTGATCGTCACCTTCTTGTCCAGAAGCTCGGCACCGTCGCTCTGGACGCTGGACAACCGGACGATGATCGTCTCACTTTTCCAGTTCTTGACCTTGAAGGGTGCGGAGAACCGGTTTCCGACCTTGCCCAGGGCAGGGGGGAAGGTGAGGTTGGGGAAACCCGTCGTTCGCCCCGTCACGTGTTCCTTGTCGCTCACCTTGTAGGGAACGATGGAAACGCCGAGGGCCTGCGCGATGTCGCCGAGATAGCTCTTCGAGGTATCGCCGGGTTCCGGCTGCGGCGGCACCTTGAGGATGTCGAAGGTCCAGCCGTCCTTGTGCAACCCCTGTGTCGCCGCGAGAATCGCGGCACGCACCGCCTCCGGGTCACCAGCATTGGGGCTTCCGGGAGGAGGATCGTTCACGCCATCGGTGATGAGGATGATCTGCTTCGGATTGGTTTCCGGCAGCTCCTTGACGTACTTGTCGAGGAACTGCAGCGCAGATACCAGATCCGTGTAGCGACCCAGCGCGTGCAGGAGGAGGATACGGCCGAAAGCCTGCTGCGCCGCGGCGTCGCTGTTGATCTCAAGGGATATTTCCACCTCGGGAACGCTGGAAAAACTGAGGAGGTGGAACGTGTCCCCCCGATGCAGCTTTGCCGTGAGGAGGTCCTGGACCAGGTAGTTCATGAGGTCGTCGAAGTAGGGGAACATGCTCTCCGACGTATCGACCATCACGACCAGGTCGAGGTTCGCCGCGGATGACGTGACGGCCCCGCCTGCCAGGAGCGCGAGCGCCACGACCAGGATCAGAAACCCTGCGCGGGGTCCCGCGCGCCTCACGGGTGTTTTCATAGGCTCTTCAAATCCGCCTTTTCTATGCGCTCGATCACGTAGTGGAACTCGTTCGTATTCATCGTGAAGGTCAATTCCTCCCCGGGCTTGTGGTCCCAGAGCGCCATCCCGAGAGGGGAGAGGTAGGAAATCACGTTGCGCGTGGGGTTGGATTCCCACGGGCCGAGGATCACATACTCTTCCTTCTGACCCGCCTTGCTGTTGGTCAGGTGCACACGGGTGCCGAAGGTGATGCGGTCCGTCTTCACCTCGTTTTCATTGAAGATCTGGGCCTGCTGTACCTCTTCCTTCAGCCGCGAAGCGGTGACCTTCAGCATCTCCTGCTTCTCAAGCGCGGCCTTGTACTCCGCGTTCTCCCGCAGGTCCCCCTTGGCCATGGCAACACCGATCTCCTTCGAGTTTTCGGGGATGTCCACGTCCATAACGCGCTTGAGGTCCTGCTGCTTGCGCTCGAAGCTTGCACGCGTGACCAGAAGCCCGAGGCTTACCTTTTCCGCCCCGGGTTCGCCGAAGAAGTGGAAATTGGGGAACTTCTCCTTGATCCTGTGCTTGATCTGGATCTTGATGGAAGGATCGAGATCCTTCACGTCATCCACCAGCGTGTAGAGGCGCGTGATGGAATCCTGGTCAGCCGTCATGATCAGCTCCAGGAGCTTGCCCTCGTCGAAGAGGAACTCCTGGATCTGGCGGTTCGACTTGCGGTTGGCGCTGGCGTTCTGCTTATTGGCGATGTCTCTATACGTGATGTCCAGCAAGTGGATGAGCTCGATGTAGATCTTCTCCCGTGAGATGCTCATCTTGTCCAGCCATTTTTCGGCCAGAAGGTTTTTCGCGATCCACACGAAGGCGTCGCGCGATTCGCGGTAGCGGGAGATGGCAGTGCTGAGCATTCCGTTCAAGGGCTCCCAGAGGGAATTGGCCACGAGCTCGTCCACGACGAACCGGCTGGGGAACAGCGGGAAAAGCCGCGTGAATATCGCCGGCCATTCGGGGACGTACCGCTTCACGGCGATGAGGAAGTCCCTGCGCAGATCGGGATCGTCGATCTTCAGGAACGTGTCCTCGAGCTTTTCGATCCGGGAGAACAGCTCCTCGAAGGTGGTCTGCACGCCGGTGGACAGGAAGGGATAGCGGCCGATGATTTTCTGCACGAGAAGCCAGCTGGAGATCACCGTCTCCGACACCGCGGTGTAGCCCTTCAGGAAGCCGGTGAAGTAGGAGAACATCTCCGTGAACCAGTCGGAATCCGGCTCGGCGTGTCCGCCCTGGATGAAGTCTTCCAGCGTCTTCACACGCTCGAAGAATCCCTTCTCCGCCTTGAACTTGTTGTAGGACTTCTCCTCGAAGGAGATGGGCTTGTCGCGCACCATGAACTGGTCGATCTTGTCGGGGAGGTTTCCAAAGGCGGAGTCCTTTTTCAGGATCGAGCGCGCCTCGGTGTTCCACCGCGACCACTCCCCCGCGGTAAGAACGTCCGGTACGAGCTCCGCCTTGATCTTCTTCATGTCCGCGAGGTTGCCGAAGCTCTTGATGATCGTCTTCAGCGCCCACGACGGGTCCTCCTTCACCCTCTTCGCGAGCTCTTCCTTGGCGACGGTCCTTTTGAGCACCCAGATATGCTCGGGAGAGAGCACCTCCAGGGCGCTCACCGCCATCTTCAGCGACATCTTGTGCGAGGTTTTGTTGGAGAAATCGATGGTGAACGTGTCGTCCTTGCTGGCGGATATCCGTCCGATCCCCCACGTGCGGTGAAAGACGTAATTGCCCGTGTCGAATCCGATGTGCTTCTCGAAATCCGCGAGAGCCTCGTGCACGTTGCGCCAGTTCTGGGTGAGGTTGGAGATCTTGATGTACTCCTCCAGCTGACTGTGCTCGGCGTATTTCTGCCGATAGCAGTCGATGATGTCCTTGCGGGCCTGGTTGTTCTTCGCATCATAGGCGAGCACGCGCTTGAGGATCTCTATCGTCGTGTTCCAGTCCTCCTTGTCCTTGTAGTAGGGGATAAGGGTGACCAGAAGCGACGCGGCACGCTCCCCGTTCAGAGCACGGGCGATGCGGCCTTCGATGTGGAAGAAGAAATCAATGTCGTCGGGGCTGAGGTGGATGAGCTTCTCCCACAGCTCCTTGACGCTGGCGAACTGCTTCTTGTTGATGAAGCGATGGATTGCCTTCTTGTAATAGTCCACGGCAGCGGGGATGTCCCCGTCGGCTTCCCGTTTTTCGCCGAGGGTCTTGACGATGTCCGCCTCTTCGTAGTCGACGCGGATGAGGCGGTCCCAGACCTCGAGCTTCTTCTCGTCGTCGTCGCGGTTCTCATAGCACTCGCCGAGGGTGCGCAGCGCGTACTTGTTCTCCCCGTAGGCGAGGATCCGCTCGGCCAGATACTCCACGATGTTCCACTTGTGGTTGTCCATGAAGATGCTGATGAGCATGATGAGGTTCGTGTCGTCGACGAGCTCCCGGGACAGGGCCAGGACCCCGGAGAGGTACAGCGCGATGATGGAGTTGCTCGTATGTTTCAGATGCTCCCCGGAAAGCTCGCGAACCTCTTCCGCGATACCTTCATTGCGGGCCTGTTCGATGAGCACGTCCAGGTCCTTGAAGTTCGTGATCGAGTAGCTGTTCAGGGTCGCCCGAGTCCACTTCTCTTCATTCAACAGATCGGTGATCGTCTTCAGCAATTCAGTTGCCATTCTTTTCTCCCTCTGCGCGTCTCATGAGCGTCAACTGGTGTATTCGGCGTAGATCCCCGGATCGATCTCCCGGATCTTGGCGAGCACCTCATCGACGCGATCCCGCGGCTCTCCCGTGGTCAGATAATGATCGATCAGCCAGAAATAGCGGTTGATCAGCCGCGGCACCAGTATCTCACGGGCGACCCCTGCCGTCCGACACTCCTTTTCGAGGCGGTAGATGGACTGCTTGAGCTTGCCGAACTCCAGCGGCTTCATCTCCCGCTTCACGTTGAACACGCCCCATATGGCGCCGTACACGGGCAGCCATTCGCTCAAGCCCGGTCCCGAATGCCCCTTGCTCCGCAACCGGGCGGCAAGGCGCTGAATGAGCGGGGATTCGAGCCCCGCGAGATCGATTGCCTGCGGATCGACGAAGAAAGCCTCCCGGAAGAAGGCTTTCGCCGCCCGCGACTCGTTGACAAGCGAGTAGCAGTCGGCGAGCTCCGCAAGGATCGGCGCATCGTCCCGCCTCTCCCTATTCGCGCGCTCAAGGGCGTCGATGGCGCGCTCATAGTCGCCGATCCCTTTGCAACAGCGGCCGACCTGCAGCAGGACGTCGGGATCTCCCCCCTGCTCGGTTTCCGGGGCCTCGGAGAGGTAGCAGGAGAGGGCGGTGGAGAAGACGAACTGCTTGATCGCGAACATGCACTGCTCGGGCATGTCGTCAAGCCTGTCCGCAAAGGCCTGAAAGAGTCTCCACTGGGAGAGCATGTGCTCGCCCCGTCCGAACCCGTCCTGGGGTGCGTGCTCCTTTTCAAGCCGCTCCTTCCAGAACGTCGCGCATTTCAGCGTCGATGAGGCGCCCGGATACTCGACGTCCTTCTCCAGAACCCTCTCCAGGGCCTCGATCGACTCCGAGAAGAGTCCCTCCCGCAAGGTCTGACAGACGGTGGAGAAAATCTGGATGACCGTTTCGTCCTTCAGGATGAGCGTCCCCTCTGTCATGTGGCCGTCCCCCCCGTCTTTCATTCGGAAACGCGGCACAATCGGTCGAGGGGACTGTGCGTAAACCGCGCCGGAAAGAGCAATTACCGTCTATCACGCCCTGGGTGGAGTATCGCACGCGGTGGCGTCTTTCGTCAATGGCAGTGTTCTGCTATGATGCGCCTCGATGGAAAAGAGCTCGGACAACAATCGTACGATCCTGATAGCCCCATCGGTGCTTTCCGCCGATTTCGGCCTGCTCGCCGAAGGGGTGCGAAAGACGGAGGCCATGGGCGGGGATTTCGTCCACCTCGACGTCATGGACGGGTCTTTCGTGCCGAACATCACGTTCGGCCCCAAGGCGGTCACGGACCTCAGACCCGTTTCACGGCTGCCCTTCGACGTGCATCTCATGATCACGCGTCCGGAAAACTACATCGACGTTTTCTGCTCGGCAGGGGCTGACTACGTGACCTTCCACCTGGAGGCCACGACGCACGTCCATCGGGTGCTCTCCGCAATCGCGGAGAGGGGAAAGAAGCCGGGGATCGCCATCGTTCCCACCACCCCCGCGGAGGCGCTCCGCGACGTGCTGCCCTTCGTCTCCATCGTGCTCGTCATGACGGTGAACCCGGGGTTCGGCGGGCAGACCCTCATCCCCCGGTGTTTGAAGAAGGTGCAGACGCTCTGCCGGATGCGGGCGGAGGAAGGCCTCGATTTCCTCATCGAGGTGGACGGCGGCATCAACAGGTCGACGATCGGGGCGGCGCTGGAGGCCGGTTCGGACGTCATTGTCGCCGGATCGGCGTTGTTCTCCGCAACCGATCCTGCCCGGGAAGTAGCATTCCTCCGACACCCATGGTAAAATGACGTACAGTTTGCGCGTACCCCAGTCGAAAGTCTAGGGAGGAGAGAAAAGGCTCATGGCACATCCCCGAAAGGCGCTCGTCCCTGTCCTGCTCGCACTTTTCTGCCTGTCGCCGCTCGTTCTCCACGCCCAGTCGTCCGGCTCGGCTTCCGACATGAAGGACGGCATCGACCTCTTCCGCGCCGGCCAGTTCGACAAGGCGATCCTCCTGTTCCACAACGTCATACTGGATCCATCCGCGGACGCGCTGAAACCGCAGGCATACCTGCTGATCGCGAAGTCCTACATGGCAACGGGCGCACTGGACGAGGCTGAGCGCAACATCGAGTTCTACATCGCCACGTATCCGAACCAGCCCGACTACCCCGAGGCGCTCTACCAGAAGGGTCGTCTGCTGTTCATGCAGGCCGATCTGGAGAACGCGATACAGTCTCTCCAGGCCTTCATTGGGCAGTACCCCAGATCCCCATTCGTTTCAAGCGCGTGGTTCTGGGCAGGGGAGAGCCTCTACGGCCTGGGCAGGCTCGACGATGCACTTGCCGTCTACCAGAAAGTCGTCACGGATTTCCCCTCGAGCGCGAAGGTGGAAGCCGCTCAGTACAAGGTGTCCCTTATCCAGCTGCGCAAGAAGGAAGTGGAGCTCACCAAGCTCCTGAAGTGGAGCCATGAGGATTTCCTGAGGAGCGTGGAGGAGTACCAGAACAGGGAGCGGGCCTACGAGCAGGCCATCCAATCCTACCAGAAGCGTTTGACCTCGACCGCGCCCGAGGATGCGCAGCAGACGATCGCCGGGCTCCAGAAGGACCTTGCGGCGAAAACGGCTGAGGCAAACCAGCTTTCCGCGCAGCTCGCGCGTGCGGGCTCGGTCGTCGGATCCGGCGCTTCTGCCCAACCGGCGTCTGACCAGGTCGCACGGTTGCAGCGGCTTCTTGCAGCTCAAGCGAAGGCACTCGACTTGAAGGAAGCCTACCTGTCGTGGCTGGAAGCGAACATGGGGGCAGGGAAATGATGTCGTTGATACACCGCCGTGCAGGTTGTGGGGCGTTGGCCCTTTTCTCCCTTCTGCTGATTTCCGCGATCCCTCTGTCCGCGCTGGACGTCGCGGACGGCCGCATGAGACTCTCCTTCGCCGAGGGCGAAGGCAGGTTCATCCTCTCGGCCCAGACCAAGGGCACCAGCGGGATTTTCGTTCCGCTTCTGGCGGCGCAGGATCCGCGGACAACGCTTTTGAGCATCGTCGTCGGTAATCGTGTCTACAGGATGGGGGAGAGCTCGGAGTTCAGCGAGACCGAAGAGAAGACTTCCACAGGCGCACGGATGACGTGGAAGTCCGCCTTTCTTCAGGTTACGGAGACCTTCACTTTCACGGCATCGGCGGATTCCCCGCTCTCCAATGGCGTGCGCATCGACCTCTCCCTGAAGAATCTCTCCGAACAAGGCATCACCGTCGGGGTGCGCTACCTCTTCGACACGTACCTCGGCGAATCGAGTTTCGTGCATTTCCGCACAGACTCCCTTACCCAGATCACCCACGAGCTCGCGCTCACCCCCGCGGACAAGCCGCTGTACTGGGTGTCGCCGCTTTCCGGTGACGCAGACGGATTCGGGCTGCAGGTCATGACGGCGGGAGCCGGAATCACGACGCCTGACAGGATCGTCTTCGCGAACTGGAAGCGCCTCAGCGACAGCCCCTGGACGTACGACGTTTCGACATCCCGCAATTTCAGCCAGCTCCCGTACTCGGTGAACGACTCAGCCGTGTGCCAGTACTACAACCCGCGCGACCTTCAGCACGACGGGGAGGCGACCATCAGCCTCGTGCTCGGCGTGTATTCGCGCGCGGGATTCAGCGGAACAGTGCAGTCGACGCAGGTGACCTCGTCCGTCGCACAGCAGCAGACAGCCCCTCAGCCGCAGCAAGCCGCTCAGCAGCAGGCCGCAACGGCCGCGACCGTACCAGTAGCACCTCCCGCGTCGCTATCACCGCAGGCGGTCAAGGCAGACCTGTCGACCGTGGACCGGATGCTTGCGCAAATAACCGCCGCTGTCGCTGCCGGCAGCGCGGTCTCTGACGACGTCCTTGCCCAGATCGAATCCACGCTGAATGATCTGCGCGCACGAGCCCCTGGCGCCGGAACGGCCGCGAGCAAGTAGGACGGACCCGCAATGAAGGGCAAAGGCCTGGGGGAGGCGCGCACGCTCTTTCGGGCCCGTCGGTTTCCCGACGTCATACGCATGCTCGAGCCCGAGGTCTTCCGCTACCGGGAAAACATCGAATACTTCAAGCTTCTCGGGTTTTCCTGCCTCCACTCCGGGGACCTCGGCGGCGCTTTTTCCTACCTCAGCAGGGCGCATCAGCTCGATGACGAGGAGGTAACGGCCGTGCTCGGGCTGGCTGCCATCCACTTTCGCCGCGCGGAAAACGAGAGCGCGCTGAAGCGGTGGCTCTCGGTCCTCGAGGTGCAACCGTCCAACGCAATCGCCAAACGCGGTCTCGACCTGTTGAGGAAAGGGTTCACGGCGGATCAGCTCCAGGAGTTCATCGATTCGGGGAGGCTCAAGACCCTCTACCCGCCGCTTCCCCGCAGGGGAAGGGCCACGGTCGTTCTGATCGCGGCCCTTGCTGTGCTCGCCATCGCAGGTATCGCCTACCTCGGCATCCATCTGAGCAAGCCGACGACATCGGCCCGTCCGGGTGTCGGTGCGATCGAAATCCCCTCCGACACGGGATCCGTTATCGACGCGGGAACGAACTACGCGTTCGTCCTGACGGAGAAGCAGGTGCGCCAGGTTTTTCAAAAGGCGAAGTCTGATCTGCTCGTCTTCCGCGACAACCTGGCCGCAGTGGAGATCAACCGCATCCTCCTCTCCAACGCAGCCCCTGCCATCAAGGAGAGGGCGCGGATGCTGAAGGGCTTCGTCACGCAGGCGAGCTTCGATACGCTGAAGGACGGCTTTCCCTACGCCGTTGTCGCCGCCCAACCCGCGCTTTACGACGGATGCTCGGTGCGGTGGCGTGGAAAGATCGCCAACTACAAGGTGGGCAAGGACGCCATCGGCTTCGATCTCCTCGTCGGCTACGACCAGGAAAAGGAGCTTGAAGGCATCGTTGCGGTCACGCTCCCCTTCGCCGTGGACCTGGCCAACGGCACGGCCCTGGAAGTGCTGGGCCAGGTGATCGTCAAGGACAACACGCTAAACCTTCTCGGGATCTCCCTGCACCGTCTGGCGGCGCAATAGGAGGAGGCCCGATGCGTGCCGTCGTCCAGCGCGTCCGAGACTGTTCCGTCAGGGTGGAGGGAAGGCTCACCGGGAGCATTGACGCAGGGCTTCTCGTGTACCTCGGCGTCGGGCGAAACGATGCCGAGCGCGAGGCCCGCTTCATAGCCGACAAGATCGTAAACCTCAGGATATTCACGGACCCGGCGGGCAAGATGAACCTGTCCGTGCTCGACGTCAAAGGCGGCATTCTCGTGGTCTCACAGTTCACGCTGTACGGCGATGCGCGTGAGGGGCGTAGACCCTCGTACACGGAAGCGGCGGATCCGGGAACGGCTCGGGCGTTGTACGAGCGCGTCCTCGGTTTCCTTGGCGAATCGGGGCTGACCGTGCAGGCCGGCGAGTTCCAGGCTTCCATGGAGGTTGCCTACACGAATCTCGGGCCCGTGACGATCCTGCTGGACTCGGAGAAGAAGTTCTGATCCCGTCGACATCCAAGTTCCGTTCGACCGTATGGACGTACTATGAGAGCTCAGGCAGAGACATGCCGTGGCGGACACGCCGCTCCCCCTACAGGGTCTTCGTTTCGGAAATCATGCTCCAGCAGACGGGAATCGCACGCGTGCAGACCAAATACGCGGACTTTCTCCGCCGTTTCCCCAGCTTCAAAGCCCTGGCGGCGGCGAGCGTAGAGGAGGTGCTGGCCGCGTGGAAGGGGCTCGGGTACAACCGTCGGGCGCTGGCCCTGCGGCAGAGCGCAATCATCGTCTCATATGCACACGGGGGCAGGCTGCCCCGCACCGTAGAGGCGCTTACGGAGCTTCCGGGAGTGGGACAGGCCACCGCCGCCGCTGTGCTGGTGTATTCGTACGACATGCCTCTGGCATTCATCGAAACGAACGTCCGCCGCGTGTACCTTCACTTTTTTTTCCCCGACGAGCAGGGCGTGTCCGATGCGAGAATCATGCCTCTCGTGGAGAAAACCTTGGACACCGAACGCCCCCGGGAGTGGTTCTACGCCCTCATGGACTACGGGACAATGCTCGCAAAGGCCATGCCGAACCCCAACCGGCGAAGCGCCCACTACAAACGACAGTCTGCTTTCGAGGGCTCTGTGCGTCAGATGCTTGGGAAAGTGCTGGAAGCGATGCTGTCGCTCAAGGCTGCGACGCAGAGCGGAATCGCGGCGGAGATCGGCTCAGACGACGACAGGCTGCCAGAGGCGCTGCAGCAGCTCGTCACCGAGGGCTTCCTCTCCCTGCGGGACGGCACGTACTACTTCAGGTAGTCGTACGCGTTGAACTGCGCCAGAAGCGTGGAGAGCGGAAGCTCGCTGTTGAGACGGTAGATGATCTCCGCGGCAAGACGCGTCGAAGGCACCACCTGGATGCAGGGCAGCCTTTTTCGGACCTCGGCGCTGCAGGGGATGGTGTCGGTGACGACGATCGTTCCTATCAGCTTCTCGTCACAGAGCGTACCGAGCCTTTCCAGCGCAGGCGGGGAGAACACCGGATGGACGATGGCGATGTTGATGGAGGCGGGGGAACGTTTGGCGAGCTCACGCACGAGCTTGCAGACCGAATCCCCCGTGTCGATCATGTCATCGATGATCCAGAGCGTCTTTCCCTCTATCGGTTCTGAAGTGAGGATGCTGATCGATTCCACGGTATTGGTGGCCGAGTAGTCCCTCTGCTTGTGGGAAATGACGATCTTCGTCCCGAACGACGCGGCAAAACGCTTTGCCAGGGCTTCGCCGCCTGCATCCACGGAGCAGAACATCCAGTCGTTGTGCACCACGCCGTGCATACGATCCCTCGTGACGATGAAATTGTCGCAGAGGAAAGCCTTGAGCAGGGACCGTGCGGGAATGTCGTCCACGGCGCAGTGTGCCGGATCGATGAACGTCTTCGACTTCTCCGAGTGGAGCTGGAAGGTGATGTAGTGGTCGATGCCGAGTGAGATGAGGATCTTGAAGTGCACCCACAGCCCGACCGAATTGCGCCGCGTCAGCCGATCCGACCTGCCGGGGCTGCAGTAGGGCTCGAAAACCGTGATCCGTTGCGCCTGGGCCCTGCGCAGCGCGTCCACCGCGTTGTAGGTCTCGAGCTTGTTCTCCTCAACGCTGAGGCCGTCCACACCGCGCGCTCCGCCGGCGAACAGCACGACGTCGCAGCCGCGCACCGAGGTGCCCAGCTCCGACTCCATCTCCCCGTCCGCGAATTTCGAAACGGTGAGCTCCCCGTCGATATCCGAGCTCAGCTCGCCCTCCTGGAACCGGGGGTAAGAATGTAGATGCGTGCTGACTTCCCGCCGGTAGCCGGCGAGAGAGCGGGTGGAGAACACTTTCAATCGGCCGCGCATGCCCGGAATCTAACAGAAACAGTGATACGAGTCCATGCGAGAAGCTCGCGCACGTGGCGCGCCTCATGGCAGCACTTCTCATTTTGCACCTTTGGAGCTCACGACATAACGGCAGTACTGGCAAATGGAGCCCCTATCGTGGGGCAAAATGAGAAGTGCTCATTGGGGAGACGCAAACTGAGCATTGTTGGCCTCATGGGCCCGCGAGGACCTTCGACGCGGTGCGCGCCCTTTCGACCAGTGCCGCATCCTGCGACAGATCGACGATTTGCTGGCAGGGCTGGAGGAAATCCATATTTCCCGTGCGTTGAGCGGCGTCGCAGAAGGCGAGCCCGAGCCCCACTTCCTGCGGCGTCAGCTGACCCCGCTCTTTGCGCAGATCCCGCGCGATCCTCGTGCCCACGAGCATGAGGGTCGGCAGGCCGACCTTCGGGTCGGCAAACCGGCACAACCGCACGAGCACCGCCACGAGCTGCGGGTCCCGCCACTCAGCGATCCTGCCCATGAGAGCTTCGACTGACGCCATGTTGGGTCCGAGCCGGGAGGCGACCTCGCTGTCGCTCATGTCGGCAGGGACCAACGGGTCGAGGAGCACGCGCAGGAGCAGCTCGGTTCGGGCCGCATCAGCCCCATGGTGGCCTGCCGCAAGCGCCTCGAGGAATCCCCCGACGGGCGCGGCGCGGCGGGCCACCCCCTTGCAGATTGCGATGTCGGTGTCCAGATCACGGGCCGCCATAGCCTCCATGAGCACGGGGTCCTGGGAGCTCCCGCTTGCGGCGGCAAACGCTTCCCAGTCCAGCGCCGCGGCCTGACAAACGCCTCCCGTGAGCAGGAGACAACCGAGAAGCACCAGAGAAGTGGCGGTTCTACTGGACATCCATGGGCATCCGGCTATACTTATCGGAACCTCGACGCAATCGTCGAGGCATTTCGGGCGTATGGATAGTCATGAGGAAGAGAGGCTGATCAGGCATGGCGAAAAAAGAGGCCCCCCCCGCTGAGAAGAAGTCAGCTGTTCAGGAAGAGAAATTGCGCGCCTTGGAGGCAGCGCGGCTGCAAATAGAGAAACAGTTCGGCAAAGGCTCACTCATGAAGATGGGGGAGAACTCCGGCAGGGTGGACATTGCCGTCATTCCCACGGGATCGATCCTCCTCGACGCTGCCATTGGCGTCGGAGGGTATCCTCGGGGGCGGGTGGTGGAGATCTACGGCCCAGAATCCTCAGGGAAGACGACCCTCGCTCTTCACGCAATCGCGGAATCTCAGAAGCAGGGCGGGATCGCCGCTTTCGTCGACGCGGAGCATGCGCTGGACCCCGTCTATGCCAAGAACCTCGGCGTGAACGTGGACGAGCTGTGGGTCTCACAGCCCGACACGGGGGAGCAGGCGCTTGAAATCGTCGAATCCCTCGTGCGCTCGGGCGCCATGGACATCATCGTCGTCGACTCTGTCGCAGCGCTCACCCCGCGCGCGGAGATCGAAGGTGAGATGGGTGACTCCCACATGGGCCTTCAAGCCCGGCTCATGAGCCAGGCGCTGAGGAAGCTCACCGCAACCATCTCCAAGACCCATACCTGCCTCATCTTCATCAACCAGATCCGCATGAAGATCGGCGTCATGTTCGGCAACCCAGAGACCACCACGGGCGGTTTTGCCCTGAAGTTCTACTCCTCCCTGCGGCTGGAAGTGCGCAAGGTGGAAAGCATCTCTCACGGCACGGACGATGTCATCGGGAACAAGGTCAGGGTCAAGGTCGTCAAGAACAAGATAGCGCCACCTTTCCGCAAGGCGGAAATGGACATCATGTTCGGCAAGGGCATTTCCGCGGTAGGCAGCATGCTGGAAGCTGCCTTGCAGACAAACCTCGTGGAGAAGGCGGGGAGCTGGTACTCCTACGGGAAGGAGCGCATCGGGCAGGGTGTGGAGAACGCCCGCCTCTTCCTCGAATCCAACCCCGCGGTGTACGCGGAGATCGAGAAAAAGGTGAGAGAAGTGCTCTTCCCCAAGCCGGGAGCCGCCCCGGCAGCCGCGGCGGCTGTAACGGCTGCGCCGGAAGCCCCGGTTGCGCCGCAGCCGGTGAAGCCCCGTGCCTCCGCATTGTCCGTTGACACGGATGGGGACGGGGATCCCGGCGAACAGGATTCCGGCAAAGAGCTGTTCTGATCCCTTGCGTCACTATTTCATAGCCCTCGGGTCGAACGTCGGGGACCGTCTGACCACCCTCCGTGGGGGCTGGCAGCGCCTTGCGGCCATGTGCGAGTTGCCCCGACTGTCCGGCATTTACGAGACCAGGCCCCAATACGTCACAGACCAGCCGCTGTACCTCAATGCAGTGGGGGAGGTGACGTCTCGTCTCGAGCCGGAAGACCTCCTGGCGGAACTTCACCGCATCGAAGCGGATTTCGGCCGCAACAGGGTGCGGGAGATCCGCATGGGCCCTCGCACGCTGGACCTCGATATCCTCCTGGCGGATTCCCTCCTCATGGATTCTCCCAGCCTCACGATCCCCCATCCGCGCCTTTCGGAGAGGCTTTTCGTGCTCGTCCCGCTCCTTGAGCTCGCTGCGGACCTGAAAGACCCGAAGACCGGCCAGCCGTACGCACACGCCCTGAAGGCGCTGCAAGACTCCCCGGGCACGGGGGATGGCAGCATCCGACCCTACGAAGCCCTCCCTGGCTAGGGAAAATGCCTCGGAGTACCGCGGCCGAGGGGTTTACCTTTGTCGACGGCAATAGTATACTGACCCATCACATACAGAACCGTGAGAGCGGCGCCAACCGTATGCTGCAAGCCCAACCCGAAGGGAGTCATGTCTCGTACCGATGTCTGACGTGAGCACGAACGTGAGCGAAAAGCAGCATTTCCATCTGGGCGATTTCGATGGACCTCTTGACCTTCTGCTCTTCCTCATAAAGAAGTCAGAGGTCAACATCTACGACATCCCTATTGCCTCGATCACCGAGCAATACCTCTCGTTCCTGAGCTTCGCCACACGCGTGGACCTTGATACGATGACCGAGTTCTACCTCATGGCCGCGACGCTCCTGTACATCAAGAGCAAAATGCTCCTCCCCGTCGAGCTCAGCCTCGACGACGAGCTGGAGGACCCGCGCAAGGAGCTCGTCGAAAAACTCATCGAGTACCAGAAGTTCCGCAAGCTCTCCGACCTCATGGCGGACAAGGAAGGCGAGGTGGAATGGATCATCGAGCGCACGCGAAGCCAGCGCATACTTCCCTTCTCCGACGAAGGTATCTGGGAACAGGTGAGCGTGTGGGACCTTCTGCAGACCTTCTCCTCGCTGCTCTCCAACCTCTCCTCGGAGAGGATCATCGATCTCTATGAAGAGGTGAGCGTCAATGAGAAGATCACGCTCATTTCGGAGATCCTCGAATCACGGGAAGAGTTCATGTTCACTGAGCTGGTGAAACAGCGAACGATCCTTGAGATCGTCTGCTCTTTCTGGGCGATATTGGAAATGGTGAAGGAGCGCAGGATCATGGTTCTCCAGAATCGTCTTTTCGGCGACATTAGGATACGTGCGCGCCACGATCTTCCCACGAGGGATTCGATCGAGGCGGAATCAGCGGCGGTGGAGGAAGCGGACACCAATGGAGCTGAGTAGGGAATCCGCGCTGATCGAGGCAGTGCTTCTCCTCGAAAACGACCCCGTGGAGCTGAAGAAGATCGCCACCATCACGG
>PLNO01000096.1 GCA_003141795.1 Spirochaetaceae bacterium | reverse complement strand
CATTTTGGACCACAAGGGCTTTGGGGATAAGCCAATAACTGCCAAACGGGCCCGAAAACAAGGGACAAAATGAGAAGTGCGCATAAGGTAACGCAAACTTAGAATTGCTGTAGCGCCCCGCCCGGGCGCAGAGGGGGATCGATGCTCGAGATCAGCAAGGTGCATGACGTATACGGCCACGGCGGGGAGTGTCCTCTCTGCGATCTTTACGAGGCGGCGGAAGCTTCCTACCTCGTCTCGTTCTCGCATTCGCGCACCATGGAACCCAGCGTGCGCGTCCAGACCAACGCTCGCGGTTTCTGTTCCGAGCATCTCGGGAAGCTGTACCGCGGGGAGAACAAGCTCGGGCTCGCACTCATGCTGCACACCCACCTGCAGGAGAAGCTCCCCGGCATCGAGGAAGCGATGTACGCCATCGCGGCCGGGCCCCGGGGCCGCAGGGACCGTGAGCGCGCGGCTTCGGCCGCAGCGTCTCTTTCCGTCATGCGCGAGACCTGCTACGTCTGCGATCTTCTCTCGAAGGATATGCAGAGGTACCGGTTCACGATCCTCTACCTGTGGCAGAAAGACCCGGAGTTCCGGCCGAAGTTCCAGTCCTCCCGCGGCTTCTGCATCCCACACTTCCTCGACATGGTGAGTGAGGCGGAACACTCGCTACGCAGCCAGCGGCTGTCCGCGTGGCTGGAGGAAGCCGTTTCCCTCATGAAGCAGGCCCTCGGTGGCCTGGAAAGGGACCTGTTCGCATTCACCCAACTCCATCACGACGCGCACAGGGGACTCGGGACCGAGGAAGAACGCACGGCGCTTGCGCGTGCGCTGCAGAAGCTCGCCGGTCGGAAGCCCGCGCTCCCGTAGCCTATGCGCGCTCCGCCGCTGCAAGCATGTCCACGAAGTCCTGGGGTAACGGGGATCCGATCGAAACGGCGCGGCCGGTCAATGGATGGAGGAACCGCATGACGGCCGCATGCAGGGCATGCCGCTGGGGGAGCGTCCCTTCGGGGTCCCCGCCGCTGCGCTGGAACCGGAGGAACATCTCTTCGTCCTTGTAGAGCAGGTCTCCAACGACGGGATGTCCGAGTCCGGCGAAATGCACCCGGATCTGGTGTTGCCGCCCCGTGCGGGGAATCGCCCGTACGAAGGTATGAGCGGGGAGGCGCCGCAGGACGCTGTACTCCGTGACGGAAGGACTGCCGTCGGGTCTGCACGCCATCTTCACACGGATCCCGCTCGTTGCATCGAAGCCGATGGGTGCATCGATGACCCCTGCATCCGCATCCAGCCGTCCTTCGACGAGGAGGAGGTACTCTTTTTCGACGAGCCTCCGCAGCATCAGCGCCTGCATTGCGGCGTGGGCCTCCTGTGTTTTCGCAATGAGAACGATTCCGCTGGAGAACACGTCCAGGCGGTTTGCAAGGGTCGGGTAGAATCCGGCGTCTCCCGCGTCGATGCTCGCGCGGATCTCCGCCGCGAACCGCTGCCGCGCGAACTGAACGACGGTCCCCGATTGTCTTCCGCCCACCGGATGCGACGCCACCCCGGCGGGCTTGTCGACGGCGACGAATGCCGCATCCTCCCAGAGGATAGGGATCTGCAGATGGCCCGCGCCCACAGGCGGACCGCGCCAGATGACGGTGATGAGCTGCCCCTCGCGCAGTCGCGTGGACGTGGCGTAGCGCCTGCCGTCCAGAAGCGACTCTCCCATCTGGATCTTCTGCCGGATGCGGGTCCGGGAGAGCTCGGGGAACTCCCGCGCGAGGAACGCGTCCGCGCGCATGCCGTGCGCGGAGCGGTCCACGCGAAGCAGGGACGGAGGCGTGTCAGGTTGCCCGGCTGTCAAGGATCTCACGCACCTTCGAGAGGAGCACTGCGGGGGTAAACGGTTTCTGCATGAAGGCGAGCCCCGCGTGCAGGAGCCCGTGGTTGATGACGACCTCACGGGCGTGGCCTGACATGAAGAGCGCGGGGATGTCCGGATGGGCGGCGGCGAGCCGCTCGACAAGGTCCTTGCCGCTCTCTCCCGGAAGCACGACGTCGGTGATCACCAGATCGAAGCGGGCCTCGGGGGCTTCGAAGAGGGCCCGGGCGGCTTCCGCGTTTTCCGCCTCCCGCACGGCGTAGCCGTGGCTGCCGAGCACACTCTTGATCAGGCCGCGGATCGCCGCGTCATCCTCCACGAGCAGGATCGATTCGTTGCCGCCGCGCGCCAGGGTGACGTCCGTGTGCGCTTTCGGATCTTCGGCCGTGCCCGCGCTGCGGGGGAAGTAGACCCTGAACCTCGCTCCCCGGCCGGGTTCGCTGTCGACCCAGACGTAGCCGCCGGTCTGTTTGACGATTCCGTAGACGGTGGACAGCCCCAATCCCGTGCCCTTGCCGAGCTCTTTCGTCGTGAAAAATGGCTCGAACAGATGGGAGAGGGTCTCGGGATCCATGCCGGCGCCGCTGTCGGAAATGCTCATGCATACGTAGTCGCCCGTGGCCACCTTGTAGCGCGGGTCCGGCGAGGCTTCCAGTACGGCATTCCCCGTTTCCACGACGATCCGCCCTCCGCGCGGCATCGCGTCGCGCGCATTGATACAGAGGTTCAGGATGACCTGTTCCACCTGGACGGGATCTGCGAGCACGGCGCCCAGATTCCCCGCATACTTCGTCTCCAGCGTGATGTCCTCCCCGAGGAGGCGCACAAGGAGGTCCTTCAGGCTGCCGATGAGCTGGTTGAGGTCGAGGACGCGGGGCTTCATCACCTGCCGCCTGCTGAAGGCGAGGAGCTGCCGCGTAAGGCCAGCGGCGTGGTTTCCCGCGTTCTTGATCTCCGAGAGGTTCTTGCGCAGCTGGTCGGTGTCGTCGATGCAGAGGATCGAATAATCGGAATACCCGATGATGGCGGTGAGCAGGTTGTTGAAATCATGCGCGATCCCGCCGGCGAGCCGTCCGACGGCCTCCATCTTCTGGGACTGAGAGAGCCGGTCCAGGAGCTCCGCGCGCTCGGTGACGTCCCGCGCCACCCCGTACACCTCCCTCTCTCCGCCCGCGCCGTCGTCCGCGGTGAGGTGGACCTCCATGAGAAGGCGATGCCCGTCGCGGGCGGGCACCTGGATGTGGAACTCCCGGTCTATCCTTCCCTCGCCATCGAGCAACTCTCTCAAGGTGGAGGTCACCGGCGCGCGTTCGCGGTCGGGAAGCCCGTCCGCGAAGGGTGTTCCGACCCACTTTTCCGGCAAATACCCGGTGATGGCTTCCAGTCGGGGGCTGAGAAACGTGAAGCATCCGGAGGCGTCGAGTGTGAAAATGACGTCGTTCACCCGTTCGGTCAGGAGTCGATAACGCGCCTCCGACCCGGTGAGCTGCACTGTCCGCGACTGGAGGCTCTCCACCATGTCGTTGAAGGAGTCGGCGAGCTTCGTGATCTCCTCCGTTCCCCGGATCCGTATGCGGTAGCCGAGGTCCCCCGCGGTGATGATCCGCGTGCCCTCCAGGAGGCGCATGAGGGGCCGTGACAGGGTGCGGCTCGCGACGAGGCCGAAGAGGAGGGAGACGACGAGGCCGACGAGCACGCGGATGAGCGAGTCACGGAGAAGCAGGCCCGTGGGGAGAAAAGCGTCCGAGGCGGGCTGACGCACGACGAGGACCCAGTCGAGGGGAGCGATCCGCGCGTAGGCCGTGAGGTACGACCTGCCCCCGCTGATCTGTTCCTTGCGTACGACTCCCGTATCGGGAAGGGCTGGCGGCAGGGTAAGCGACGGGGCATCGTCTGTGAAACCTTCTTTCCCCTTGCTCCCCGGAGGGGGGACAGCGGCGCCCGCGGCGGTGACCAGACGAGCCGTTCTCGTGCCGGCCGCCGAAATCTGATCGATCAACTCCCATACGCCGTCCAAGGCGATATCGCCGACGAGAGTCACTCCTCGTCTGGAGGGAACGGGGGCGGCGACAACCAACCCGGGAACATCGTCCATAACGAGCCGCCCCAGAGGCATCGAGCGGACCTCGTTCAGAAGCGCGACGATACGCTGCGGTGCCGGCAGCGGGAGCGCGTCCGTCGACGAGCTGCCCTCCGCTATGACGGCGTCGTCGGGCCCGACGAGGGCGAACCACCGCAGCCTGTCCTCATGGCGGAGGATCCCGTTCAGCGCAACGGGATCGTTCCAGTCGCCGCCGGGAAGTCCGGCGAGCAAGCCGCCCAGCTCATTGAGCTCATCGATGGAATGGTCGACGTAGAGCGACATCTCCCGCGAGGCTTGCACCGCCGTTTCGAGGCTGCGCTGTTCGATGCCCGCCCGCAGCGCCTTCGACGACTGCACGTGCAGGGCGAGCATGGATGCGGTGTTGCCGAGGAACGTGACCACAAAAAGAACCGTGAACACCCTCACGGCGAAGCTGCGCCGAAGCAATGGCCTCAGGTGCATAGTGTGTCCTACCTTGTCCGGTGCTGCGAATCGCCGCGGGTCACGAGCCCGATGTACGGCAGAGGTCCGCTTTTTCCCTATTCTAAATGAAAAACCACTTTCGTAAAGCCCGCCGGGGATAGTCCGATCCTTGCCACGCTCATCGTTCCGTGCTTGAATCCAACCCTCGGGAGGAAGGCGTGGCGCTCGTTCTTGCGGGGCTCAGCGCGCTCATGTACGGCGCCGGCGATTTCTGCGGCGGCGTGGCCGCGCGCAAGATCCCGATCCTCACCGTGCTGCTCTTCTCCCAGGCAGCGGGCCTCGTCCTGGCCGCTGCCGCCGCCCTCGCGCTCAGGCAGCCGCTCCCCGGCGTCGGAGACCTCGCCTGGGGCGCCCTTGCGGGCGCCTGCGGGGCCGCCGGCCTGGCGACGCTCTATACGGGCATCGCCACGACGGTGGTCGCCGTCGTCTCACCCATCGCCGCCGTGGTCGGCGCGGCCATCCCCGTGCTTCTCGGGGTGGCAACAGGGGACAGGCCGGACGTCCTGGCGTGGGTGGGAATCGGGCTCGCCGTTCCCGCCATCGCCCTGCTGGCAGGAGGTCCGGGCATCTCGGCAAAGGGGGGGATGCTGCGTCGGGCAGTGCTTCTCGGCTCGGCAGCCGGTCTGGGCTTCGGCATGTTCTTTTTCACGATCTCCCGGACCTCTGCGGGGTCGGGTCTCTGGCCCCTCGCGTTCGCGCGTATCTCGACGATCTCACTCGTCCTGGGGTTCGTCCTCCTCAACCGTCGGGAAATCAGGCCGGGAGGTCAGGGATTCGTTTTCGTGATCCTCTCCGGGGCGCTGGACATGGCGGCCAACATCGCCTTTCTCCTGGCAAGCCGAGCAGGCATGCTCACGATCGTCGCTGTCATCACCTCGCTGTACCCGGGCCCCACGGTTCTGCTCGCAGTCCTTTTTTTCCGCGAGCGCATGTCCGTGTGGCGGGTTGCGGGTCTCGTCCTGGCCCTTGTCGGGGTCGCCCTCATTTCGGCTTGAGGCGACCTCCGAGCTTCAGGAGGCGCCAGCCTTGCGGGAATCCAGGTACTTGCGGATCGCCTCGTCGTTCACGTAGCCCAGCTCGATGGCGATCTCCCCGAACATCCGGTGGTCGCCCTCGTTTTGCACGCGCAGCACGTCATCGACCTGGTAGCTCTTCATGGCGCCGATTTGAACGAGAAACTCCCCGATCTTGTTCTCCATTGGCGGCCTCCCTGCCCATGATAGAACTCATGGCCGACCCCGCATAGACCGCGGCTGAGGGGGGCGATATCTTGCCACTTCTCATTTTCGGAGGTATATACACCGTGAAACAAGGAGCTGTGAATGGCGAAAACCGGTTCGAGAGTCGTCGGGATTGTTGCTCTGGTCCTCTCCCTGGCATCCGCGGGCTACGGCGCGCGGTGGTTCGCGATCGGCAGGATCAAGCACGGCCTGCTTTTTGCCGTGATCTTCGTGATCCTCGCCCTGTTCGGGCTCATCATGGTCCGTGCCCGGGAGAAATCGGCGGAGCAGCAGACGAAATAGGCGGCAGCGCCGGCGCTATCCCTGCACGAGGGCCACGACGAGCACGAGAACCGCGAGGGCCCATCGGTAGTAGACGAAGGCTCTTGTCGAATGCTTCTGCAGATAGGACAGCAGGATCTTGATGCAGAAGAAGCCGCTGATCGCCGCCGTCAGGAAGCCGACGGGGAATATGATGAGCTCGGAGGAGGGGATTGCCGCTCCCGCCGTCGAGCCCGTGAGCATGTCGTAGACGCTTTTCAACCCTGCGCCGGCGATGATGGGGGCGGACAGAAGGAAGCTGAATCGGGCCGCGGCCCCGCGTTCGAGGCCCAGGGCGAGCCCGGCGGTGATCGTGGCGCCCGAACGGGATACCCCGGGGAAGATCGCGAGCGCCTGGGAAAGGCCGATCACGGTGGCATCCACGGGGGTGATCGAGCCGAACGGTCTCCGTTGCCTGCTACGGCTGTCCGCCAGGAGCAGGAGGCCGCCCATCAGTGCAATGACGGCGGCCATAGCGATCATCGAGGACTGGGGAATGGGCTGGACGTGGAAGGTCTCCGTCACCAGGCCTTCCAGGAACACCCCTGCGACTGCTCCGGGGATGCAGGCCAGAAGCAGGTACCACGCCATGCGTGCGTCCGGAGAGTCGCCGAACTGCAAATGGATGACACTGCGAAACCACGCGCTGATCAGCCGTCCCCAATCCGAGGCGAAAAACACGATCACCGCAATGAGCGTCCCCATGTGCAGCGCCACGTCGAAGGTGAGGCTCGCCAGCGCGGGGTCCTTCCATCCGAACAGCCATGGCACGATGACGAGGTGCGCGGAGCTTGAAATCGGGATGAACTCCGTGAGCCCCTGGACGAGGCCCAGGACGACGGACTGCAGGATCAGCGCGAATGTTGTCATAGGAGCAGAGGGTAAACAGAACAGGGCGTTGTCGGCAAGGTCGCAAAAAAGGCCTCCGGAGCTGGATCAGGCCCCGGAGGCAATCACAAGAGAGCGCCTTTTTACTTCAGAAGCTGAAGAACAGACTGTGTCTTCGTGTTGGCCTGGGCGAGCATCGCCGTGGCCGACTGCGTGAGGATCGCGTTCTTGGTGTACTCCACCATCTGCGACGCCATGTCCGCGTCGCGGATCCTCGATTCGGCCGCCTGCAGGTTCTCCGCCCCGACGTCCAGCCCCTTTACCGCGTACTCGAGCCTGTTCTGGTAGGCTCCGAGGTCCGCACGCTGCTTGTTGATCATGCGCAGCGCCGAGTCCAGGACTCCGATGGACCGGTTGGCTCCGTCGGGGGTGGACAGGGAGATGATCTGCTTGCTGCCCGGGTTCCTGATGCCCAGAGCGTCCGACGTCATGGTGCCCACGAACACGCGGGTGCGCTGGTCCATGTTGGCGCCGATCTGCAGCCACATGGAGGCGGTGACCACGTTCTGTCCGCTCATGCGGGCAAA
>PLNO01000010.1 GCA_003141795.1 Spirochaetaceae bacterium | reverse complement strand
CGCAGGCATCGATGAGGATTGTTTCCGAGGAGCGGGCGGCCAGAGCCTCCGGCATGCCCGAGCCCTCGGCATAGGCTGTAGGCGCGGTTGCAGATTTGTCGAATTCTTGCATCCCGGGTCGGAAAACATCCCGATTCGATTGCTCGGCCATCGCGGCCTCGTAGGTCTTCCAGCCTCCACTGAGGTTGGCGAGGCGGGACCAGCCGTTCTGCCGCAAGATACGCTCGGCAAGATATCCCCGTATGCCTACGCCGCAATATAAGAGCACAAAACGATCGCGCGGAACCTCGGCGAGGCGGGAGCGCAGGACCGTATTCGGGATGTTGGAGGCTCCCTCGATGTGCCCGAGGGCATACTCCTCGGGCGTTCTGACGTCCAGGAGAAAGGACCCCTCCGCCTTGAGGCGAGCCACATCGCTCCAAATGACCTGGGATGTCAATCCTTGGCGGATATTTTCGGCGACGAAGCCGGCGTAGTTGACGGGGTCATGACAAAGAGCTTTGAGCGCTCCTTGATGACTCCTCCCGCGTAATAAGGAAGCCCGCAATTGGCATAGCTGATGTATTCGCCGCGCTCGAGGAGGACGATTTCCGCCGCCTCATCCAGACGGCGCAGCCGTGCGGCAGCCGTGCGGCAGCCGTGGCGCCGCCCGCGACACCTCCGATGATGAGGTATTTCGCCATCAGATTGTTCCCTTCGGCCGGTTGCACTCATGTCCTGCTTCATGCGCATGGACGGTGCAACCGAGGCCGGAGTCCGCGAGTTTTCCGGTCGCGAATGCGAGCGCGGCCTGCCGGGCATCGCCCGATGCGCCTCGGACCACCTGAATGCCCTGGGAGCCGAGCACCTGGACGGCCCCCTCCCCCATATTGCCGGCAACGAGATGAGTGACCCCGGCACGCGCAAGAACCGATGCGATGCCTGATTTGCAACCGCAACCTTCTGCCGAGGGAATCGTCGCTTCGCTTTGAAGCGACCCGTCCGCGGATATCGCGAACACGAGAAACTCCTTGCAATGGCCGAAATGCTCGTCAACGAACCCACCCTGAGCTGGAACTGCTACCTTCATGTGGTGTCTCCTTCTTCTATCCAGACCTCGCCCTTCATTATGACGAACCGACATTCCCGCCGCGGTCAGCTGGGGCATGCGGAGAGCTCCGCGGCGAATGCATACGCCGCGTGGATTCCGCATCGTCCGACACCGGGCGTATTTCGCATGAGAGTCGTCTCTTTGACGGATTATGGTCTTATGCTCATAATGACAGGCAGCGAGCACGCTGTCAAGACATCGAGAAAAACTTGTCCGAAAATCGACATAGCGCAAAAGGCCTCACGATCCTCCGGCAGGCAACGTGAGGCGCACGCTCTATGGATGAATCGCACCCAGTCGGAAGCCCATTTTCTTTTCGCGGAATGTGTGTGGCCACGTTGATAAAAACTCGTGGGTCATGGTTTTTCCTTGACCCTGGAACTGATTCCAAGGTTTATATTCCATACTTGTGAAGCCAAGTAATCATACCAGCAGTCTGGGACCGGCGGAACTTTCCCGTCTCTGCGGCCTCAGCACGGACACTCTGCGGCATTATGAACGCAAGGGCCTCCTGCATGCTGAGCGCTCGGACAACGGCTATCGGGAATACCCGCCGCAATCGGTGAAGCGGATTCAGCTGGTACAGCGCGCCCTGTCCGTCGGGTTCACGTTGGATGAGCTGTCCCGGCTTTTGAAGATCCGTGAAGGGGGTGGCGCGCCCTGCGGCGAGGTTCGTGCGCTTGCCGCCATGAAGCTTGAAAACATCGAGGAGCAGCTTCGGAATCTCGCCATTCTACGCAAGGAGCTGAGCACCATGCTCGAACAATGGGATGCGCGGCTCGCATCTACGCGGGCGGGAGATCAGGCCCGTCTGCTCGACATGCTTCAAGAGCTCCCTTCCTCCGGCAAGAGCTCGTCCCGCGGGGGAAGAACACGATCAATGAGGGGAGCTGCAAAGGAATCGCGGCGGCGGGTCGAAGCATGAACGTCCGCTATCTCGGCGCAGAGCTTATCCATCGCCCCCGACGATCGCTTTCTGCCGTGCTCAGCATGGCCTTCGGGGTGGCTCTTCTTCTCTCCCTTCAAGCCTATTCGAACGGATACCGCGTGGCAGCACGCGCACCTCTGGCGGAGATTGGTGCCGACATCGCCGCGCAACGCCAGGGGAAGGTACCGAAAGCTTTTGAAGGGATTCTCTTCCCTCATTCTACGGCGCCGATCCACAGTGAGGAGATCGACTCCATCCGGCGACTGCCGGGAGTCGAGGATGTCGGGGAGTCGGTGTTCTTCTGGGACTTCGAGAAGAGCGGGTTCCTCGTCGTTCTTGGCCTTGACCCATCGTCGAAGACGGGACCGGCCCGCCTTCAATCCACAGTGCTTCAGGGCCGGTTTCTGGAGCCGAACGAAGNNTGATGCCACCTATGCCCGGAGCAACAACATTTCCGTCGGCTCAAAGGTTCCCATCGCCGGCCGACCGTTCACGGTGGTCGGACTGGTGGATACGAGCCGCATAGGTCAGATTGCGAACGCGAACCTGTACATACCCGTCGCGGATGCGCGTGAACTGGCGCACGAGGCAAAGAACGTCATGGCCGTGCACGACTTTCGACCGACTGATGCCAACATCATCTTCATCAAGGTAAACCAGGCCAGGGTCGATTCCGTCGCCAAAGCCGTCAGCGCGATGCTCGGCAGC
>PLNO01000100.1 GCA_003141795.1 Spirochaetaceae bacterium | reverse complement strand
GGTCTCCGAGCGGGCGCGCGTCCAGGAGGAGACGGTGAACCGCTCCACAGAGGGGATGCGACGGCTTCAGGGCGCGATGAAGACCGTCGTGGAGAAGCTCGACAGCGTTGCCGCGGCGGGAATGGAATCGATGGAAAAAGCGCGGGTGGGCACGGACGCCGTGACGCGCGTCGTGGCGGCGATCCAGAGCATCGCCGAAGGTTCCGAGAAGATCGAGGGGATCGTCAACGTGATATCGGACATCGCCGATCAGACCAACNNAGGTGAGCAAGCTCGCCGAGCGCAGCGCCTCTTCGGCGAAGGAGATCGCCGAGCTCATTTCCCGAACCGCCAAAGAGGTCATCTCGGGCGTGGGCATCGCGCAGGACTCGCTCTCCGCCATGGACTCGATCATCTCGGGCTCCCAACGGACGAGCCGTATGCTGGAAGAGCTCGGCGTGGAGGTGCGCCAGGGTGTGGAGGCGACGGACGGGGTCAGCGGCGACATGGGGGAGATAGCGAAGATCAGCCAGGGAATCGCCGCGGCCACCGGTGAACAGGCTGCAAGCGCACGCACAGCGGCATCGGCGATCGAGAACGTGAACGAGATCACGCAGAACGCATCCGCATCGTCGCAGCAGATGTCCGAGGCCACCGTCGAGCTCAGCGAGCTGGCCCGCACGCTTCACCAGATCATGGCGCAGTTCAAGCTCGCGGGAGACACGGGCGCCACCACAAGCGCAGTCGTGCCAGCAGGCGCCATTCGCCGTGCGGTCGCGGCGCCCGCGCTCAGCCCCTCGGGACGAGCGCGACAGGCCTGATCGGCGAGCCCGAACTTCTGCCACCCGAAATCGAGGAACGCGATTTCCCCCCCGGCGCATTTCGAGCGCGCCGTCCGCGACTTAAATACTACTCTATGTACGAAATTAGTAGTATTTGCTGGGTACGCTGCTCCCAGTCATGAGACCGTGCATTGACCATTTGGTCCCCTGAGGTGATGTTAGACGGGAAGCTTTCACAAAGGAGCCGGGCATGAAGCAGGATTTGCACGGCCGATGGGGCCTGGTGACAGGCGCCTCGTCGGGGATCGGGATCGTGCTGGCTGAGGACGGAGGAGTCGCGGTATCGCTTCTGGCCAACAATGCGGGCTTCGGCATGTATGGCGCCTTCGATGCAATCGACCCTGCCACCGAGGAATCGATGATCGACCTCGATATCAAGGCGCTCGTGCGGCTGACCCGACTTTTCGCCCCCCGCATGCGGGAGGCGGGGTTCGGCAGGATCCTCCTCACCGCGTCGGTCGGCGCGTACTCCCCCGGGCCGCTGTACGCCGTGTATTACGCCGCAAAGGCGTTCGTCATGAGCTACGGGCTTGCCGTGCGTCACGAGCTGAAGGGCAGTGGAGTCACCGTCACCGTGCTGTCCCCGGGCGCCGTGAAGACCGCGTTCCACAGGGTTGCCGGGCACGAAAAGAATCGCTTCAAAGAGCGCACCGGCATGGAGGCAGCGNNCTCAGGGGGAAAGCCGAGGTCGTTCCGGGCTTCGTCACGAAACTGCTCGTCTTCAGCACGCGCCTCGTTCCGCGGCCCGTCCAGGCGGCGATGGCGGGCGGCCTGATGGCAGATGGGGGATGAATGGCGCACAACATATTGTTCGTCGACGATGAGCGGAGCCTGCTGGAGGCGATCAAACGGACGCTGAAGCCCGAGCCCTACACGCTCTTCTTCGCCCCGAGCGGGCCCGTCGCCCTGTCGATCCTCGAAAAGCACACCATGAGCGTCATCGTGTCCGACCTGCGGATGCCGATCATGGACGGGAATCTCTTCATGCAGAAAGTGCAGAAGGTGCAGCCCAACGCCATCAGGATCATCCTTTCGGCGAACGCTGAAAAGGACAGCATCGTCAACGCGGTAAAGAGCGGGGAGATCTGGCGCTACATCGTCAAACCCTGGGAAGACGATTATTTCCTGGAAACCATCAGGAGCGCCGTCGAGGCGTTCGAGCAGAAACTGGAATAGCGCCTCAGCGAACGCGAACGGAAGCACGGTCGATCTCGATGCTGTGGTCCATGCTCAGGGACGGCAGCCCGACCCGCGGCCGTCCGATGATTTCAGCCGGCACTCCGGCAACCGTCGTATGCGCCGGAACGTCGGAAAGCACGACGCTCCCAGCCCCCACTTTCGCTCCTGCTCCTACCTTGACGTTGCCCAGGATTTTGGCGCCTGCGCCGATGAGCACTCCGTTGGAGACCTTGGGATGCCTGTCTCCCGTTTCCTTCCCCGTCCCGCCCAGCGTCACCTCATGGAGCATGGAGACGTCGTCGCCGACGACCGCTGTCTCCCCGATCACGAACCCCGTCGCATGGTCGACAAGAAGACCTTTCCCGATCCTCGCCGCGGGATGGATGTCGACGTCAAATGCCTCTGAAATGCAGCTTTGAAGATGATGCGCCAGCGATTTTCGATGCTCCATCCAGAGCCAATGAGACACCCGGTAGGCCTCAAGAGCATGAAAACCCTTGTAATGGAGGAAGGGCTCTGCCAGGCCGCCCGCCGCCGGATCCCGTTCAGCATGCGCGACAAGATCCCTGCGGATCGCCTCACCGACGTCCTCGGAGGATGTGAACGCGGAGTGGAAAAGCTCGGACAGCTCATCGGAGCCGACGGCGGAAGAGGCGAGCTTCTCTGAAAGGAGACCCGCAAGGGATTCTTCGAGCGATTCACGTTCGAGGATTGTTGCGCGCAAGGAGGCGGCAAGCAGCGGCTCACCGCGTATCATCTCCTCCGTCTGCTCCCGAAGCTTGGCCCATGTCATATCTGGCTGCACTCGTTTTCCTTTCCGCGCGTCATGGGGGATTCACCAGTGACTCCAGCGTCACACGCTGCAAAGTCTCGTCGACCGTCGTTTCCAGGACGGACCAGACCCAGTCAGGGGGGCACCGGCGCGCGGACAGATGAGCCTCTCCCTCGAGCGCCTGCACTATTTCCATCATCGTGATCGCTGACGGTTCCCGCGCAAGACCGTACCCGCGGAGCTTCGCACCGAGTGATCTGATGAGGCCGCCCTTGCGCAACGCGAATGCCGGCGTGGCAATATCTTCTGCGGCGATGCCATGAACATTCATGATATCTTCGAGAAGTACAGGTTCCTCTCCGTATCGCACGGCCAGCTCGTACATGATCAACAGACCCACCCTGCTCCGAGCGGAGATGAGCAACGGTCCGATTGCCTGATGCACCGGGTAGTGGACGCTGGGGAGAGCGTCGCGGTGCTGATTCCATCCTCCGTGAATAGACATTTCACCCTCCACTTCGCGGCAGATGGCCGCGGTTCGACCGTCAGGAGAACGCGGTTTGATCGAAGGGAGGGTCAACACCGGTCTGTGGAGGAGACCGCTTTCCTGGCCATGGGGGGAGTAAGAAGCTTTCGCGGGAGTGTCAGAGGTGTCCGCCTCATTGCCATGCTTTCTTTTTTAGTGAGTCTTCCCAGGGGTGTCAAGATAGTATATCAAGTCGATGGATTTGGTAGTATATTCGGACACATCATGCCAAAGATAGGGGAACGTACTCAGCACTTCACGGAATCGGTCATTCGGCGCATGACACGTGTCGCCAACAGCGTGGGCGCCATCAATCTCTCCCAGGGGTTCCCGGATTTCGACCCGCCGGTGGAGCTCATGAACGCGGGCGGGAAGGCGGGGAAAGAAGGCCCGCACCAGTACGCGGTGACATGGGGCGCACCCGGTTTCCGGGAAGCCCTCGCGCGTACGCAAGGGCGGTTCATGGGCATCCCGATCGATCCCGATCGGCACATCGTCGTGACCTGCGGCGCCACGGAAGCTATGATGGCCTCCCTGATGACGGTCTGCGATCCCGGCGACGTGGTCGTGATCTTCTCCCCGTTCTACGAGANNCCGGCGCGAAGCCCGTGTACGTCCCGCTCCACCCTCCATCCTACTCGTTCGATTACGCAGAGCTCCGCCGTGCCTTCGAGCGCCGCCCCAAAGCCCTCATCCTCTGCAACCCCTCCAACCCGTCCGGGAAGGTGTTCGCACGGGAGGAGCTGGACCTGATTGCGGGGCTCGCGCGGGAGTTCGACACCTTCGTCATCACCGACGAGGTCTACGAGCACATCGTATACCCGCCGTTTTCGCACACGTATTTCGCCGGGCTTCCCGGGATGTTCGAGCGCACCCTCACGTGCAGCTCCCTCTCGAAGACCTACTCGATAACAGGGTGGCGGCTGGGATTCGTCATCGCTGCAGAGGAGGTGACGGCGGGCGTCCGCAAGGCGCACGACTTCCTCACCGTCGGGGCCGCCGCTCCGCTGCAGGAGGCGGCCATCGCGGCCCTGGATCTGCCGCCGGAGTACTACGACGAGCTCCTCCGCGGCTATTCGCGGCGGCGGGACGTGTTCCTCGAGGCGCTGGATGCGGCGCACATTCCCTTCACCGTACCCCAGGGCGCCTACTACGTGATGGCGGACGTTGCGGAGTTCGACTTTCCCGACGACACGACATTCTGCGAGTGGATGGCGCGGGAGATCGGGGTCGCAGCGGTTCCCGGCTCGAGCTTTTTCAACGAGCCGGTGAACCGCTACGTCCGATTCCATTTCGCCAAGAAGATCGAGACGCTCCAGGAGGCCGGCAGGCGCCTCCTCCGCGTCAGGGAGCGTCCGGGACGAAACTCAGGAAATGCAGCAGCTCGTCGTTGATATACTACCAATACCATCTCATTGGTAGTTGATATTGTCAAGGTTAAGTACTACAATACTACTTAGTTGATCAACAAGGTAGTATATTGGATTTCGAAGAAGGAAGGAGAACAGACATGAAAAGGACCAAAGTCCTCATAGCCGGGCTTATCGGCCTCACTCTGGCCGTCGCGCTCGCCCAGGCCGCGGGCAAGGCGGAAGCTCCCAAGACCACCGGTGCCAATCCTGACGCCACGATAACGATCGGCTCGACCTATCCGCCGGTGAGCCTCAACGTCATCGCGGGCGGATCCCAGGGAATCACCGAGGCCTTCTACAGGAACGTCTACGAATCGCTCCTCAGCCTCGAGGACGACGGGGCGATCACCGACAGCCTCTCCAACGGACACACCGTCTCCGCGGACGGGCGCACCTACACGTTCAAGATCCGGGAGGGCGTCACGTTCCATGACGGTGCACCCCTCACCGCGAAGGACGTGAAGTTCAGCTTCGACCGCATCTTCGGCAAGGATTCCAATGCCGCGCGCAAGACCGACCTCTCCGTCATCGACGCGGTCACGGTGGCCGACGACCACACGGTGGTCATCACGCTGAAGCAGAAGGCGCAGTCCTTCCTCTACTTCGTCACCTACGTCTGGATCCACAAGGACGGGGCCACGAACCTCGACGCCACCGAGAACGGGACAGGCCCGTACAAGCTCACCGACTATCAGCCCGGGACCTCCCTCGTGCTCGAGCGCAACGACAAATACTGGGGCGGGGCTCCGAAGAACAAAAAGGTGATATTCCGCTACTTCAACAGCAGCTCGGCGGAGGAGAACGCGCTCACCTCGGGACAGATCGACATCATCACGAACGTCGACAGCCCCGAGCAGCTCAAGGCGTTCAAAGGAAACTCGAAGTTCACCATCACCGAGGGCAAGTCGACGACCAAGCAGGTCTTCGCCTTCAATGACAGGCGCAAGCCCTTCGACGATGTGCGCGTCCGCCAGGCCATCAGCCGCGGGGTGAACAAGGCCGCCGTCCTGAAGGCCACCTGGGACACTTACGGCCAGCTCATCGGGTCCTTCGTCCCGCCCCAGGATCCGTGGTACGAGGACCTCACCAGCGTCAACGCCTACGACCAGGCGGGCGCGAAGAAGCTGCTCGCCGATGCCGGCTATCCCAATGGCTTCACCTTCGAGCTCGTCACGCCGTCCACGGATATCCACCAGCTCAGCGCGCAGGCCATCAAGAGCGACCTCGCCAAGATCGGCGTCACGGTGAACATCAAGCTCGTGGATCCTTCGGCGTGGTACGAGATCGTGTTCAAGAACCGCGACTACGATGCCACCCTGCAGGAGCACGTCAACGATCGCGACCTCATCTGGTACGGCAACCCCAACTTCTACTGGGGCTACGACAACGCGAACGTCCAGCAGTGGGTGAAGGACGCCCAGGCGGCGGACACCCCGCAGGAGCAGGTAGCGGACTACAGGAAGGTCGCGCGCACGATCGCCGAGGAGGCTGCCAGCAGCTGGCTCTACCTGTATCCGCAGCTGCGCATCTCTGCGTCGAACGTCACCGGATACCCGGTGAACGGCAAGAACTCGGCTTTCTACATCGCCAAGATCGAAAAGAAGTAACGAGCTCATCGTCGGGGTGCCGCCTGCGGGCGGCACCCTTCACGCGGGTGAGTTGTCATGGCTGCGACGGGCAGTCTACAATCGCACCCGCCGTGTTCGATTCCAAGGCTGTACACCAATGACGCGCTATGCCATCCGCCGCCTCGCGCTGCTTGCCCTCGCCGTGTTCCTGGCAAGCTCCGCCGTGTTCTTCGTGCTGCGGATCCTGCCGGGTGATGCGGCGCTGAACATCGCCGGGATGGAAGCCACCCCCGAACAGATACAGGCCACGCGCCACGCGCTGGGGACCGATAAACCGCTCTTCGTACAGTATGTCACATGGATCGGAGGGATGGCCCGCGGAGACTTCGGCATCTCCTACTTCAACAAGCTTCCGGTGTCGCGAGAGATCGGGCGGCGGCTCGCCGTCACCCTCCCCCTGAGCCTTCTGGCGTTCGCCCTGGCCACCGTCCTCTCCTTCCCGCTGGGGATCATGGCCGCGGTGAAGCGACGCGCCCCGCTGGGCGTCGGCATCTCGGCACTGTCGAGCGTCGGCGTGGCCGTGCCGGTCTTCTGGGTGGGCATCGTGCTCGTGTGGCTGTTCGCGCTCGTGCTACACGTTTTCCCGGCGGGAGGCTTCCCGCTGGACGGCTGGCGCGACCCCGGCGCAGCGCTCGACTCACTGGCACTCCCTGTCATCACCATCTCGTTCGTCATGTCAGCAACGCTCGTCCGCTACGTCCGCGCCGCCATCCTCGACGTTCTGGGCCAGGACTATCTGCGCACGGCGCGCTCACTGGGCTACAGCGCCCGGGCGGCACGGTGGCGGCACGGGGTGAGGAACGCGGCGGTGCCCATCGTCGCCATTCTGAGCATCGAGCTCTCCACGTCCCTCCTCGGTGCCGTGGTGGTGGAAAACGTCTTCGCGATCCCCGGCCTCGGGGCGATGCTTCTGGACGCAGTGAAGACGCGCGATCTCCCCGTGGTCCAGGACATCGTCTTCATGATCACCTTCTTCGTCCTCTTCATCGGGTTCCTCGCCGACATCGCCCAGAGGCTCATCGATCCGCGGCTGAGAGCTGTCCGAACCGCCGGGGTTCCCTCGAGGGACCCGGGAGCCGCCCGTGGGTGATGCTGCCCACGAAACCGGGCGACGCCGTCCCGGTCCGTCCCTGCTCATCGGCGGCTCACTCGTGTCTCTCGTCGTCCTCACGGCCGTTGTTTCCCTTTTCTGGGCCCCCTATGCGCCGACGGACACCGCGGAGGGATTGCGACTCGGAGGCATGAGCGCGCGCCACTGGGCGGGGACCGACAAGCTAGGCAGAGACCTCTTCAGCCAGCTCATGATCGGCGCCAGGCTCGCCCTCATGGTTGCGGCCGGCTCCGCGGCGATCGCCACCGTGCTCGGGGCCAGCCTCGGCCTCATCGCGGCAAGCGCGCGCCGGCGGATCGTCGACGAGTCCTTCTCGTATCTCTTCGACGTGATGATCGCCTTCCCGACGATCCTCATGGCGATGCTCATCGTGACGATCTGGGGCGCCTCCATCGGCTCGGCAATCGCCGCGATCGGCCTTTCGGGCTCCGCCGTCGTATCCCGCATGACGCGTATCAACGCGCTGCGCGTCTTGAAATCCGATTACGTGAAGGCCGCCGTCTCGAGCGGCGCCTCGCGCCCGTCCATTCTCCTCCGCCACGTCCTGCCGAACATCTCCCCGATCCTCCTCGTCCAGCTCACCCTCATCGCATCCGGGGCGATCCTCGCGGAGGCCTCACTGGCCTACCTCGGGCTCGGGGCGCCGCCGCCCCAGTCCTCGTGGGGACGCATGCTGATGGAAGCGCAGAGCTCGGTGCAATCCAGCCCGTGGGGTGCGATCTTCCCCGGGCTCGCTATCATCATGACAGTGATGGGCTTCAACTTCCTGGGCGACGGCATCCGCGAGCTGCTCGACCCGGAAGTGGGACGAGGCGCGTGATGCACAGCACTCCCATTTTGCACCTTGGGAGCTTTCGAGGAAACGGCCGCACTGCCAAAAGGAGTTGTTATCGTGGGGCAAAATGAGGAGTGCTCATTCGTGACACGCAAGTTGAGGATTACCGCCTGATGCTGCTCACCGTGGAAGAGCTCGGCATCACGCTTCGCGATTCGGGCCGCACGCTCCTCGAAGGGGTCAGCTTCGAGCTTTCGAAGGGCGACCGTCTCGGTCTCATCGGGGAATCCGGTTCGGGGAAATCCATCACGGCACTCGCCCTGCTCGGCCTGCTCCCCGGATCGATGCGGGCAAGGGGCAGGATTACACTCGACGGGATCCAGGTCGTCGGGGCGCCTGAGACTGCGCTCGAAGGGATGCGCGGCAGGGCCGCGGCGATGATCTTCCAGGAACCCCTCTCGGCGCTCGATCCCCTGATGCGGGTGGGACGTCAGATCGCCGGACCCGTGAAGCTCCACCAACGCCTTACAGGTGATGCCGCCCGCCGCGAGGTGTTTTCCCTGCTTCATCGCGTGCGCCTTCCCGATCCCGAGCGTATCGCCTCCTCCCTTCCCCACGAGCTTTCAGGCGGGCAACGCCAGCGTATTGCCATGGCAATGGCGCTGGCATGCAAGCCGGCGCTCCTCATCGCCGACGAGCCGAC
>PLNO01000048.1 GCA_003141795.1 Spirochaetaceae bacterium | reverse complement strand
CGCGGCGATGAAAACCGCCTCACCCAGGTCGTCCTGAACCTCGCTGCAAACGCGGTCGACGCAGTGCTGAGCGGCGGCCGGGTCGGAATTACGGCACGACGCGAGGGCAGCGAATGGGCCGAAGTCAGCGTCACCGACGACGGCTGTGGAATCCCCGAAGATCTACGCACGCAGATCTTCGCACCCTTCTTCACGACGAAGCTCAGCCACAAGAACACCGGGCTCGGGCTTTCCATTTGCCGCAACATCCTCGAGGAGCACGGGGGGACGATCAGCTTCGACAGCAAGCCGGGATCGGGAACGACGTTCAAGATCTGCATCCCCACCGAGCAGCATCAGGGGAACCCCTCGTAGCGCGATTACCGGTATGCGCCTTCCTCCCGCACCGCTTTGAAGAGCTCCAGCATGTTCTCCGTTGGCACCGTGGCCTGGATGTTGTGGATGTTGTTGAACACGAACCCCCCGCCCGGCGCGAATGTCCTGATGTTTCTGATCGCCTCCTCCCGCACCTGCTCAGGCGTCCCGAAGGCGAAAGTGTGCTGGGCGTCGACCGCCCCTCCCCAGAATACGAACGTGTTCCCGTACTTTTCCTTGAGGAACTCCGGCGACATGCCCGCGGCGGAGATCTGTACGGGGTTGAGAATGTCGATTCCTGCTTCGGCAAAATCGTCGAGGAACGCCACGATCGATCCGCAGGTGTGATAGAAGGTCTTCCACGGCGTGTTTGCGTGCACCCAGTCGTTCATCTTCTTGTGGAAGGGTTTGAAGAGCTCTCTGTATGCGGCAGGGGCGATGAAGGGTCCGTTCTGGGATCCGAAATCAGTACCGCTCATGACGATCACCTCGATTCGGTCTCCCACGGCCTGGCGGTACATTTCGAGGTTCTTCATCTGAAGCTCGTACTGCAGCCGATAGATCTCCTTTATGTAATCCTTTCGAGTGAGGGAGGAGACGTACCATTCCTCAGGGTCACGAATGCCGTGCGGGTGAAGCACCGAGGGACCGGGAACGACGGCGATGTCCCCGAATCCGGCTCCCCAGAAATTGCCGATAAGCGCATACTCCGAGCTCTCGAACCAATGCTTCGCGGTGCTTTCCAGGAATTTCAGCTCTTCCTCGGTATAGAGGCTGTAGGTCTGCGCCACCCATTCGCGCGGATCGAGCTTGTCCTCATCGATCGGCTCCTGTCGCACGATCGTGTCGAAATAATACCCGCCCTGGGGCATTTTCCCCGACGGCGGCGCTGAGCGGTCTCCCTTCGGATACTGGACGAGGTCGCCATTGGGCAGAATGTCGGATTCGAAATGCCCGGAAATCTCCACCTCCGTTCCATCGAACATGTGCAACGGCTTCCATGCCTCATTGCGGTAGCCGAAGAACGTCGTGGGAAGCTCGATCCCGAACGTGTCGATCCCGAGGGCTTTTTTCACGGGCTCTTCGACCTGGGCCAGCATTTGGTACGGATCATAGACCCGGTTCACACCCGAGGTGATGCCGAGCGCGCCTTTGAGCCGCGCATACGCGCTTGCCTGGATACCCGTCACCAATGTGCTGCCGAGGTCCAGAGGAACACGGTCAGGCTGCTCGTGGTGGATGGCTTTTCGAACGCGCTCCCTCGAAGTCATGTGAATCTCCTTTCCGCTCGGCGGAGTGCCCCGGCGATCACTCGTATTGTGCACACGCCGATCCGCTTGTCAATTTTCCCGTCAAAGGGTATACGGTAGGAACATCACGTTCCTTGGAGAAATTGCCATCAATGAAAAATCAACGCCGTGTCCACGCCCTGCGCATCATCCTCGCTCTGATTGCCGTCGCCCTGCTTGCCAGTTGTCTGGCCGGCCCGCAAACCATGCCTTTCGATGCCGGAATTGCCGTCATTCCAGCGATAGTGAGCGCCCCCCCTCCTCAGCGGGGCACGGTCATCGACGCCATACCGCTCCCCATGGAATCCGCGACCTCGTACCTCGGGATTTTGAAGCCCGAGCTTCTCGGCATGAGGATCAACGTCAAGCCGCTCGTGGAGGCGGGGTTCTTCCTGAAGATAGAGTCGATCAAATCCGTGATGAAGCCGGTGCGCCAGATTCGGCTGCGCTACTGGTCCGAGGATGCCAACGGTAGGCCGATCAAGCTGTCGGGCATGCTCTACCTTCCCGCTGCAACGGGTGAGGCGCAAATGCCGGTTCCCCTGCTCCTCATCTGCCATGGCACTCAGGTGTTGAGGGACAGGGTGCCCTCCCGTCTCCAGGGCGGCGAAAGACCGATCGCGATCCTGGCCGCGGCGACAGGCTACGCCGTGGCCATGCCGGACTATCCGGGCCTCGGAGACGGTGAAGGCTTCCACCCCTACTGCCATGCGCAAAGCCTTGCCCATGCCGGAGTGGACATCCTGCGCGCGGCCCGCGCGTTCCTCCGTCTCCCCCAGCCCGCCCTGTTGTATGTCGAGGCGTCCCGTCTTTTCATCGGTGGTTATTCCGAGGGCGGTTACGCGGCAATGGCCACGGCTCGGGAGCTCGAGCTGTCCGGCACGGAGGAGTTCGCGCTCCAGGGGGTCTTCCCGTTCGCAGGGCCTTTCGACATGTCTCATGTCATGCGCGATCTGATGATGGACGATCAGCCCATCCCGCAGCCCTATTACATGCCCTTCACCATCCTGGGTTGGGCACCGTGGTATCCAGGATTCGTCCCGTCGGCTCTGCTGCGGCAGGACGTGCTCGACGCCATCATGCCTGTTTTCGACGGCAGGAACCCGTCGAAAACCATCAACGATGCCATAGCCAGGTTCCAGAACGTGCCGCCTGGCAAGGCAATCGCTTCAAAGATGCTGACCGCGGAGGCAAAGGCGGCCCTCATGGAGCCCGAGGCTTCAGCGCTCGGCAGGGCGGTCGGGCAGGCGCTCCNNGACACGAAGGTACCGATGCACTTCATGGCCGTCCGCAAGGATGAGCTCGTTCCGATCGAGAACTCATTGGAGGCATTCGAAGCGATGAAAGCGCGCGGCGTGCCCGTGGATTTCAGGGTGCTCGACCAGACCACGCACGAGAACGGCGCGTACGAGGCCTACGGGATCATGCTTCTTTCACTGTGGAAAAGCATGGGGCTGTAGCTTTTCATTTGAGCTCAGTCCGCGCTTTCTCTCCGCACGATCCTGAACCCGTAGACATTGTAGCGGACGCCGGGCTCGCTGGTGAAGCTACGGAACGATGCCCTCATCCCGGCGGGAAAGCTGATGACCCATGATCCCCCGCGAAGCACGAAGCTCTGGTCCGAGCTGTCGCTCTTGAAATAGTAGCGATCCGGCGAGTCGGCGGCCTTGATATCGGCATCACCTTCCTTGTTGTCGCTGCACCATTCCCAGACGTCGCCCGCCATGTCGGCAAGCCCCTGCGGTGTGTCTCCCTGTGGGCTCTTGCTTCCGACGTTCGCGCTTTTCGTGGCGCGGGCAGGCTTCACCTGGCAGACGGCGAGGGAGGGGTCCCAGGTGTCCCCCCAGGGGAAGAGTCGCTCGCTTTCACCGGGAGCTCCCTTGGCAGCGGCATATTCCCATTCGGCCTCGGTTGGCAGACGGTACCCCGATGCGCTGAGATCTGCCCGGCCGGAGCCGTCGTAGGCAGGTGTCAGTCCCTCCTTGGCGGAAAGCCAGTTGCAGAAAGCGACCGCCTCATACCAGCTCACCCCGACGATCGGTTGATCCGGCCCGTTGAATTGCGTGCTCGTCCAATATCCCGGTTGGGTCTTTTTGCCTTTCCAGGCCAGCCCGTTTGCCGTCCAATACCGTGGCTCGGCGTAGCCGCCCTCCGTCACGAACCGCGCAAACTCGCCGTTCGTGACGAGGTATTTCGACATGGAGAAGTCGAAGGAAATTGATTCAGGCACATTAGGCCCGAACGTGCCGTCACCCATGGTGAAAGTATCCCCCGCCGAATGAATCGCCACGAGCTGGACAGGGTTCGCAACCGGCTGCGCGTTTTGAGAAAAAGTGGCGATGGGGCAGTAAACGAGGAAGACCAGGGCGACGAAAAGCCTGCTGGACGCTTGNNCCACGATGTCATTTTCGTCACTTAATGGCGGCAGGCTGAGCGGAAGGTCGACAAATAACAAGTTTTTCTGCACGGAAGCCGCGGGCGGCGACTCTGATGAATGGTCGCCCATGGAGCCGTGGCCTGCATGGAGAGATGCCCCCGGAGACGGCGGGAGCTGAGCTTGACTTCGTATGGCGGCGTTTCTATTTTCCCTCCATGAGTCCCCCCCCACTTGCAGTTCGTGAGCAGATGCGTGAAGAGCGGTTCAGCGCCGTCTGGACGCAGGATCTCGATGCGGTTTTCGCGGACGTCGCCGCGTATTACGACCGCGCGAACAACGTCGCGAGCCTCGGCCTCTGGAACTGGTTTCTCAGGGTCTTCATGGCGACGATCACCGTACAGCCGGGGCAACGGATGCTGGACGTCTGCGCGGGAACGAACGCGGTGGGGATCGCGCTTCTGGAACGGGAGCCGACGCTCGAAGTCCACGCGATCGATCGCAGTCTGGAAATGCAGCAGGTCGGACGGCAACGGGCGGAAGAGCGCGGGCTCCGGATCGACGGCGTGATCGGTGACGTCCATTCACTGCCCTACCCGGACAACCATTTCGACGTCGTCACGCTGCAGTACGCCTCACGCCATCTTCGCGTGGACCGCGTCTTCTCGGAGATATACCGAGTGCTGAAGCCGGGGGGCCGCTTCTACCACTGCGACATGCTGCGCCCCGGCAGCCCCTTCGTGGAGAAGATGTACTTCGCCTACCTGCGCTTCTGCCTCGCATTCACGGGGTTCTTCTTCCGCAGCAGCCCTGCCGCGCCGAACTGCAAGCGGTACTTCATCCGAACGCTTTCGATGTTCTACACGCCGGACGAGCTTTCGCAGGTGCTGGCCACAGTCGGCTTCAAAGACATCTCCGTGAAGACGATATTCGCCGGCATGATAGGATGCCACGGCGCTTCCAAGCCAGCGGAGGCGTGACCGGGCGCCCGCTCAGGCGGCGCCTATATCGCTCTCTATGACGCGGGCCCTGCCGGGGATTACCGCCACCAGGACGCTTGCCACGATCACGCAGAAGCCCGCCATGATGCCGAACATCGCCCGGAACCCCAGCGCGTCGGCAATGACCCCTCCGATCCACGGCCCGGCGAACATGCCCAGGGCGTATACGGCCTGATGGATGCCCATGGCAGTCGTGCGGTGGGGGAGATCCACCCTCTGGATGGAGAGCCCGAGCAGAATCGGGTAGAAAATCCCGTTGGCCGCACCCATGAGGAACGTCGCAGCAAAGAGCAAGGGCACGGTGGTGGAGAACGCCGTCAGCAGAGCTCCACCGCCGAAGAGGATGAAGCTCCCGTACAGGAACGGCCGCTCGGCCCCTTTCCGCACCGTGAGCGTCGCGAAAAGGTTGGCCGCGGTGTTGGCGACAAGGTTCGTCGTCATGAGCAGGCTGACGGCAATGGCCCCCGCGCCGAGCTGGCGCGCTAGCAGCGGGAGGAATGCGAAAACGATGGCCCAGACCCCGAACTGGCAGATCGCGCTCGCGAACGAGGGAAGCAGCACGTCGGGCCGCGAAAAAATCGACAGGATCGAACGCCAGCTCACCTGGTGGGTACGCGCCCGATCGGGAGCGGGCAGACGGACCATCACGATGATGGCGGTCGATATGACCGCGAGCCCGGCAGCGACGTAGAACGCCAGAGGGTAGCCGCCGAGCTCGTTGAGGAATCCCGTGCTGCCCGTCGCGACGACCTGACCGAGACTGGACGATACCGCAAGGAGCGACGTTGCAAACACCGCCTTCTCAGGGGGAAAGAACGCTGCAAAGACCACCATGACCGGCACCCACGTCGCGGTGGATGCGCCCGTGAGCGCGCGCCCGAAGGTCAGAGCGCCGGCGGATCCGCCTCCGCTCATGACGAGGGCTCCGAGCCCCGCCAGGAGGAAACCGCCGACCATGGTGGATTTTGCCCTGCCGGTTGCATCGACGACGATCCCCACGGGTACTCGGAGGATTGCAGACCACAGGCCGTACATGGAAAGCACGACGCCGACCGCTGTCAGGCTGCCCACCCTGGCTTTGACGAACTCGGGGAGGGTCGGCACGTAGATGTATTGCGCTGCCCAGTAGAGGAGCGATGCGGTGAAGTAGGCTGAGATTTTTGTGCGATTCACGGCGTGCATGGTAGCGGGATTCGCGCCCGGCGTCCACGCGCCTACTGGCCGCTGGAAGACCAGTAGCTCTCGATCTCCTGAATCGAGGTCGGGGATCCCGGCCCCGCGGAGGCACCCTGCATCTTCACCATGTAGTGCGCCGCGCTGGTGGAATACCAGACCGTGGTCTTCCCCATGAAAGCGCCGAAGAAGCCGTTCAGCCCGAGCTGCGCCTTCCAGCACTCGTAACTCTTGCCTCCGGCCGTGACAGTCTCTTTCCCCGAAACGGAGAGCTCGTAGTCGAAGCTGTTGGAAGAGCTCTGTCCGGCAAAAACCAAACGCGCCTTCTGAGCGCTTCCCCAGGGGAAGGCGCGAAGGGTCTGGGCGATGCTTTCAAAACCGCCGATCTGCAATTCGTCGGTGCCCAGCACCGCCCGATTCTCCTTGATCGTGGTGACCCGATTGATCACGCCGGTCTCCGAGCGCGACGTGACGTCGGTATCCGTCGCGATGAGAGTCTTCGGGTCCAGTCGGAAGACGGCATCCGTCTCATCGGACTTCGTCGTCACCTCGTAGTAGGTGTCGTCCCGGGTCGTCACGAGGATCATATGCTCTTCTATCCTGGTCTTCGTTGTTCCCACCGTTCGCTCGTAGACGATCCGTTCCTCTGTCGGAAGCGCGACAGGAGCCGCTATTCCCTGAGCCTGCAGGCTGCCCCCTGAAAACAGAACGGCCAGGGCGAACGCGCATGCCGTCGGCACGGGGTGTCGTACTTTTATCACTCCATGAATATATTGCAAACCCTGCCTGCCCGTCGTGATATCTTCTTAACATGAGAGCACGAAACGTCCTTGCGCTCCTGGTCTGTATTGTCATGGTCTCCTGCCTTACCCCCACGGTGTTCCAGGCACCGGGCGTGCCGCCCGAGCGGCTCGCCCTGCTTGCCCGTGGGATCAACCTCAATGCGTGGTTCACCCCGTGGGCGAACCCGCTCAACTACCAGAATGCTTTCCACCCGCAGGAGGCAGCCTTCCTGAGAAAAGCCGGGTTCACCGTATGCCGGCTACCGATGGATCCCGATCTCCTCTTCGACTCCGCCCACCCCGAGACACCGGCGCCCGCTATTCGCTACGTAGACCGCGCGGTTCACATGCTCCTCTCCGCAGGCCTCGCCGTCATCGTCGATCCCCTCCACGGCGATTCTTCCAACGCTGCATGGGAGTCGCGGCTGTACCATGACGCGTCGTTCCGGTCGAAAGCGGAGACGTACTGGGAAGCTCTTGCCCGACATTTCTCCGCGTTCTCCAAGGACAGGATATTCTTCGAGGTCATGAACGAGCCTCACCTCAGCGCCCGTGAGAAGGTCGATCCCTCGTGGTGGCAGCCCGTTCAGGTATCGCTTGCCGCGGCCATCAGGCGCGGCGCCCCATCGAATACGATCATCGCCACCGGCGAGCGATGGGGAGGGATCGACGGCCTCCTGGAGCTGAAGCCCCTTGCGGACCGCAATGTCGTCTACAGCTTCCACTCGTACGACCCCTTCACGTTCACACACCAGGGCGCGGAGTGGGCGGGGCCGTTGCAGGCGGAGCTTGCTGGGATCCCCTACCCCTCGACCCCGGCGGCCGTACAGGCACCTGCCGCCGCGCTCCCCGATCCCCGCGCACGCGACCAGGTGCTCCGCTATGGGGATGAGTCCTGGAACGAGGAGCGGGTACGTACGGGGTTGTCACGCGCCGCGGAATGGGCCAGTGCCCATCGGGTTCCTGTCTTCTGCGGCGAGTTTGGGGCGTATCGAAAGTCGTCCGCCGAAACGGATCGACTTGCATGGATCGGCGACGTTCGGAGGAGCCTGGAGGCCTTGAACATCGGCTGGTGCATGTGGGATTACGAGACAGACTTCGGGATCGTCACCTTCAGCGAACCGTCATGGCGCAGGGGAATCCAGGTGGACGCCGACTACCTTTCAGCGCTGGGGCTGGATGAGAGACAGACCATAGGGAACATCCCCGGCGAGCCGACAGTTGAGGATTTCTGGTCCGGCACCGCACAGGCTCTCCTCATTCCCGTCAACGACTGGACCCGGCTGTGGACCCGCGAGCAGGGCGTCGGCTCTTCGGAGGTCGTGGAGGATGACGCGGGCATGCCCATCGCGCTGCATGTCGACATCCTGGGCTCTCAAGATTGGGCGATCGACTCGGGGCTGCGGGTCCCGGTGACGGCGGGTGAAAAGCTCAGGCTTTCGTCGCATGCATCGCTTGCAGGCAGTGGTGCGCTCCGGCTCGAGCTCGTAGCTCGTGACAGTCAGGGGACTGTGGTCGATTGGAGCTATGCGGCCATGAGCGTGGGCACCGGTCCCGTGCGGACCTATACGACGGACTTCACCGTGTCCAGCGGCATTGCCTCGCTTGAACCGCGCTGGTCCGGGGAAGGACCCGCGCGAGTGCGCGTGGAAGCGTTCGAGCTGGACCGCCGCACGTGACAATGCCGAACCGGCGGGAACCCTACCCCGCCATCTCCGCCGCGATGCAGCTCATCCACTCGTGCACCTTGATGCTCTGCGGGCACTTGGATTCGCACTCGAGGCATGCCGTGCACGCTGAAGCTTTCTCAGAAGGCTTCATGAAGGTCCAGTGGCCCCGTGCCTGAGGAAGAGCATCGAAGGCGACGCGATTGTTGTAGAGCTCGAGATTTTCTGGAATGTTCACCCCGCTCGGGCATGGCATACAGTAACGGCACTGTGTGCAGGGAATGGGGCGCGCGTGCTCATAGGCGACCTTCACACGGCCGTAGAGATCGATCTCCTCCGCCGTCAACAGCCCCACGCCTGAACGGTCCACAGTGGCGAGGTTCTCCTCGAGTTGCGCCATCGAGGTCATCCCGCTCAGCACGACGCTGGTCTGCGGTTTGTCCCACAGCCACTGGAATGCCCATTCCGAAGGGGAGCGGCGCCTGGGTGCCGAGTCCCAGACGTTCTGGATCGAAGGCGGCGGATTGGACAACCCTCCGCCGAGGAGCGGCTCCATGATGACAGTTGCGAGCCCCTTCTGCGCCGCGTACTCGAAGCCCTTCGTCCCCGCCTGCGTGTCGGTGTTCATGTAGTTGTACTGGATCTGGCAGAAGGTCCAGCCGTCCCATTCATCGACGATCCTCTTGAAAGCCGAATGCTCGTCATGGAAGGAAAAGCCGATCCATCCGATACGTCCGCGCTCTTTCTGCCGCGTGGCCCATTCCAGCACGCCCTGGGACCGCACCTTGTCCCACCGCTGGTTTCCCAGCGCATGGAGGAGGTACAGATCGATATGGTCCGTCTGCAGCTTGGCGAGCTGCTGGTCGAAGAACTTGTCGAAATCCGCCGGCTCGTTGACCATCCAGACCGGAAGCTTCGTCGCCACCTTGACCCGTTCGCGGTAGCCGTCGCGAAGCGCCTTTCCGACTACTGTTTCACTCGTCTGGCCGTGGTACGGCCACGCGGTGTCGACGTAGTTCACTCCACTGTCGATGGCGTGGCGGATCATGCGGATGGCCTCCGCCTCGTCGACGTTTTGAGTCCCCGCAACCGTGGGGAGGCGCATGCAACCGAAACCGAGGGCGGAAGCGTTCCACCCCGTTTTCCCGAAGGGTCGGTATTTCACGTGAGGTATCCTTTCGTTGGCACGAGCAGTTATTTTACTACGTTAAACAATCGCGTCAAGCGGGGGAGAGGGCGCCCTGACCGCGCGTCATCGGACATACACATCTGAGTTTTGGAATGATCATTCCAAAATGCAGGCTTGGTGTGTGCGAAGGCGTCCGCCACTTCCCGCTGCCGCGCCGCCTTACGCCGTCTTCTTCTTCCGCTCCATGTTGGGCAGGAACGCCGCTATGAGCCCCAGAAGCGGCAGGTAGGCGCAGAGGTGGTACACGTAGTCGATGCTGGTCCGGTCAGCGAGCTGACCCAGGGCCGCTGATCCCAGGCCTCCCATTCCGAAGGCGAAGCCGAAAAAGAGCCCCGAGATGAGCCCCACCTTGCCGGGGAGGAGCTCCTGCGCGTAGACGAGGATCGCTGAGAAGGCGGAGGAGAGCACGAGGCCCACGCAGATGGAGAGCACCGTCGTTCCCACGAGCCCCGCATGGGGCAGAAGGAGCGTGAAAGGTGCCGCGCCGAGTATCGAGATCCAGATCACGTACTTGCGGCCGATCCTGTCTCCGACGGGACCGCCGATGAGCGTTCCCGCCGCAACGGCGAACTGGAAGATGAAGAGGTGGAGCTGTGCGGAGCGTACGGACAGGCTGAACTTGTCCATGAGGTAGAAGGTGAAGTAGCTCGTAATGCTCGCCAGGTAGAAGTACTTGGAGAAGATGAGCACCAGAAGAATCGTCACGGAGGCTATCACCCAGCGGCGGGACAGTTGCGGCGCCAAGGCCGCGGAGGTGGCCGCGGAATGCGCCGAGTGATTCTGATGCGCGGCATACCACCGGCCCACCTGGGACAGCAGAAGGATGCCCGCCGCCGCAACGATCGTGAACCAGAGGATCCCGGACCGGGAGCGCTCCCCGATGATCAGCGCGGCAAAGAGCGGCCCCAGCGATGACCCGACGTTCCCTCCCACCTGGAAGAAGGATTGCGCAAAGCCCCGTCGATTCCCCGCGGCCATGTGCGCAACGCGTGAGGACTCGGGGTGGAAGATCGAGGAGCCAATCCCCACGAGCCCGACGGAGAGGAGAAGCATGCCGTAGCTCTGAACGACTGCAAGGAGTGCCAGCCCGACGAGCGTGAAGCCCATCCCGATGGCAAGGGAGTACGGAAGGGGCCGTCGGTCGGTGAACGCGCCGACCAGGGGCTGCAGGAGGGACGCGGTAAGCTGGTAGGTGAGCGTGATGAGGCCGATCTGGCCGAAGGTCAGGTGGAAGGAGTCCTTTACCACGGGATAGATGGCCGGGATGAGGGACTGGAGGGAATCGTTCAGGAGATGGGAGATGCTGATGGCGAGGAGGATCGTGTAAACGGTGGTCCCGCCGAGCCCGCTGCGGGGCGAATCTGAGCCGAGGGTTGTCGATCCTTCCATCCCGATCAGTCGGCGCTGCCGCTCTCCGCGAAGAAGCTGTTGATCTTCTGCTTGTAGCTGATGGGAGTATCGGAGGAGAACTGTATGCTCAGAGCGACGAGATCCGTGCGGCCTTCCACGTCTTCCACCCGGACCACGCTGCCGTCGAGGACAGCGTCGTCCCGCAGCTCGCATCGGGTGAGCTTGAGGAGGACTTTTTTGGCCTCCGAACCGATGCCCGCCGTGCTGGTGAGGATCTTGGCTCCGCCGAAGGAGAGGTCCCGCAGGATGCACCTGTGCGGAGAGCCGCCTATTGCGACGCAGCTCTCCTTCGACGGGAGGCCGATACGCTTCATGATCTCAGGGGTGAGCACGATCCGCTCATCACGGCGCTGCAGCGCGTTGGCTTTGATCTCCAGGAGCGATCCCAGGACACCGATCAGGACGTCGGACGGCCTCTGCGTGAACTCGAGCGTCACGAAGCGCACCTGCGGCTTTTGCGTGTTGTACTCCGAAAGGCTTTCCACCCGGGTTGCGACAAAGAACACCAGAGGGGCGCTCTCATCCTGCTGCTGGAATCCCAGCCGTAGCGCGGTGAGGTTGTGCGAACGCTTCAGAGCCGCGGCGGCATCCTCTCCTATCTCGGCGATCACGCGTGCCCCTTGCATGGAGCAGGCATAGAGCACGCACGGGATGTGCTGGTCTCCGATGGTGAGCCGCACCTCCGCCGTCAGAAGCCCGCTTGCAACGATGACCTGTGAATTGAAGGTGATTTCCGTATCGTGGTAGGTCTGGAAATAGCGGGACAAGTGCTGCGACGTGAGACTGCCCATGCGCCCCCCCTCTCTGACTGTGAGACAATACCGCAGGAACGTCCGCGGGTCAACGTGCCCGCATGCTTTAAGAGACCCGCTTTTCCCTCAGGCCGATTGCAGGTACTATCCACAGCCATGACCATGATCATAACGCTGGCGGTGGCAGCCATAGTCGTGTACCTGGTATTCTTCGTGTTTTTTCCGCTCGGACGGGGTGCGATCTACGATCCCAGCACCCAGGAGGAATCGCGCGTCATGGCGGAGGTGGCCGACGTCCAGCCCGGTGACCGCGCGGTGGATCTGGGCTCGGGCGACGGACGTGTGGTGATCGCCCTGGCCCTGAGAGGCGCGGAGGCGCACGGCTTCGAGGTGAACCCGATCCTCGTTGCCGTGTCGCGGCGCAAGATTCGTGAGCAGGGACTGGAAGGCAAGGCGTTCATCCACTGGGGGAGCTTCTGGAACAAGGACCTCTCACGATTCGATCTGATCACCGTGTTCCAGGTGGGATTCATCATGCTGCGGCTGGAAAACAAGCTCCGCAAGGAGCTCAAGCAGGGCGCGAAGATCGTCTCCCACTACTGGCGCTTCCCCGGACTCATCCCTGAGCGCAGCAAGGGCACGATCTACCGCTACGTCATTTCCCCGCGTGAAAGAGCATCGTGATCCAATAGGGGATGACGATGAGGTTCCCGATCGCCGCTCCGAGGGTGGACAGGAAGAATACCACGAGGATGTGGGTCACCCTGTTCATGTAAAACCCCTTGAAGCTCATCACGTCTTCCGAGAGGTTCTCCACGTCCTTGACGCGGGGCTTCCTGAGGAAAGCCTCTGAGACGCCCGTGAACAGGCCGATCTTCCCGAACGGGTTCATCGTGCCTATGGGCGCCCCGAAGAAGGCAATGACGATGGTAAGGGGATGCGCCAGCGCTATCGCTGAACCGACGGCGGCAAGGCCGCCGTGGATGATGAGCCAGCGGAGGAACATGCTGAGGCTCATCTGCCAGCCCGATTTGATGAAACCGGCCGCAAAGATCGCCACGATGATGGCGGGAAAAGCCCACGGCCAGATCCTTCCCCACGTGCTCTTGGGCGGAAGCTCATTCAGGGGATCCAGATCGATGGCCTCTCTCTTCTCTGCGAACGCCGTTATGTGGCTTGCGATCCCCGCAAGGTGACCTGCGCCCACCACCGCCACGACGCGGGCGCCTTCCGCCTGGTAGATGCGGGCGGCGAGGTACAGATCGCGCTCGTCGATGAGCACCGCCTTGGCCGCCGGCAGGAAGGAGGAGAGCTCCTCCATCATGCTCTGCAAGACGTCCTTCTGCTTGAGCTTCTCGATGTCCTCAGCGCTGAGCTTTTCGTTCGAGAAGACCGAGCCGACCAATGCGGCCATCATTTTAAGCTTCCCCCACAGGCGGGTCTTGCCCCACGCCCTGCGGAGAGTGATCTGGATCTCCCTGTCGCACAGGGAGTAAGGGATGCCGAGCTCCTTGGAGACGTCGATCGCGGCCACCATCTCCTCCCCCGGTTTCACGCCGAGGTCCTTGCCGAGCCTGCGCTGAAAGGAGGAGAGCACCAGGTTGGCCATGAGGAGGAAGCCCTTGCCCTGGCGGATGACCTTCCCGACGTTCAGGTTCTGCCAGTTGGCACCCTCGCTGAGCGACGTGTAGCGGCCGTCGTCCAGCTCCACACAGACCCTGTCCGGCTTTTCCTCGGTGATGACCTGACGCACCTCGTCGACGCTGTCGCGCGACACGTGCGCCGTTCCCACCAGGACGATCTCCCTGCCGTCGACCGAGAGCCGAACGCGTTCCTCTTGCATGATGGAACTGTGTAGCCGAATATCAAGGATGATTCAAGCCGTGTAGCGCATGGGCTGGGAGGCCGATACTCTACTATATGTCGCCCTCCAGCCAGTGCCCCGAGTGTGGTTTCGACCTGGAGCCTGGCAGCTCGTGTCGTGTCTGCGGGTACACCCCCGGAGCCAGGACAAGCGCTGCTCAGGCACCCAACAACGTCCGTCAACCAAAAGGCCGCAGGAGCAATTCGCGGATCGTGCTGCTGTCCGCGTCCCTGGGGCTTGTCGTGGTCCTCGGTGCCTTCATCGCGGTGGACCTCAGGGGTCGCCCCGCGGCGGCGGCTGCAACCGCCGCCGCGCAGGCCCTCGTGCCGGCGCCACTACCCGCGCAAGCACCGGCTGCCGGCACGACTCCCGCCCAGGCCCCCGCGGGCGCCGAAGACCCGCCTCCCCCGCAGCTCGCCATCGCCGCTGAGGCTGCCCCTGACGCCCTGCCTGTCCGTCAGCTCGGCTCGCCCGGGCAAGTTTTCGACATCACGACGCGCACGGAGGAACCGCCCGCCACCTCTGCGTCCGCTTTCATTGCCTGGATGACGACCCATACGGACCAGAAGCAGAGGTTCCTTGCGCAGAAATGGGAACTCGCGCAGGGCGTCATCAAGAGCCGGACCATCACGCACGAACGGGTACTCCAGGCATTCCTGATGACCCCGAGGGAGTTCTTCTGCCGTGACACACGGCGCGCGTACGACAACGCGGTGCTTCCCATCGGCTACGGCCAGACAATCTCGGGACCGTACATGGTGTCCCGTATGACGGACTGGCTGAACCCGCAACCCGAGCAGAAGGTGCTGGAGATCGGGACCGGGTCGGGCTACCAGTCAGCGGTTCTTTCAGAGCTCTCCAATCACGTCTTCACGGTGGAGATCGTCGATGCCCTTGCGCGGGAAACAGACGCGATCTATCGCAAGCACGACACGCGCTACCCCGAGTACCGCAACATCCACAGGAAGATCGACGACGGCTACTACGGCTGGAAGGAATACGCGCCGTTCGACAGGATCATCGTCACCTGCGGAATCGACCATGTCCCGCCCGAGCTCCTCAGGCAGCTCGCGCCGGACGGCATGATGGTGATCCCTGTCGGGCCTCCTTCCGGCCAGACGATCCTTCGCATCACGAAACACGTGGAGACCGACGGTTCCGTGCGGCTCGAGCGTGAGGATATCTTCCAGGGCAAGAGGCGGGAGATATTCGTGCCGTTCACGGCCAAGGGCGGCGGTTTGCACCTCACCACCGACTCAGGGGCAGGCGAATGACGCTCTCATCCATACGGCTCTCCGACACGCGGCTTGCGGCGCTTTTCCTCGTCTCACTTTCCGTTCTCAGCATGGAGATCGAGGTGATGCGCGTCTTCGCCGTGGGAAGCTGGTCCAACTTCGGCTCCATGGTCATCAGCATCGCCCTCCTCGGATTCGGCGTGGCGGGCACCCTTCTAACGATCGTGTCCGACAGGGTGAGGCGCAACCCCGACCCCTGGCTCGTGTTTTCGGCGATGGCCCTTGCACCGTCAATGGCGGTTGCTCACTCCGTTGCTCAGCTCGTTCCGTTCAATCCCGTTCTCATCACGAACGACCCCGCGCAGCTCTGGTGGATCGCCGCGTATTACGCACTGTACGGGATCCCCTTCCTCGCCGGTGGGATTTTCATCGGCACGATGTTCGCCACGTTCTCCAGCCGCATGCACACCCTGTACTTCTGGAACATGCTGGGCTCGGGATTAGGCGGTCTCCTCGTTCTGGGCGCGATGTTCCTCTTCCCGCCCGACTTCCTCATCTATCCGCTCGTGGGGATCGCGGTTCTGCCTGCCCTGCTCTGCTGCGTGCACTGGGATCCGCTGAAGGAGCGATTCAAGGTAGCCGCCGCTGACGCGATCCTCTGCATCGCCATTGCGCTCGTATCCTTCGGGATCCTCGCGAAGTTCGGCGCCGTGTCGGTGTCGGAGTTCAAGCCGGAAAGCGGCGCCCGCAAGTTCCCGGACATAAGCCAGGTGTATCGGACCTACAGCCCCCTGGGGGACACGACCGTGTACTCCAGCAGCTACTTCCACTTCGCCCCCGGCCTCAGCGACAATGCCTCCAGCGTTCTCAAGCACATGCCGCGCAACGCGTTCCTCGGGATGTTCGTGGACGGCAACGGCCCCGTGGGCATCATGAAGAAGCTGTCGAAGGATGAGGAGGCCTACATGGACTTCCTCCCCATGTCAGCGCCCTATCGCCTGTACTCTCAACCGCGCGTCCTCATCCTGCGCCTGGGCGGCGGTGCAGGCGTGCACACGGCACTGCACAACGCGGCAAAGTCCGTGGAAGTCGTCGAGTCAAACCCCGACCTCCTCCACATGCTCACCGCGGTGCCGTTTTTCCGGGCCTACACGGGGGACTTTCTCAGGGACCCGCGCGTCCACGTGACAAAGGCAGAGGTCCGGGCATTCGCAGGCTCGACAGAAAAGCGCTTCGATATCGTTGAGATCGGATTGGTCGATTCGGTGGGGCTTTCGCAGGCGGGCGGGTATTCGGTGGAGGAGAACTATCTCTATACCGTGCAGGCGATCCAGGACTACATGAAGTGTCTTTCCCCTTCGGGGATGCTTTCGATCACCGTGTGGGACCGCTTGAGCCCCCCGCGGAACGTGCCGCGCCTCCTGTCAAGCGTGGTCGAGGCGCTCCGCAACTCCGGCGTGATCGACCCGGAGAACAGGGTGTTCGCGTACAACCTCCTGCTCTCCACCGCAACCGTTCTCGTGAAGAACAGCGATTTCCGGCAACCGGAGATCGACAGGCTGAAGGACTACTGCCACAGGATGTCTTTCGCAACCG
>PLNO01000375.1:4125-4409 GCA_003141795.1 Spirochaetaceae bacterium | reverse complement strand
CCCGCGGATGTTCGGCGGGAGGTCCTCCAGCCCGATCGTCTGCCCCTTGCAGAGAACCACGGCGCTCTCCACCGAGTTGCGGAGCTGGCGGACATTGCCCGGCCACGAGTAGTTGTACAGGGCCAGGCGGGCCTTCGGGTCGATCCCTTCGATCGGCTTGCCGTTCTCCTGGGAGAACTCCTTCAGGAATGCGGCGACCAGGAGCGGGATGTCCTCCTTGCGCTCCCGGAGCGGCGGAATGTGGATGTTCACGACGTTCAGACGGTAGTACAGGTCCTCGCGGA
>PLNO01000375.1:0-4099 GCA_003141795.1 Spirochaetaceae bacterium | reverse complement strand
TCTCGTGACCGAAGAGCTCGCTTTCCAGCAGGCTCTCCGTGAGGGCCGCGCAGTGCACCTTGATGAACGGCTTGTCCTTGCGCGGAGAGTTGTAGTGCAGCGCTTCGGCGATCATCTCTTTGCCCGAGCCGCTCTCCCCCGTGATGAGGACCGAGCTGCGCGAAGGGGCGACCTGCCGCACCATCTCGAAGACCTGCTTCATCTCCGCGCTGCGCCCGATGATGCTCGCGAACCCGCTGCGCCGTTCGAGCTCCTCCTGCATCGCGCGGTTCTGCAGCGCGAGCTCGCGGGTGGCCAGTGCGCGCTTCACCAGCAGCGAGAGCCTGTCGAGGTTGACCGGCTTGGTGAGGAAATCGTATGCGCCGTCGTGCATGGCCTGTACGGCCGTCTCGATGGTCCCGTGGCCGGTGAGGATGATGACCGGCACGGTGGGAAACTGCGTGGTGATGCTCTTCAACAGCTCTTCACCCGAGAAACGCGGCATCTTCAGGTCCGTTATGAGGAGGTCGATGTCCCCGCGGTTGGCGATGTCCAGCGCTTCCCGCCCATCGGCCGCCGTGGCCACCTCGTAGCCGTCCAGCATGAGGGCCTCCCGCAGGCCCTCGCGGATGTTCTTTTCGTCGTCCGCTACAAGGATGGTGAGCTTCATGGAGTGTCCCCCTTGTAGTCGATGAGGATCGTTTCCTTCTTGGGCACCGGGAAAGCGAGGGTCACCGTTGTGCCTTCCCCCACCCGCGATGTCACCGAGATATCGCCGAAATGCTCTTTCATGATCTTGAAGACGATGGTGAGCCCCAGACCCGTGCCGAAGGGTTTCGTCGTGAAATAGGGCTCGAAGATCTTTTCCATGATGTCGTCGGGGATGCCCGACCCGGTGTCGGAGATCCGCACCACCACGTCGTCTCCCGATCTCAAGGATTCGACGCGCAGCGTGCCGCCGTCGGGCATCGCGGCAACGGCGTTCTTGATGAGGTTGAGCGCCGCCTGCTTGATGTAGCGGGGATCGATGCGAAGGAGGGGGAGCGTCGGGGAGAGGTTGGATTCGATCGTGACGCCCGCCTGATCGAGCTCGGGACGCACGAACTCCAGGAGCTCCTTGATCACGCGGTTGACGTCCGCTTCCTCCAGCACCGTGTCCATCGGCTTCACGGCGAAGAGGAAATCCACGACGATCCTGTTGAGGCGGTCAACCTCCTCACCGATGACCCCGAGGTGTTGGGCGATGTCCTTGGCCTCGATGCAGTCCTTTCCTGCGATCTTCTTCTGGATGAGCTGGAGGTGGATGCCCATCGATCCCAGCGGGTTCTTGATCTCGTGCGCCACCCCCGCGGCGAGCGTGGTAAGGGAGGCAAGACTCTCCGCCCTCCGTAGCCGGGCCTCCTTCGAGCGTTTTTCCGTGATGTCTTCGATGTGCACCACATTGCCCTGAACGCTCCCCTCCTTCACCAGGGGGAGGAGGCTCACGGAGAGCAGGCGGGGGGGAGCACTGTCGATGGTGAACTCCCGATCGGAGACCTTCTCCTGGTTGCGGAGGTTGGTGGAGAAGAAGTCGGAGAGCTCGCGGTCGGCTACCGCGTCCCACAGGAGGCGGTCCATCACGTCATCCATGGCGAACGGGCAGATGCGCTCGGCGGACTTGTTGAAGAGCATGATCTTGTGCTCCCGGTCCGTGACGATGATTCCGTCCGTCATGGACTCCAGGAGCATGCCCAGAAGGTCGTTCTCCTCGGAGATGCGCACGATGAGGGCGCGGATCTGGCCGACGTCCATCTTGCCGAGCTTCTCGAGCGCCTTCTGGATGAACTTCCTCATTGCCTCGCGCCCCGCATCCCGTAGTACAGGGCCTCCAGGACCTCGCTCGGGTTCATGTTGTACGTCTCGAGGCGAAGGAGGGCCTCTCTCACCCCGGTGTTCCACCGGGAGAGCAGATCGAGGGGCACGCGGCCGGAGCGCAATGAGGCGCTGAAGCGCAGCGTGAGCTCTTCCAGGAACGAGACGACCGTCTCCCGCTGCGACCTGTCACGCTGTCCCCTTCGCTCGGGGAAAAGCTCTGTGAGATCAGCCATCGCGTCGGTTCCGTTTCCTGACGGGTCGCTGACCATGTCCAGAAACCTGTCTGCGAGCGCCGCGAGCTTCTCGGGATTGATCTCCTTCCAGGCGAGGAAGAAACCCCTGAGCCGGTCATGGGAGGCCGTCTCCTCGCGGAAGATCTTCTCCATCACTTCGCGATCCTGCGCCTCGGTGCGTTCGGCGAACGGGTAGGGCCGAAGACGGGAGAGGATCGTCGGAATGATCGCCGCGCGGCGCGTGGTGGTGAGGATGAGGTGTACGGCGGAAGGCGGTTCTTCCAGCAGCTTCAGGAGCGCATTGCGCGCGGAGTCCTGCATCCGATCCGCATTCTCGATGACGGCCACTTTGCGGCTTCCCGCCGCGGTCAGGTGGGCCCACGTGCCGAGCCTGCGCACCTGGTCGATGCTGATGGCATCTCCCCGGACCTGCGCCGCGAGCGGCGCAGCCGCGGAGATGATCTTGTCCAATAGATCGCGCAGCGGCTGATCGTCGGGGAGCTCACGGCCCGGCGCGATCTCCGCGGCCATTTCCTCCAGCTTCGCGACCTTGTCCTGGACGCCCTTCATCCGCGTATCGTCGAGGTCCATGACGGAAGGGTCGAACCGCCGTGTGAGCTTGCGCACGGCACGGAGGAACAAGTAGGCCGTTGCAGGCTTTCGCGCACGCGCCAGCGCATCGGCACACGCGGCGATCTCGATGTCGACGTAGCGCGACCCCAGAAGGACCGTGTTGGGATGGGAGAGCTCCTTCTGCATCCGACAGGAGGCGCAGTCGCACGACCACTCAGCGGTGCCTTCGCTGCACGTGAGCACCCGGGCCGTCTCCAGCGCCGTGGAAAGCTTCCCCGCGTAGGCGGGACCGAAGAAAAGCGCCGCCCGGGGGAATTGTCCATTCGCGAGCTCGGCGCGCAGGCCTCCAAGGACCTCCGCCTGCCCAATGATGTTCTCGAACATCAGCCCAGCCTCTCCTGGATGAGGCGGGCAATCGTCCGCGCCGGGCGGCCTGCCCCGAGTGCAGCGGCGGCCTCCCCCATCCTATGCAGCCGGTCCCGGTCGGCGAGCAGCGCCGTGACGGAACCCACGAGGGACTCCGCGGTGGTCGCCTCCTCCTGCGCCACGACCGAGGCGCCGCTGGAGCGGAACACCTCCGCGTTGCGAAGCTGGTCCCCCCTGCTGCTCGTGGCAGGAAGAGGGATGAGAAGCGAGGGCTTCCCGAGCGCTGCAAGCTCGGCAAGAGTGTTCGCCCCGGCCCTGCTGATGATGAGATCGGCGGCGGACATGACGTCGGCAAGCTCTGCGCGGAAGAAGGCGGCCGGGAAATAGTTCCTCTTCTCCGACGGCACGTAGTCGTGCGCCCCCATCTGGTGCACCACGAAGGCTGCAGGAAGCAGCCGGGGCAGCGCCGAAAGCACCACACCGTTGATGAACGAGGAGCCGAGGCTTCCGCCGATCACGAATACGAGCGGGGTTTCCTGGTTGCAGCCGACGAACCTCCGCCCGCGCAGCGGGTCGGCGGCATACAGGCTGCTGCGAACAGGATTTCCCGTGACGACAGCTTTGCCCCTGTAGCGCTCGGGAAGGTAGCGGAGCGTCTCCGGAAAGGAAACGAGTACCTTTTCGCAGAAGCGCAGGTTGATCCGCGTGGCAAGGCCGGGGTCGAAATCCGATTCGTGCGTCCACGACGGGACGCCGCAGAGCCAGGCGGCGACCACGGGCGGTACGCTCACGAACCCGCCCTTGGAGAAGAGCAGACGCGGCTTCTCCCGGCGAATCACTTTCACCGAAGCGATCACCCCCGCGGCGACCCGCGCAAGATCGCTCAGGTTCCGCAGGGAGAGGTAGCGGCGGAGCTTGCCGGCCGGGATGCCGCGAAACTCGTAGCCTGCCTCCGTGACGAGGGTCCGCTCGACACCTTCGGATGAGCCGATCCACACGACGCGGCGGCCCAGCTCCTCGGCGACCGCGAGGCCGGGAAATACGTGCCCCGCTGTTCCGCCGCCCGCAAAGGCGACACAGCCGCCGTCGGGGGC
>PLNO01000001.1 GCA_003141795.1 Spirochaetaceae bacterium | reverse complement strand
AACGAGGCGCGTGAGGTGGGAGAAACTGTTGAAGAGGCGGTTGCTGAGGACGCCGTTGGCGCGGTACGCCACGGCGTCGCGCCCGCGCCGTCAGGCCTTTACGAGAAGATGGTTGCTTTGCGGCGATCCTCGGGGCATTCGAGTTGAGGAGAAGACTCAGCGCCGCCCATTACAAGGTCAACGAAGTACGTAACGGCAGTCGGGACGAGAGACCTATTTGTCAAGCTCAAGCTGACGTCTTATGAGCCGGCACAGTGAGTCTTTAATCTCTGAGTGTCTGGGAACAGGGACGGATTTTCCAATGCGCGGATTTACGTACAAGTCGTGGCGACTTCCACTCCGTTTCAAATAACATCCATTTTGTACGAGCTGCTTTATGAATTGTTTTCGATTCACATTGTCACGGTAACTTCTTTGCGCAAAATTTCTGTAGAAGGCGCATAACCCTCTTCCTGCTCCGAGATTATCATTTTATAAGCATCGACAATATTCTCTTCCAAGTCATTCAGGGTCTCTCCCTGGCTGAAAACGCCTGGCACCTCTTTGATTCTGCCGACATACCAGTTGTCGTCAAGCCAATATTCAAGAGTGAAGGTGCGCTGCATATCGTTTCCTCTTAATGAATAGTATACCAAAGTTCACAAGGATTATCGACTACCGCTGTAACCGGGCTTCATCGTGGCTCTCCGAGGGACAGACAGAAAGAACTGTACGAAACGTACATCAACGCAGTTCCACGGCAATCGCCCTCACGCAAGCCGCCTGAGAGCCTCCGTGATCTTGGGTAAATGATCCGGATCCAGCCACGCGCGCTCCATCCAGAAGCCGCGCACGACCTCCGAGCGAATCACCGGCTCCCCCGCGGCAAACTCCACGAGGATCTCCCCTTCCCTCCTGTAGAAGCGATGAGCGAGGGTTTCGGAGTCCAGCACCCAGTATTCCCGCACACCGGCATGTTCGTATTCCACGAACTTGGGTCCCACGTCCCTGTCCGCCGACCACTCCGAAAGGGCTTCGACAGCCAGTGCGGGGGCCTCAGAAGCGAACGTGGCCCCAAGCCGTGGCACCTGGTCGGTGGTAAAGAAAGCGAGATCCGGGAGAAAGACGTTACGGGCGCTCAATCTCACCGCGACAACCTCCCGGTAAAGCTCGCCAAGATCTTTCATCTCGATGTAGATACGCAGGAGTCCATCGACAAAGTTCAGCAGCCTTGCATGCCGCAAAGATACAGGTGAGTGCATGAAACGCTCCCCATCGATGAGATCGGCGTGGACCCCGGGGGCAAGCCAGTCAAGGAAGTCTTTTGCGGTCCAGAGCTCGCGCTCGGTTTTCCCGTTCACGGATACATGAGTCGACATATCACCATAGTATCCCCCTTCAATTGCCACGGCAATTGAAGGGGGTGCAGAGCGCTACGGAACCATGATAAAGGCGCTCAAAACTCAGGGACTGCCCGTCCCCACAAATGATGTCTGGATTGCCTCAACCGCGCTCGAAACCGGCGCGCGCCTTCTCTCGCTCGATGCTGCACGCTTTCTACGAATTCCTGCCGTCATTCATGTTCCGTTCGATCCTCTATGATCAACGCGTTAGAGGCTTCCACCCCGCCTTGACTTAGTCATGGACTTAGTCTACTTTTCATCTATGCTGAAAGCCAATATCCACGAGGCAAAAACCCACCTCTCCAAACTGCTCAAGCATGTGATGAGCGGAGAGGAAGTGATCATTTCAAACGCCGGCAGGCCCGTGGCTCGGCTCGTACCTTATACAGATCATCCAGCAGCACGGGTTCCTGGTCGCGATCGCGGCACTATAACTATAAGTGACGATTTCGACTCGCCTTTGCCTGAATCGATTATCCAGGATTTCGAGAAGTGAGAGCTCTGCTGGATACCCACTGCTGGCTATGGTGGATATCCGCTCCCGAGCGTCTCAGCGATGAGGCATTGGAGGCAATCCGGTACGGAGGGAACGAGATCTATTTTTCCGCCGCAAGTTCGTGGGAAATATCCATCAAAGCGACGCTTGGGAAGCTCGTCATGCCGGACAAGCCTTCTGAGTTCATACCGAGCCGCCTTGCCCGAGACGGGATTCTCCCGCTTCCCATTCAACACGCGCACGCGTTCCAGGTGGCGGGACTTCCCCTCTTCCATCTGGATCCTTTTGATCGAATGCTCGTTGCCCAGGCTCAGGTAGAAAACCTCACACTTCTTACGGTTGATCGACAGATCGAGAAGTACGATGTGTCCCTGCTCTTCTGCGGCAAGAGCGGTCAGTTTTGAGAAAATGGAGGCCTTGCTGCGGTCCTCCGGGCATTTGAGCCGAGGAACTTGGGAGAAGTCTTCGTGCTTCAGCGAGGCAGACCAGTTTTAGGAGATATGACCTACTCACCTTCTCTGCGCGGTATAGGGGGGGCTGTTTTACGTCTTTTTGTAAATTTCTCGCCTATGGCCCACCTTGACCACAAGGACGATCAGGCGATCATCTTGAATCTCATAAATCACGCGATAATGTCCAACGCGAATTCACCACTCAACACTTCCCTTGAGTTGGCGCGCACCCTGTGGCCGAGGTTGATCAGCAAGCGCTTCCACAGCTTCGACGATTCGTTTCGCGGACTGTCGATCGATTCGTTGGAGCTCTTTCCGTGCTCTGCGTGCAAAGACGATGCTATATGCCAAGGCGCTGTTTCACCTCAGCGAGTGTCTCCCGTTCCCCTTGCTCGCGGGAAGATCCGGCCCCCCTCTTCACTCGATAAAGCGGACATCGAGCCGTGCGGTGGCCTCGGCTTGGCGCGCATCCGAGGTGACGAACAGCGAAGCTCCTGCGGCGAGGGCAGCGCCCAAATGGAGTGCGTCGAGTGTCCGGATGGGCGAACGCTCGATGGCCTCGACGTTTCAGGACTCCTTGCGCTCCGACAGTACGGCCGCAGAGAGCGACACACGTTCAAACCCTGGTCATCGGAGAGCTCGTCCCACTCCGTGTCGCATACCTGCGAGCGATGGCCCAAGTAGTGAAAACCTTGTTCTCAATGGTAATGGTAGCGATGGGCTGCAATGACGACGCGATCAGAAAAAATCTCGTAAACCATCCGATGTTCATGGCTCAGTCGCCTGCTCCAGACATCGCCGCCCAACATCTTCAGATGCTCTGGCTTTCCGATTCCTTCGCGAGGATTCTCCGCCAGCGCCCGAGTGAGATCGAAGCACTTCACATAGAGCGCACGATCGTGCTCACGAAACCACTGAAGGTCTCTTTCAGCAAGCGGGCTGATCTCAATGCGGTGCGACATCGTCGAAAATCATTGCGGGATCTTTCCCCGCGGATTCTCTTGCCGCGACTCGGATTCTCCCTTCGAGAAGGCTGGCCATCGTCACGCTATCCTTGAGAACATGCATGGTTTCCTGGAGGTTTTCGTAATCGGTCCATGACATCACAACGACGTCCTCGCCGCCAGGGAGACCGATGATAAGTGGATCATGATTCTCAACGACACTTTTATGAAACTCCGCAAGTCGTTTCCGATATTCGCTGACCTGTGCGACCCTCATTTTGCCACCTCAAGGAAAAAGTAGTACAAATCACGTACCTATTCAAGTACACTAAACACGCGGTGATGTTCCCGATTCTCCACAGGGTGCAACGCGCTCGATTCCGCTTCCCGTGTATCACGACGCTTTATCGTGGCTCTTCGAGGGCAGACAAAAGGAACCGTACGAAACGTACATCTTCGTACATTCGTCCCTCCACAGACCCGAAGCCCCACTATCCCATCTACCTAAAGCCTTCGACCCTGGAGACATCCACGGCGTCGGCTCTACTGCGTTGCGGTGGGGGTCTACGCCTTGAACGAGGCGCGTGAGGTGGGAGTGATTCGTGAAAAGCCGAGGCAATCAGACCCCTATGAGAAAATGCCTGCCTTGCGGCGATCCTCGGGGCATTCGAGCTGAGGCACCTGGGCAAAACCTTCGTGCTTGAGGGAGGCACGGACGAGTTTCACGAGGTCTCCCCTGCTCACCTTGCCCGCGGTGTCCCTGATGTGCCTGCAGAAGAAGTACGTGAACGCACCGCCGGGCTTTCCACCGACGTCGGCATCCGCGGAGTACTGGCTGTCCTTGCATGCGGCCCAGAGCACGTGGTTCATTCCCTGATCCGCTGCCAAACGCCTGACCTTCAGCTCCTGACCGTAGATGTCATCAGCCCTCAGGGCGATGTCCGCCGGAGGCTGAAGGAAGCGCGGTCTGATGCAGTGCGGGCTTGCCCAGAGCGAGGCCTCGTCATTCATCGCGAAGCCGGGCGAGCGTGCCAGGGACCACCTGTCGAGGATCATTTCCCTGGTTCCCGTACCCGAGTGGCAGGAATCGAGGATCGCCTCGAGATGCACGCCCTTTTTGAGCCCTGAAAAGAGCTCCGCGAAATCGTCGTCCTTGATGAATCCCGAGTCCCAATCGAAATCGTAGGGGCAGATGATCTCGTCCTGACCGTCTGCGAGCTCATCCCCCTCCGTGTCCCGTACCTGCGACCCGTGGCCCGAGTAGTGAAAGACGAGGGTATCCCCATCCCGCCCCTTTGCCAGGAGGGCCTTCAGAGCATCGAGGATCGCTTTCTTGGTTGCTCTTTTATTGGAGAGGAGGGTGACGTCCGCCGGCGCGAACCCGAAGTACTTCACGAGCACGTCGTAGACATTCGTGATGTCGTTGACGCACCCCGCGAGATCGTTCTGCGTGCCGGGGTAATCGTTGATACCGACGAGGAGGGCAGCTTTCATACTTTTTTCTCCTTACTTCAAATATGAAGAGGAGAATACAACAGCGGGAGGGCGCAGTCCAGAGTCGTTAAGGGGGAGTCAGGACATTTGCTATTGAAGCGGCAAGTGACGGAGTACATGAGGCAATCACCTCATAAGTCGAATCGAAGTCGTACTCCCGATCGCCATAAGGCATTCCCTGAAAATCGACAAGTGTCCCGCCCCCTTCAGTGACGAGCAGGTATCCAGCGGCAAGCTCGTGCCCCTTCTGGCCCGCATTTACAAATGCCTGGAACATGCCGCTTGCAACGCCGGCAAGGTGGAATCCAGACGATCCAAAGTCCTTCACCCAGGCATCCGTGTGAAGCCTGCCGAACCGTTTGTTGCCTTCACGGGAGCCGTAATGATCAACGGCGATGACGGTCCGTCGATCAATGCGCTCGCACCTTGATACGCGCGACGGAGTACCGTTGACTACCACGCCCTTGCCCTTCTCTGCAAGCCACGTCATTCCCGTTCGGTGCTCCACAACGCCCGAAGCAAGGGTGTCGTCGAACCTCGGAGCGCTTCCGCCGAGTATCGAAATCACTGTGCAGTACGGGAGGAGACCATTGCCCCGAAAGAAGTTATCAGTTCCGTCAAGGTCATCGAAAGCGATCAGGTACTCGGGCCGCTGAACGAGGTCGAGCCGGCCCGATTCTTCGCTTTGGAGCGTGGCAGGAAGCCCCGAGTTCTTGAAGAAATCAATGAGAGCGCGAGAGACCGCGCGATCTCCCGCTGTGCTGATGTCGACAATGTGGGAGTCGTGCACTTCGACGCGGGCTCGATCTCCCGCCCCCAGGAGTGTCCGGCGCGCAAGGGTCAGCGCATCGGCCGCTTTTGCAATTATACTGACCATGGCGGTAACTCTTCTTCAGCTGACCGTTACATGCAACCCGTGCTCATTTATGCTCATGTCAACTACCCTCGCTCGCTCGTCTTCAATTGCTCCGAGGCGATCACGAAGTTGGAGTGCGCTGTCGGTGGAACTCGAAAGGAACAGGGCAAATCCACCCCCGCCGGCGCCCAGAAGCTTCATGCTCGAATACAATCCGCCCACCGTGCACAGCAGCGTGTCCACTTCTTCATTCGACGTGCTGGGGTGTATGAGCTTGTTCTCTTCCCATGAGGCGGCCAACACCCTTCCGAGTTCATCGAGGTCACGTTGTGAAATGGCCTCACGCGCGCTGCGGGCAAGCTGCTTCAAATACCTCAGGCTGAACAAATAGGCCGGCTCCATACTGTTCACTCGGTCGACAACTTCTTGAAGGATGTTCTTTGCCAAGCGAGTGATCCCCGTATAGTAGAGCGTGAATCTATCCGCGCATTCCGTCGCCTCGAAAACATGTGGGTCAAGCTGGAAAACATTGGGGCTGGGCCTCAACCCAGGCATCGTAGAGATGTATTTTACCCCTCCAACGATTCCTCCGATCTGGTCCTGCCAGCCCCCTCCCGTCGTGAGCATCTGCTCCATCTGCAGCACCTGTCGGAACAGCTCGTCCCTTCGAACCTCGAGTCCGAAGAACCTTTCTAACGCTCCGAGAATGGTCGCTGCGAGTATCGATGATGTCCCCAGCCCCGAGCCTTTGGGGACAGCGCTCAACAGTGTGATCTCCAGTCCGCACCCCATCTTCTGGAGCACATTTTCGAGCGGCTCGCCCCCGCTTTGTTGAGCCGTGAATCCGAGCAGGCAGAGCGCGGCTTTCGGCAACGCGAAAGGAGAGCCCGGTCTGTTGTAGGCTTCGAGCTGGGCGAAATGACTGATTGTCTCGCCTACGCCAAGATCGATCGAGTGAACACGCACCGTCCGTTCCGTTGTAGGACGGCAAAAGACCTGGATCGGCGGCTGATCATTCAGATTGACCGCGACGTTGACAACCTCACCTCCCTCGCGAAGCGTAAAAGGAGGCGTGTCTGTCCAACCGCCGGCGAGGTCCAGACGCACCGGGGAACGCGCCCACACAATCTGATCGAGCTTGACAGAGCGGCGCAGGCTGCGCGCACTCGCGCCAGGCTCAAGGTAGTTGACCGCAAGCCCGACAATTGAATCGGTTGCCGAAAGCCTCGGAGAAAGGGCATCCACAAGCTTGCGACGGTAGATCCTCAGAAGATCATCGTCGGTGCTCTCACAGGCGGACCGAAGGGCCTCGATGTTGGTACCTGAAAGCGCCTTGCGAAAGTCCCACTCCGAAACGGAAAGCCATCCATGGCCGCGGGAGATCGCTTGTTGTAGCAGCTCCTGCCGGATTTCCGCACGATTTTCATCGCGTTCAGACAGATCTTCGCCCGCTGCTATCTCGCGAATGCTGAAACGCTTGCTATCGAGGAATCTCGAACGCCAGCGGGCGTCCGCGCAATCCCTGTTCCAGTACCCCTCTGTGAAACTCTCGTCCGCATCAGGGAGGAACATCTGCGCGCTCCAAAGATCGTAGACAAGCTCCCCGCTGCCCTCTTGATCGATCGCGAGAAGGCTGGCGCGTATGCCCCGTTCTTGAGCCCACCGGTCCAGCGGCATGCCGCAAAAAACGATGCTCCCCGGCTCCTTCCGGGCGCGCCATGTATCGTGTATGCCGTACACCAAGAGGAAACGGCCAGCTGACGAGTTCCTTTCGTCCAAGCAGATTCCAGAGGAGATAGGTGACAGGAAGCGGCGGCTCCTCAGCCCGATCAGGAGATTCTCCCCCTCAACAGCTTGCAGGCTCACGCGAGAGCAGGACTCCAGACAAATATGCCGTGCGCTGGCAACAGGCGTGCAACTGCAGTCGATTGAGTTGAATTGGATGATGGCTTCAGAGAGTATCGGTCGAAGCTCGGCGTCGTCAGCGACGTAGAATGGCAGCGCACCAGAAGATGCAAGCTCTTCACAGGAAAGGGGGTATTCGGGCAGCGAGCCGAAATGGAGGAACTGGGTGCGCCGCGTCAAAAACGCCCGAAAGTCAAGCCCGATGAACGCAGAATGGATGACACGGAGAATTGAAGGCTCGAGCGCGGACATGTTGCTAACTTTCTCACAGTACCGCTCGAATGATATCCCGGACATGAACGACATCAAAAGCTCTACATAGAGGTCAAGCCCCACCTGCCCCTGTTCCAGAAGGCTGAGGAAAGTACCTCCATCTGGAAGGACAGTATCGGAAATAGCGAACAGCCTTGAAAGTCCCTCGGGGGAGAACCCGACGATTCCCATGTCGAGCGCGCACGAACGCGACCCTTCCAACGAAGCCTGCTCCTGGAGGAACTGCACGCTCTCTTTCTGGAAATAGTCGATGACTTTCGACCGATTCCTGTCAAACTTGAATACGCCATGTTGTGATCCAAACTCGAACGAATCGGGTTTCGCGAAGCCGTAAATGTCGCCCCGCGCTGGCGGCAGCCCGTCCGTGTCGAAATTTACTATCACGTCCCCCGATGTAACGACAAGCTCCCCTTCGTTCCATGGGTAGCGGAGAAACAACCCCAGCTGCTCGTCCAGGATTANNGACGGGGCATATGCAGGCATGCGACGTGACTCGCCCCCCGCGTTGATGACCAGAACCGGATCCCCTTTACTGAGCCGGTCACGAAACGCGGACGCCGCCAAGATAGCCGCCCCACCCGATCCGACCCGTCCCCGATCAGGGTCGCAGAGGACGCAGAATTCCAACTCCCTCGGATACAGGCCCGCCTCAATTCGTCGTTCGACTCTGTCTCGAATCTGGGCGGCCTGAATACTGTTCGAAGCGACGATTGCACAGACGCGAAAGAGCCTCATACTATTATGTTCTCGAGAAACCAACGATACGAGAGCGCTACTCCGTCCTCCAACGTCGTATGTGCCTTCCAGCCCAGGGAATTGATCCTACTGACGTCCATGAGTTTCCGCGGCGTTCCGTTTGGCTTACTTGCATCGTACATAAATTCGCCGCTAAAACCCACAATGCGCGCAATAGTCTCCGCAAGTTCGCGGATCGAGCAGTCCCCTCCGCTGCCGATATTGATAATCTCTCCGACGTCCTTCGCGCTACATCGCTCCATCAAGAACACGAGTGCCTCGGCGAGATCGTCAACATAGAGAAATTCTCTGAAAGGCGTCCCGTCGCCCCAGATAGTCACGGCACTGCCGTTTCTCTTTGCCTCATGGACCTTTCGAATGAGTGCAGGGAGAACATGCGAGCTCTTCGTGTCGTAGTTGTCCCCCGGCCCATAGAGGTTCGTCGGCATGACAGACAGGAAATCTGTCCCGTACTGCTCGTTGAAATAACGGCAGAGCTTTACTGCCATGATCTTGGCCATCGCGTAAGCCTCATTTGTCGGCTCCAAATATCCGCTCAGCAAGTACTCCTCGCGTAGAGGCTGCGGGGCGAGCTTCGGATAAATGCACGACGAGCCAAGATTGAGCAACTTCGTCACCTTGTGGCGGTGCGCAGCGCTGACAACGTTCGCCGCTATCATGAGATTGTCATAGATAAACTCGGCCTTGTACGTCGAGTTCGCCAGTATTCCTCCAACTTTTGCAGCCGCGAGAAACACATAGTCGGGATGTTCTCGTTCAAAAAAGGCGTTTGTGGCCGTCTGATCCCTAAGATCCAGATCGGCGCTTTTTCGCGTGATGACGTTCTGATAACCAAGCTGATGCAGCCGTCGGACGATAGCGGACCCGACCAGTCCGCTATGGCCTGCGACATATATCTTTGCAGTCCTATTCATGATGTTCGCCCTGATGATACCCACCCTCGTGGAGGTATTGCTCCTTTCTCGCCGCCTCGAGGTCGGCATTCACCATCATCTTCACGATTTCGCCAAAGCGCACCGTCGGTTCCCATCCAAGGATACGCTTCGCCTTCGATGAGTCCCCCAGAAGAAGGTCAACCTCGGCGGGACGGAAATAGCGTGGATCAATACGAACGATATTCTTTCCCGTTTCCGCGTCGATTCCCACTTCATCGCTTCCCTGACCACGCCACTGCAGGCTGATTCCGAGCTCGCAAAACGAGGCCTCGACGAACTCTCGCACGCTATGAGCCTCGCCGGTGCTTACAACAAAATCATCCGGTCTATCACTCTGCAGAATCAGCCACATAGCCTTTACGTAATCCTTGGCGAATCCCCAATCGCGCTTCGAATCGAGGTTACCGAGGTAGAGTTCATTCTGGAGGCCGAGCTTGATACGGGCAGCTGCACGCGTGATCTTTCGCGTGACAAAAGTCTCTCCACGGAGCGGGCTCTCGTGGTTGAAGAGGATCCCATTTGAGGCAAAAATTCCGTATGACTCCCTGTAGTTTACAGTGATCCAGTAGGCGTAGAGCTTNNTGCCGTCGGAGTTTGCAGTGTACTCGGGTGTCTCAAACGATACTGCAACATGACTTTGCGCACCCAGATTGTAAATCTCGTCGGGCTGGACTTCCTGGATGATCCTCACCAGATTGGTCGAATCTCCGAGGTCGCCATAATGGAGGAAAAATCGCACATTCTGCTCGTGCGAATCATGATAGAGATGGTCAATTCGATCCGTGTTGAAAGAAGAGGACCGGCGCTTAAGTCCGTGCACCGTGTAGCCTTTTTCCAGAAGAAGCTCTGAAAGATATGCCCCGTCTTGGCCGGTCGTTCCAGTGATGAATGCAGTTGGCATGAAAGGCTCCCTCGCTATTCGTCAATCTTTCCTGCCTGTCGCAGGTCGTGTTCGGTCATCAGCGTCACAAGCCCCTCGAAGTCCACTTCAGGCCTCCACCCCAGCGCTGACGTTGCCTTTTCTGCGTTTCCGACAAGGAGGTCGACTTCGGAAGGCCGATAGTATTCCTTCTTGACCGCTACGAGGGTTTTGCCGCTTTTGGCGTCAATGCCTCGTCGTGACAATCCTTCCCCTTCCCATCGAATGTCAAAACCCGCCACTCGAAAGGCAAGCTCACAGAATTCCTGCACCGTGTGCGTGTGCCCTGTTGCCACTACGTAATCGTCGGGCTGCTTCTGGCACAGCATTGCGTGCATTGCTTTCACGTAGTCACCAGCGAATCCCCAATCGCGCTTCGCCTCGAGATTCCCAATTTCCAGCTGATCCTGAAGCCCGTGAGCGATGCGGGCGGCAGTCCTTGTAATCTTGCGTGTAACGAACTCGTGGCCACGCCTCGGGGATTCGTGATTGAAGAGGATTCCTGAGCACGCGAAGAGCCCGTAGCTTTCTCTGTAGTTCACGGTTATCCAGTGACCGTACACCTTTGCAACGCCATAGGGGCTGCGTGGGTAGAATGGAGTTTTTTCCGACTGCGGAACCTCAAGCACCTTGCCGAACATTTCACTCGACGATGCCTGGTAAAAGCGTGCCGAGGGGCATACTCTGCGTACGGATTCGAGCATGCGCGTGACCCCAAGTGCCGTAAACTCCCCCGTTAGAAGAGGCTGGTCCCAGGAAGTAGGCACGAAGCTCTGCGCAGCTAGGTTATAGATCTCGTCAGGATGGGCAGCCTCCATCGCCGCCATGATCGAACTCTGATCGAGAAGGTCGGCATTGATCAGCTTGATGTCGTCAACGACGCTCCTAATTCGAGAAAAGTTCACCGTGCTGCTCCGTCTCACCAGGCCATAGACCTGGTAGCCCTTCTTGAGGAGATACTCGCTGAGATATGACCCATCCTGTCCTGTAACGCCCGTAATCAGAGCCGATTTTGAGCTCAATGTCCCTCCTTATTCCCAACCAGAATCTACCAGACCCGAACCCCGTACCGTGAGAGATATATCGGAATGGTACACATTCCTTCTGCTTCGAGCGCCGCTTGCATGCGCCGTTTGGTAGCAGCATTCCCATCGCCCAGTATAGTCAGCGATCCCCCATCCCCCCCCGCACCATTCACTTTGCACCCAATAGCGGCGAACCGCTTCGCAATATCAATCGCTTTCTCAAAACGGGCGCAAACAAGCTCCGAATGGAGTTTCCGCTGAACATCGGTGTTATCATCCATGATCGATCCAAAATCATCGAAATCATTGTTGAGCAACGCATTCTTGGCACACCAAGCAAGATTTCTTAACCGTTCTAACCTCGGGTCTCCTTCAGCATCTTCCCCGATATCTGCAATCACTTTCTTGTGTATCTCGCTTGAGCTATGAGGCACGCCGATGTAAGTTAATGTAAGCCGGTTTTCCAATTCCCACCAGACCCGATTTGGAATGCTCAACGGCGACACGCTTGCGTGAGGGAAACTCTCAATTTGTATATAATTGATGCCTCCGAAAGCGCTACTGAGCTGATCCTGCACACCACATTGGAGATGGAGCTTCTCCGTCTCAACAGAATGCGCCAACCTCGCGATCTCATAGGATGTGAGCTGTTTGTTGGCATATGCACTCAAAGCTCCAATCAATGCAACCGCCACTGCCGCTGAAGTTCCCGTCGAAGCGCCCGGAGGAGCCGACGAGAATATATTCACCTCGATCGCGCTATCAGCGCTCAATCCAACGCTATCGATAGCAGCGTCAATCAAAGGATGCGAACCGTATGAGATATTTCTGGGATCAATGTCATAATTCTTGTCATAGTTCTCAAGCTTGACAGAAATCGACCCTTCACATTTCTCCTGCCTGTTACTGACCTGAACTTCGACATATGGATAGACCGCTATATTGAATATCGCACCTCGTTTTGCAAACCACGTGTCCGTCCATCCACCAATATCGCAAACACGAATCGGTGCTACTGCATTGAGCCTGCATCCTGGTTCTCTCTCCACTATATCAACCAGCTTGCCTTGAAGCGAGCCTCAAGCTGCCTTTCGAAGGATGAGACAGCCTCATCAACGGAGACGACGTGATAGTGCCTCTCCTCTGAATTATCCCAATTATCGCCCAATCCTGTCGTGGTTTCCAGCTGCCATCCACGGTCATGCCTCCTCGCGTTCACGAGCACCAGACATCCAATTCCAGGCACAAATGCTCCCTATCTCCACTTTGCTCGTGCGATATCCATGCGTCTAGAATCGAAAAACTACATCCTGTTCAAAGCGTTATAGTTCATATCAATCCAAGTGCGATATTCACCAGACCGAACGCTCTTCACCCAATCGCTGTGCTCAAGATACCAGCGCACCGTGTGCCTTAGAGCATCATCGAACGAGTACGACCGTCTCCACCCAAGTTCCTGTTTGATCCTGGTGCAATCTATCGCATAACGATTGTCGTGGCCCGGGCGATCTTCGACAAATCGTATACAATTGATGAAAGATTCCAGTGGCCGGCCAGTTTCTTCAGCAACGATCTCGCATATCCTTCGAACCAAGTCAATGTTTCGCCATTCCGTCTCCCCTCCCACGTTGTAAGAGGAACCGACATCCGCCGCAGTTATTATTTTCCAAATCGCGGCAGCATGATCTTCAACATAAAGCCAGTCCCGGACATTTTTCCCTTCCCCATATACCGGCAACTGTTTCCCCTCCAACATATTGAGAATCATCAATGGAACGAGTTTCTCAGGGAATTGGTAAGGCCCAAAGTTGTTTGAACAGTTCGACAACGTGACAGGAAGGCCATACGTATGATGATACGCGCGCACCAGGTGATCGGCTGATGCTTTTGAAGCCGAATAAGGGCTTCTTGGTGAATACGCCGTGCTTTCCACAAAATACCCTTCAGCACCAAGCGATCCGTAGACTTCGTCCGTACTAACCTGATGAAAGAGCGTATCGTCTTGTCCCTTCCATTCCATTCTTGCCGCTTCGAGCAGACTAAAGGTCCCAAAGATGTTCGTATTCACAAACTCTTTTGGCCCCATGATTGACCGATCGACGTGGCTTTCTGCTGCAAAATGCACTACCGCGTCAATACCATACTTTTTGAAGCATGCAAGTACGGCGGCCGTATCGCAAATATCAAGCTTTTCCAGACGATAGCGATCGCCTGCAGATTCTGCAATATCTTCCAGATTGGCAGGGTTACCGGCATATGTCAGCTTGTCAACATTTATTATCCGTCCCTGGAAGTCCTTGCGATCAAAAAGGTAGCGAATGAAGTTCGTCCCAATGAATCCCGCACCCCCCGTGACCATAAGGTTCTGCATTCTTCGCATACCACTCATGTCAGCCTTCCTCTCCCAATTCACGAAAGAAACGCTCCAGACCATCACGCCAAGTTGGTATGACAACCTTGAAAGTCCTTCTAAACTTTGCTTTTGACAGTACGGAATACTTTGGTCGGACCGTCTTCGTTGGGTAGCCATCACTCGAAACGGGCACTACAGTGCATGCTTTCGCTATCTTACCCGTCGAGCGTCCGATTTCGTAGATAGAACGTGCAAACTCGAACCAACTCGTCTCGCCTTCGTTCGTAAAATGATAAGTACCAAACTCACGTGAATCTTTTTGGATAATCTCACATATCGCTCTTGATAAGTCCTTGGTATAAGTAGGAGATCCGCGCTGGTCCTCAACGACAGACACCTCATCACGTTCATTCATCAGGCGCAGCATCGTGTGCACAAAGTTGCCGCCATGGATGCCATACAGCCATGCTGTTCTGACAATGAAGTGTTCCGGACATACGGCCCTGAGGAGGATTTCTCCCCGCGCCTTGGTCCTGCCGTAGGCGCTCCGTGGCGAAGGAGGACTATCTTCCTCATAGGGTTCGGAAGCCTCTCCATCGAAAATATAGTCAGTCGAGAAATGGATAATTCTGGCACCTGAATTGACTGCGATCCGTCCCAAGTTTTCCGAGCCGAGTGCATTAATTGCGTCGGCTTTCGCCTCCTCAGCTTCGGCCTTGTCAACAGCCGTATACCCAGAGCAATTTATTATCCATTCTATTGATTTCCCGGAGACAAATGCACGGATGGCATCGAGATCCAATATACTACATTCAACATCACTGTCGACATGCTCTATCCCCAATTCATCCAACTGTTCCACCATATCATGCCCGAGCATCCCGCGAGCTCCCACGACCCAGATCACAAGAGACTCCATCCTACGTCTTCCATCATTTACTCCTCGTATTGATGGTTTGAATATATTTCTCCCCAGACAGAGCTCGTGGCGGTTGCACTATGCAATTGGTAAGCACTATGGATGTATTCTGCGGCGGATTGGAAACGAACTTGGCTATCGCGCCAGCTTCTAGTCCTGAATTGCTTATCATGCAAATCGTATTCACCGAACTTTCCACATCAATTATCGGATGAGACGGATCCAAGGACGGTATTTGAATACTTGAATCGCTGATGAAAATTTCTTTACCGTTTCCGGCCCTTATTATCGTTCCTCCTGCTTCAATCCTGCACCCTGTAATCCAACAGCTCCCCTCAATGACAAATCCGGCATGCGATTGTGTTTTCAGTATCTCGGAGTTGCTGATCCTAAAGGCACCCGCATTTATCTGTATGCAACGCGCCTTCTCATCGTCGTAGCTAATATGCTCGTTGCGCCACGTGAATCTCGTGCAATCAATCGTAGAGTCTGAGACGAATAGACTTCCATTTGTGTCGTTCATCTGAATGCAATTCTGTACATTGAAGAGCTGGAGCCCCTGCACGTAGTTTTCTGATTCCGCCCCCACATTTGCCGGCTCTCGATCAAGGTATTCACCAAAAAGCAGCCCAATTTCCGCATTTTCTATCGTCAATCCATAGATCTGGACGTGTTGAGAAGCAAACCCGCTCGATAGTCCGAGCCAGTGCACCGCGCAACGATAATTCTTCCAATTCGCGTCTACATGCGCATTCATGATCGTCATTCGGCTCCCTGCAATTCGCAGCACCGAATCCAACTGATTTTCATCGGCCAGGCCTACAAGCTTGTAGCCATTGAAGTCTATCGTCCTGCTTCCTCCGCTCAAGGTCACCGTTGTAACCTTGTAGCTGCGGTCGAACCTTACATTCCGACCATCTGCAAAAGCCCTTTCAACGCAATTTGTATCATCGATGTCAGTTTCAGCCCTGAACTGACTTGGTACAATAAATCCGTCGGCGTAGATGGTCATGGAGTCCGCTAATGCATAACTGACGGCATGGAACAGCAATGCCGTCATGAACATCGTCACAACTGAGGACCTACGTATGCTCATGATAGCTCGTCGGGTTCAACCAAGTGCGACTCCACCAGCATGCTTGAAAAAGCGAGGCATAAACTTATGGTCATTCGCCGTCTTCCACCTGCACTCGCAAAAGTTCTCCTTTGACCGCTCTTTTACGAACCACGTCATACCCGAAATAAGGGAACTGCGGTCATCTCTCTCACCATGGCATTTGTGCGCATCTCTTTCAACTTTCCTTTCGTCTTCCTGGTCCTCTTGCGGATAGCGTGATAGGCGACGAGCAACCGTCGCCCCCGCTTGGCTAAAGGCGACTCATTCCTCGACAATCGACCCGGCACCACCGGTCCGCTCAGTCAGGGCGTCTCGTGCACTTTTTCGCACACCTTACTCAGAAAAGAAGAGATCCTCCTTGTGGTCCTCCAGGAACTCATAGTTCACCGTTCTACGAATCCCTTCGTCAAGCGCGACGGGCGCCTTGAAACCTATCGCCTCCACGCGCGAACTTGAGAACAGGGTTTCCGCGCAGAATTTTTTTACGCGAATCGAGCTGATCGAAAACTGCCTACCCGTCGCCGAAGCCACCACGTCGAAGACCTTGGCTCCGAGAAATGCAATCAGGTAGGGAATCTTCAGTTTTGGTGCCGCTTGCCGTCCAAGGATGCTGCGCACTTCTGCAACAAGAGAGCTCATATCAAAATCAGGCTTGTCGATATAGTTGAACAGGTACTCTTCCGTTTCAAATCCCAGAACATAAGATAGGAAGGCCGCAACGTTTTCCACATAGGCCATCGATTTTCTGTTTCGACCGTTTCCTACCATGAAAAACATGCCCCCTGCGATCTGGTGTAGCAGGTTGTATACGTTCCCTCTATTGCGCTCTCCGAACACGACAGTGGGCCGTACAATCGTCAGCGAACGAACTGCCGGCTCTTCGGCCAGCCATGCTCTGTAGACTGACTCAGCTTCCATCTTGGTTCTACCATAGTCATTAAAAGGATTCAGAGCCCCAGACTCATCGGTTCCGGCGGGAGCAAACCCGTATACTGCAACACTGCTTGTAAATACAACTTTTCTAATACCGTTGTGGCGCGCAGCCTCAACAACGCACCGGGCTCCGCCGACATTGACTTCATCATACAGGCTGCGCGGCTTCACATCATCGCGATGCTCGGCTGCCAGATTGATGATGACATCTGAACCTTTGGTCAGCTCACATAACCGGCTTGAGTCCCTTACATCACAACGCTGCCACAGTTTTGGATAGGCAATAGATTCCCTCTTGTCAAGAATAGCAATTTGATGGCCTTCTCGAACGAGCGTGCCGACGAGCCTTGTGCCGATGAATCCAGACCCTCCGATGACGGATATCTTCATGCTTTCTGTCTCCAATGGGTCATCCTCTTTTCAACATTCCACTTCCAAGAATACTTGAAACAGGAGATAATGTTTATCCATGCGAGCTTGAAGGAATGATAACTCCCTTTGTTGTAATGATGGACGACCTTTACCGCAGGGGTATAGATGCATTCATACCCCGCATTTGAAATCTCTCTCGTGATATCCGCGTCTTCAATGTACATGAAGTATCTCTCATCAAATCCTCCAGCGGCTCTATACGCCTCTGAGCGTATTGCCATGAAAGAGCCTGAACCGTATTCAACAAGAAAGTCTTCGTTGTAGTCGTGATCCTCCATGATGAACTCTTCCATGCGCTTTCCAAACAAACTCTTGACAAACTGAGGGGCAAATCGCCTCAGGAAGATATCAAAGAACGTTGGATTACGCTTGCAGAGGTGTTGCTCGCTGCCATCCGGATAGACGAGATTCGGAAGCAACATTCCCATGGTTGGAGATTCTTCAAATCTCCGTTTCATCACCTTGAATGCATCCGGCTCGAAGCAAATATCAGGATTACAAACGACAATGACATCGCTGTCCGTTGCCTGGAAGTTCCGGTTATGGCCAGCACCAAATCCAAGGTTCCTTTCCGATATCGTCAGATCCTCTGCAAACCCATGTCGTCTAATCATCGGGACCGTCTCGTCACTCGAACAATTGTCGAAAAACCTGACTTTTAGGGTCAAACCTCCTCTTTCACAGTCCTTCTTCAGTTGAGTGATGTCTGACAGAAGACCTGCCAATGTACCCGCGTTATTGTAGGTGACAATTGATATAAGGAAAATGTGTGTGCGACCAGTTGTCTTCATGCCCTCTTCTCTCTAGTATCAATGATTGCTTGCACAATGTCTAGAGCATTCTTCACAGCCTGATCCATATTGAAATATCTGTAGTTCGCCAACCTGCCCACAAAATGCACACCTTCCGCTACTGTGCGATTCGCCAATTCCTGGAAAGCGTGGAACACTTTCTCATTTTTTCCATCCAAAACTGGATAGAACGGCTCGCCATTCCAGGTCGGGTACTCGCGAACAACGACCGTCTTTTCTCTCCGGACGGACATCGCTCTTTTGGGCTCTGTCATTCGTGTGAACTCATGATCATTCGGGAAGTTGACCGTCGTCGCAGGAAGAGCGAACTCCTTGTCGATCGTCTCATACTCAAATCTCAGCGATCGGTATTGAAGACTCTTTTTGAAGCTTCTTTGAAAATACTGATCGATGCGGCCCGTGAAGAAGAGCAAATCACGCTTCGGAAGGCTCTTGCAGATGTCAAAGTAGTCCACGTTCAATCTGACTTCAATATTGGGATGTGACAACATCCTACCAATCATATTTGTGTAGCCCTCCACAGGCATGGCCTGATAGGGGTCGTCGAAGTATCTGTCATCGAAGGATATGCGGACGGGAATGCGATTCATGACTTGGGGATCGAGGTCGGATGGATCCCTGTCCCACTGCTTCTTCGTATAATTCTTGAACATTTTTTCGTAGAGAATCCGACCCACTCGAGATAGCGCAGCTTCCTCGCTGTTCTTGGGACTTTCGAACCTTTCAACCTGCAATTCAAGCCAGCTCTCCATTTGTGCGGGCTCCGTCAAATTCAGGCCGAACAACTCGTTGACGGTTCTCATGTTTACAGGAACCGGTACATATTTGCCGTCGACATAGCTGAGGACTCGATGCTCATAAGGACGCCAGTCAGAGAACTCTTTGACGTATTCCCAAACTTCTTTGACCTTCGTGTGAAAAAAGTGTGGACCATAGAGAGGGACCAGAATTCCATTTGAATCCACATAGTCCGAACAGTTTCCACCAATACTGCTGCGCTTCTCTATGACGAGCACCCTTTCATTGAGACGAGTTGCGAATTGTTGAGCTATCACAGAGCCCGATATTCCTGCCCCAGCAACGATAATCATAGCGAGTCGATTCCTCCTATAGACTCCGCGCTCCTATGAAATGCAACTGAAGCCCTTATTGCCTCTCTGAGTCGTTCAGGGTCGACAAAAGTATCCCAATTGTTGCCAACATTCCTCCCCCACATATGCCAATGAAACAGGCCAAGCTGTGAGCAAATCTTCCGACATGGCGGATCCCACTTTTTTTCATTGTAAATTTCCATTACAATCGCCCCTTCAGGAGCAAAAATACTATTTAACATGCCGGCCCCATGCGCTCCCAGAATGAACTCGGCTTTCGAAAAAAGATCGACCTGTTCACTGAAACTCAGCCTTTCGCTTTCAACCCTTCGTATCCCGAACTCGAGCAAGATCGGTTCCAACTCATCCTCGTTCACGATTCTCCGTGTCCCTGCCTTGCGACCTATATACAATCGTTCTCTTTTGGATGCGGGCGTTGAAGGTGCTGCACGCAAGAGCATTTCTCTCAACAGGTGAAGCGCTGAGGTTCTTGGCTCGCCTGTGCGATCCTGAACTCGTGACACTATGAGCCTGCTGCACCTATTCGGCCCTTCCACCGCCTCGATTATCTGCTCCGCTTGAAAGCCCGCCACTGACAGCGAATCCCGCACAAACCGCGGCGAACCCGGCGGAATCAATACACAAAAGTCAAATGGCGTCTTAAAGGGAGCCAGCTTCACCATGGAGTCCATAAGCCAATGCGCGTAATTATGGGTATCTGAAAAGGGAGCAAGCAGGGAAAGGACCCTCGGCTCAATTCCATGAGCTTCGCGGTGGCCTTGTCGCAGATCCTTTCTACATATCTCCAGGGTGTTGTCAAACATCGCCTCCATCAGCAGGCTCCCATCATCTGAGACGATCAGTCCTCGAGGCGCATAGACTGTAGCGTTATCGACTTCCATCCAGAAGGCCTCTCGGAGCGTTGCCGAGCTTATCGAGTAAAGATCCCTGTAGTATCGCTTGCCCCGCTCCAAGTCTCCGTTAATGACAGCTTCATAGTGGGACCTGACCTTTTTCCCGATAGTCCCCAGCAGAACTCCCATTTCTTTCGATGTCGTACGCGACGGCCCATAGAATTGCTCCAGAGGCATTTCGAAAGTCTTACGACTCTCACTGACGGACGGCGGCGACTGTACGTTCAAGCGCACAACCGGATGCCCTTGCCTCCTTTTCAATGAGTGAGCAAAGGAACGACGCATTTTCGAAATCAACCGCCCAACAACAGGCGCATGTATAAGAAGCTGTTGCCGGACTGAATCCTTGAAACGCCGTATGCTGTGATGAACCGTTATCAATTTGCTATCCCCAAGACGTATCGTGCGTTGGAATAGAGATGTCGTAAACATGAATAGCCCAAAAGCGCTGGAATGAGGAAAATCAAGCCGATCTTTATTCTTGCCGCTCCCAAATATGCCCTCATCTCACCAAGCCTCATGTGAGATCTCCTCGAACTGAGCCCTCCCGGTGTCAATTGCGGTCTGGATAGATCCGTAAGCTCCAGATCCAGAAAACGAACCGGGCCTGCAGCCGCGATTCTCAGCCACAATTCAAAATCCTCGGAGTACTTCATTTCTTTGTTGAATTTGTACCTCTCATCATTCTTTATGACAACACAGGAGGTTGGCATGAAGTTTCCCAACAGAAGTCGCCAAAAGGAAACTCTCCAAGCCCCGGAAGCCCGACTGTGCAACCTGCGGGCGCCTTTCTCGCTCGAATAGCGATGTGCAATCATCACTACCTCGCGTTCGCTGTCGATAATTCTTTCCACTTCTTCGAGCTTCGTATTCCGCCATGTATCATCAGCATCCAAAAAAGCGATCCAAGGACAGAGTGCCTCTTCAATGCCAACGTTTCTCGCAAAAGCGGGGCCATGATTGCTGTCAAGGACAAAAAGCCTGATCTCCGTGCTACCGTCTCCCGCACATCGACGTATCTGCCTGATCTCTTCCGCGGTATCGTCGCTGCTTCCGTCATCAACAATGATTATCTCTCTAGGGGTCACGGACTGGTCCAGACAGCTTCCAATCGCTGCACCAATCGTTCCCTGCGAATTATATGCTGCAATCACCACGCTAAAATCAACCAAGACTTGGCCTCTTGTAGAAGTAATAGGTCGTGCCTAAATAGTAGTGCAGCAAGCACTGGAACAAGAACACAAGACTCGTCATAAAATTGGCAAAAATTGAGAGAATGATGTTGTGAATCAAAACGACTACAATCATCTTCCATTTGATATTCTCGTCAACTCGCGCTCTATCATAGACAAGGTTGTATGCGATTCCCACGAGAAACATGATAAAGACAGTCCCCCAGCTCCCCCACCCAACAAGAAACTCCTCCATCCCTGTGCCAACGTTAAATGTCTTGTTGGAAAGCTGATAGTCAATCTCACTTCCGCCGATAATCAACCTGTCCTTGAGCACGCTCGGCATGAAGTTGCCAACAAACTGAACTAAGCCGAATCGAATGTCAGTATATTGAGATATATTGTAATTCGTATTGCTGAGAGATGATGTCGCATAGAGATACACCCAAAGGAACCCCGACGGCAGCCAGTCGGGGTAGTTCTCCGAAGGAAGTGCAAGCTTTCGAAATCCCCCACCTGAACGAGCATCACCGATCACGCCAAACAAGACTATGACAACGAGGACTGCAACCAGCACAATCAGAAATTGCCGCCATTTCAGACCTCGAATTGTGATATATATCAGAAGCGCCTGAAGGATCATTGACATTAAGAGCTGACGCGTGAGTAAGAGCATCGGCCACAAGAGGCATAGCAGAAAATACCCGACGTACTTCCTTCGTTTACGCGTGAGATAGAAGTAGATGGCGTAGTTCGAGAAGACTATTACAACCGCGTTGAGAAAGCCATGAAGACTATGGATGCCGAACTGGGTATAGTCTATTGAACGATTGAACAGCGGGACACCTCGGGAGACTGCGATTTCCACGAGCGACAAGATCCCCCAGAAGAGAATCAGCCTTTTCAGCTTTAATTCCAGGAGACCACTCTCATAGAGGCCCTGGCCATACTGTCCGCTTCGTCCGGCTCCGCGTCGAGATCTGCCTGCAAGTACTGCTGTAGGAACATAAGAAGCCACGAAGGCGAGAGTGGATGCGAGCACTACCACGACAGTGACTGTACTCAATTGAGTCAGAACGAGGCTATAATGAAGCGAGTACAAGAGGAGCAATCCGATCCAGGTGATTGCAAATACGAGCGAAGGGTTTGGAATCATAGAAGCGCTCCCAGAGTATCCTTCGAATGCCGAAATCTCTGAAATACTCTCTCTCCCAGCACAGGCCGTAGAGTGATATCAGCAATCCATTTCAGCCCCGCGTAACAATAGGAGGCAATGGAGAGCATTCGATCAGTCAATCCGCCATATCGAAAGCTTACCTGCAGACCTTCCCGCATCGTGCGAATTCTGTTCGAGCTCTTTCCCAGCGCTTTTACAATGGCAACACATTTTGCGACATAAATCGACCTCCCCTCGTGGACCATAGGATAGATGATATTATGGTCTGCGCACAAACGAAGAGACGTATCATATTTCATCCAGGGCCCGTTTCTCATGAGGCATGATTGATGGTTGACCCGCGACATATTGATTTTGATTCTGTCAGTCTTCATACACACTATCTTCCGCTGGTACTTGTCATAAAATAGCGTGTCTCCGTATACTAACCTGATCCCTTCTGAGGCTTTCGACGCGAACGAACAAAGAACCGAAAGAGTCGCCTGGTCGTAGAAGAAATCCGATGAGTTTATGAAGCTGAGCCAGGCGCCTGTTGCATGCTCTATTCCCTTATTCATCGCAGCGTAGATCCCTGAGTCCTTCTCGCTTACCCAATAGGCAAGTCTTGCGTCATATCTTCTGATGATATCGAGAGTTCCGTCCGTCGAGCCACCATCGACAACAATGTATTCGATATTGGGATAGTCCTGGCTCAAGACGCTCTGGATAGTTCGCTCAATACCGCTCACGTCATTCATCACCACGGTAATGACGCTTGACAATAGTTGAGAGCTATTGCGCTCTCTTCTGGCTCGGCGAAAAATCTGGCCTCCTTCACTCATCTTTCGCAACCTAATCACGGAAAGAGTTCAAAATCTCAGCCACACGCTCAATCTCATCCTTGGAATGCCCATATGAAATCGGCAAGCTGATCGTCGTCTTGTGTATCTCCTCAGAGATCGGAAAGCTTCCCCCGTGAATACCCTGCAGTGCCTTTTGCCTATGGGGCGGGATCGGATAATGCACGTCGGTCTTTACGCCATTTGCCAGAAGATATTCTCGGACTCTATCACGCTGCTCGTGCCGGATATTGAAGACATGGTAGACGTCTTCATGATCTTCATCTGTCATCGGCATGACGTAGCGCTCGCTCAATTCACTGAAATACAGATTCGCAAGTTGCCTTTTCTTTGCGTTTATCTTTTCCAGATAGGGCAGCTTCACCAGGAGAAACCCCGCCTGAATTTCGTCCAACCGCGAATTCACTCCGACAACTTCGTTGTGGTATTTCACACGAGAACCATAGTTTCGTAACATTCTGATTTTCTCTGCAAGTTCTTCACTGTCAGTGGTAATCGCACCTGCATCACCCAAAGCGCCCAAGTTCTTGGTAGGATAGAAACTGAAGCAGCCCAAATCCCCGAAAGTCCCGGTCTGCTTCCCTTGGTAGCGGGCGCCGTGAGACTGCGCACAATCTTCTATGACCTTGAGATTGTGTGCCCTTGTGATTTCCAGTATGGGTTTCATGTCGCAGGATCTGCCATAAAGGTGCACCACCATGACCGCGCGCGTTCGAGGCGTAATGGCACGCACCATCTCTGCGGGGTCTATGTTGTAAGAATGCAGGTCGGGCTCGGCAAGAATAGGGACATGACCGCAATTCATGATTGCAAGGATGGTCGCTATGTATGTATTTGAAGGAACAATGACTTCACTCCCCTGTGGAAGGTCGAGAGCTTTCAAAGAAAGGCTCAGCGCGTCGAGCCCCGATGCGACGCCAACGCAATACCGAATTCCCAGATACTTGGCAAACTGCTCCTCGAACATTTTTACGTTGTCCCCGAGTACGAACCAGCCCTTTTCCAGATCCCTCTCAAAAGAGCGCATAAATGCGCTTTTGAACTCCTGATTTGTGCGGGAAAGGTTTTCATATTCGATCATTGATAGGCCTCATCAACATAATCGGAGGCATCGAAATGCTCCGAAGACAGCACGAGCAGAATCGCGCCCCGACCAAACTTCATCGTATGCCAGTCTGGCGGATCCAATACCAGACACGTTGCAGGGTCGTCGAGGAGGAACGATTTCTTCTCTTTGCCATTGTCAACAAACACTGTGCATCGGGACCGAAGACATATAAGGGCCTGTGACGTTATAAGATGCCGATGCCCCCCACGCGTGGCACGATTCGGGACCCTGTAGATGTAGTACACCCTTTTGATCCCAAAGGGGATGTCCGATGAAGACTCAATAGCGGCCAGAACTCCTCGACGATCTCGATGCGTTTTCAGTTCAACTATTTTTGCCATGTACTGCTCGCTATGAGATGCTGAGTTCGATTGATATTGTATCCCCCCAGATAGACACGATGAAGCCACTTCACAGGTGTCCGCCAGCTGCGCCTATAGACTTGATATTTGATACGTGGTTCTCGACCAATCCTGGCCCCAAGGGCCCTTCGTGCCTGATCCAGTCCTTTCACATAGGGGGCGTATATCTTTTTGATCTGGTCCTTTGTCAGCGAGTAGATCCCCAAGTCGACATATCCGTTCTCATAAAGCCTCAGCTGATGAAAGTGATAGAATATCACCGTACCCTCGGTTTGGCTCGAGTGGAATCGGAGCTCATCGTCCTGAATCGCAAAGGAACAACCCTGAACATTCCATGGAGCGATGCCAGCCCCAAGGTTTTGTGAAACACGAACCCCTTCGAACCTTGTTGTCCAATCATCAAGGTACTTTTGGTCACCGAAACGCCCATCCACGAATCGATTGTAGCACCACTCAATGCAGGAATCTCTCCACCATTCGAGAGCCGACCTTCCGTTGTCATCATTCCGAAAAGTCATATACTGGACGCAATAGATTCCGCTTTTTTCAGCCTGGTCATAGCGAGCTGAGTAATTGTGCTTTGTTAATAGAATCGAGCCTCCCTCCAGTTCCCTAAAAAGCATCTCCGGAGAGCCAAAAAAGAAAAGGTCAGCATCAAGATAGGTGACATCAGGGAGGTTGTGCGTTTGAAGCACATAGCGGATGACGGACGGGGTGCATGTCCAAACATACTCAGTCCATGTCCTGGTACCTTTTACCTTGACCAGCTGCGCGTCCTCAAAATCTATCAGCCGAACGGGCGTCAGATTTGGTAAAGATAGCTTCTCGAGAATCGCAAATGTTTCATCGTCAAAAGCGACAACGAACAGGTGGAATTCGCCGATTCGCTCAACCATTGATTGGTAGAGGACAAGGCCACGGTCGAGGTAATTCAAATCAAACATGGTACAGTAATTATGCATGCTCACCGTCGATCAACGGAATTGTTTGTGGACCGCGACAGTCGGAGGGCATCCGGAATGTCTTGACGCAGGATGCGCGCGATCCGTCTGCAGACACGTGGGAGAAATCCCCCTTTCGATTTCCTGTAGTATGCCGACAACCGACCCACCACTTCCTCGTCTTCCACCGCTTCAATTTTTCGTACATCCACCGGGCTGTTCGATATTTCGGTATCAAATTGATTACTTGACGCCTTGAAGTGAGTTCCTGATCCGTCAGTGCCAAGATTTTGAACGAGCGATCGTCCCGGATAAAGCGTCACCATGTCCGCAAGAAAAGCTGCAGCATGCCATCGAATTGCCCATGAATCGTTTCTGCCCACCACTTGATCTTGAAGTATTTGAAGGTAGTTGAAGGCGCCGTTGAGATTAAAACTTCGGGTCAGCCTTCTCCTTTTGATCTCCCGAAGGAGAGCCCGCCCGTCTGAATTAAACACTTTCCATCCTCGTCGCCAAGTGGCCCATCCCCAGCAGTCAGCTCCCCGTATAAAGAAGGTTTCTGGAAGGCTCCCGTCGACCGGGTACATGTACCCGTGGACGCTTACGACTCTCTGATCGTCCTGGTAGCACCGAAGAGCATCGTTCATATACTGAAGAAAGAAGGGCGATGTAGCGAGATCGTCTTCGAGGACTATCAGTGATTCATGTTTAGCCAGCACACGGTCCACGCCGCCGACGATTGAGGCAGAAAGGCCTCTATTTTGATCCGACGTCACAAGATTGACGTCAGCGAAGCCCTTGATTTCCCTTACGTAATTCCGGACTGCTTCAACCTTTCCTTCATCCTGCGCGGTACGAGGCCCATCCGAAAACACATAGAGAACCGTTTCCTTCGCAATAGTGTTGCGTGATAGAGATTCGACCGTTGAACACAGATGTTCAGCCCGGGTATAGGCGAACAGTGCCACAGGTGACGGCTTCATGATTATGGGCTCTCCAATTTAGCCACCAACCTTAGGGTTAAAGACTCTCATGACGGACGCCCTTTCATCTTCGCCCAGTCTGCCTCCCAATCTCTCCTGAAGTGCTCGATAATTCTGTCGTTATGGCCCGCAGTCTCGTTAATGTGCCAAAGCTTGGTCACCCCTTCGAAATCTTTCTGAAAACGTATCCTTCCTTTCGCCGGCACGCAGACCCGTGGTATTTTTGCTTTGGCGAGAAGGCCGCAAACCCAAACGTCATCGTTGTAGTACGAATCAGGGCATTCGGACAATTGCGAAAGCGCGCACACATCCATGATCGATTTGCGATAGAGGACTCCGAAAACTCCCGTTACCAGATCGACATAGACTGGTGCCCTTATGTGTGTATCACGTCTCACGTCGCCGATGGAAATAACGTCTGAATACGCAAAAGGCTTCTTTGCAAATATGATCCCTCGATAGCCGACGACACATTGCGGGAATACCTGCGCCTGCTCGTACAGCCCTAACAGCCATCTCTTCGGATAGATCACATCGTCATCGGCTGTAACGACCATGCCGTCATCATCTGATGCCTCTAGCGCCGGCAGAAGTTTCGTGATAGGCCCCATATCTACGACCATTTTGACGACGACCCGTGAATCCCGAACAAAGCTCGGAATGTTCCATTTGTGTTCACTACCACCCTTCCATGAAGCCCGTGGGAGCGACAAGTGGATTTCATAATCATCGAACCGCTGACAAAGCAGCGATCGCAGCGTTGGCTCTAGAAAGCCGATCCGATTAGGCAGCGTGCTCATACTGACGATTACGTGTGCCATTAAGACTGCTCCTTTTCCTACACTTGCCGCCATATGGAATAGCAAGGCAAACGGCTTCCCACCATCTCTTTCCAGAAGACTACTCCGTCCAAGATCTGTTGTTCTATCCATTGCTTTGACTGAACAATCTTCTTTGGCTTGCCAAACACTCCCCCCCAGAAAGCGAAAGTGCTCGGAGTCGAAATCAGGTAGTCACACTGGCCCATCTGCCAGAGGTCAACAAGGGGGTTCCCAAGCCGCATACCCCGAATGGTTTTCAAACCCGGGTAATTTGAACGAATATGGGCTACGAGGCTCTTGTATGCTTCAAGATGAGGATCATCCGTGAATAAACGAATGACGGGAAGGCTCCCCTTTACGTCCGCAACACAAAGCTCCAAGGCATTTCGATAATACTCGAAGTTTAGTACTGCTCGGGGGTCCCATCGAAAGAAGTCATTTCCGCGAAAATGAACCGCAACCTGCTTCCTTTCGGGCTTCACAACGCCATGCGACCTGTACTGCCTGCGCATTCGAATGAGCTCGTTAGGATCAATCATTGAGTATCGAAAGAAGGTGTCACCGAGGATCGGCTGAACTAGCTCCACGTCGCGACTATCTTTCTCTAGTTGCGAAATCGTTCCCAGCAACTCCTCACGATCTCGATCCAAAAGCTCTCTCTGTGTCAGTTTTAACGCATCCGCAACGTCCTTTGGACGTTCACATGTTCCCTCCATATCTTTGAACCATCGACGCTCTCGAAATGGCGGATGTGCGTAGGGAACATGAGCTGCGGTGGCAATTTGCCGAAGAAGATTATAAGAAAACAGCTGGTTTCCAAGACGATAATCCGGGTTCAATTGGTCGCGAATAAAGATCACTATCGTAATCCTCTTCAGCCCAGATTTGCGTCAATTAGTCCGGCGAAGTGATCCTTCATTCGAAAGAGAGCCGAAGGAAACATCTCCCTGCGGCTTTCCATATCCACTACCTCGATTTGAAAACGCCTGCCCGGCTCGAATGGGTAGATCTTCTGCTCTACCGCATTCTGAAGAATAATGGGATCAGCCAGTCCGGGGTGATCCTGAGCGTGAGAATAGCGCTTTAGCTTGTCCACCATCTCTGGTATGGACATGCACCATGTGAAATGGCAACCATGCCTGCCTGGATATTCCCGGCCTCTATATCTCCAAGCAGCGGGATATCTTTCCTGGCGGAGGTCTGCCCGGCAGATGACAGGCGCATAGAAGGGCTCGTCCTTCCAAAGATAGTTTAGCTTGTATATGAACAGATTCAAATTCAAAGTGAAACCGCGAGAGAAGAAACTGAGCTTCGAAGCCACCTCTTCATATGAAGGTCCGTAGATGACCTCGTCAGCATCCACGGCTATGATGATATCTTTGGAGGCAAAGTCCATTTGGCTTGCAAAATAGCCGCGCATAAGCTGCTCATTACCATGAACAATGTTGCCATCGGTCATGGAGTAGCGAGTTTCTTTCGAAATATCCGCACCTATGTAGATAATATCTTTGAGTTCTTCGTCGCTGAAATACTCGCGCTTGAGCTTCTCCCAGACGAGATCGTGGGGAGCTCCGGTATGCGTTCTATTAAACTCACAAATGATCATTTTATCGACATGTGGTTTGGATTCCAGGTAGTTCAACCTCAGAAACTTCATCTCATACGGCGCGGAAAAGTAGGTCTTTAAATAGCGCATTGGCTTCTCCTTATGTTTGAGGTATCGCCCGAGTCTTTATGGTTGTTGTGACGAGATACAGTCCAAATGACAAAGCTGCAATGATGAGGACCGAGGCGCCCGCCCCGTACATACCCCAAAAGGAAATGAGCAAGTAATTCGAGCAAAGGGCGACTCCGCTCAACACGAAGCTATAGATTGCGCTCAAGTACGTGACCTCATAGAATGCAAAATAATTTGAGTACATGTGACTCACGGCCTGGATACATTGTGCGATGAGCAGTAGCGGAAGTACGCCGAGCGTGGGCAAGTATTCCCTTTGTATGATCCCGATCTTTATGAGGCCAAATGTCGCTATCCATATCAGAGCACATAGTACAAGAAGCCCTGACATGTAAATGAGGCTGACCCTCCCCGTCTTCTTGAAGTTTGCTGCCGGATCCTTTTCCTTGAAAAAGAAAGGAAGCCACACATTATTGAAGGAGGTAGCAACCAGTCCAATTATGTTTGCAAGGGTATAGCCCAAGTTGTAGACCGCCATCCCCGAGAGATTGGATCTTTTCTCCAGTACGAAGCGATCCGCAATTCCCATGACAAGGCCTGCCATAAACCCCACCATAACCGGCAGGCCGATTTTGAGCGAACGNNACGTGCGACTATTCCCTTGTCGAATCGCGGTCGCATCGCTTTGAAATACGAAATACTGAAGATGCCAAGTATTGCAAATTCGACGACGAACGAAACGCTCATGCGAAGAAATGCATGATCCCCTGGGATGAAGAGCATCATCAGGAGCGCCGCGCCGTTGACAGCAACCATCTTGATAATATTGAAGAGTTGAAGCAGACGGATCTGTTCGCTTATGACGAAATAGTTGAAAACCATGACGCCATAAGCGTTCACGAACAGTCCAAGCAGCACAACCCATCTGTAGCTATGATAACTGAAATGGTTCGCGAACAGTATGCTCACGACCCATTCGTCGCCCCTGAATGCGAAAAGCCCGACGACGAAAATGACAAAGAGTGCGACAAGAAGCAGGAACTCGTTAAAAAGTAGTCGTCCTCTGTCATCTCCTGAGTATTCATGAAAGAGTTTGGATTGCGCTGTATAGAGTCCGAAATTTGCAATGAGAGAGAATGCGCCAAGGATGCTGAGCAAATAGGTATACAACCCGTATTCATCCTGCGTCATCAACCTCAAATAAATTGGGAGCGTAACGATTGAAGACGCGCGGATGAGAACATCAACACTCAACACGNNCCTCAAGAGCTGATTCTTGGACAGGCTTCTAAGATTCATCGTCGCTTGGTCACAAACGCTCCGGAATGCAAACTCTTCCGAAACAGCGTGCGGAGAGCGCGAAATGCGAAGCGAGCGCCTGTCACTCCAACGAGCGTTTGAAATAATTTGCGTGCTGCGGAGTCAATGCGCCCTCTCTTTATTATTGACTTCCGGAAACTACGCACGGGTACAAAAGATGGACGTCGAAGGAACTCTTGAATGGCCGGTCCGCAAGCATTCCACTCCTCGTTACCACGGCGACACGACTCGCGCGCTGCCTTGCCCAATAGCCTGACCCTGCTAAAGTCCAGCGGGCGTGGCTTTGCCAAGTCGAATAGAAGCCCATTTTCTCCCTCATGTATATATTCGCTCATCGTCGGATTGTCGGCAGCAACAACGCAAAGTCCGATCGACATTGCCTCAAGGAAGGACATTCCGATACCTTCCCTGCTTCGGGGAGCGAAATACACTTGACAGCCACGGAGCGTCTCAAGGTAGTCGGCGGGGCTGTTGAACCAGGAGGAGACATGAAGATTGAAGCTCTTCCTGTCATTCTCATCGGGCAATTGCACGTGCTCACGGACGACCCTCCCAGTGACATGGAGGTGGAGATGGTCGAACCGGGTCGTTCCCATCAAAGTCTTGACAATGCCCCAATTCACGTCCAGCGCGCGCGGCCAAAAGTATCCGGCAAGACCGTCTGTATCTTGCCTTATTCCCTCATCAGGGACCGGCGGATAGTATGTGGCCAGCATAGCTTCCAATCCCCAAGATCTCAGATGAGAAAAAAGCGTTTTCGAGAAACACAATATTCCGAACGCACGATATCCATCCCAGAACTCTCTCGTGAGCGGGCACGCATCGTACATTGGAACAAGCACGGTCCTTGAAACGCCAAATGCCGCAAGGACCTCCGGGCTGTAGAGATTTTGAAAAACCACTAGCACATCAAAACGCTTGTTGGGCAGGGTCAGCCACACATACTCTTGCGCAATTACTTCGACTTCCTCGAACTGTAGTCGGAGCGCGTTCAACAGAAACTGTGCAGAACGAGTCGTGTTCAAATGGAACAGATTCGTCAAGAACCCAATTCTCATTCCCGTACACCATGCGCATCAGAAGTTGTGCTTCGGAAGTAGGAAATGGTTTTCGCTATCCCCTCATCGATCCCTGTCCGTGGCTTCCATTCGAGCAGCTTCCATGCAAGCGAGATATCCGGCTGCCTTCTCTTCGGGTCGTCAGGGGGAAGGCCTCGATATGTGATGCCACTTTTCGACTTCGCCAACCTGATCACTCTTTCCGCAAACTCGCGAATAGTCGTTTCCTCAGGGTTGCCAAAATTCACGGGCCCGACCGAGTTGGAGTTCATCATGCGTACAATACCTTCAAGAAGATCGTCCACATAGCAGAGGCTGCGTGTCTGAGTTCCATTCCCAAAAATCGTCAGGTCCTCGTCATTCAGGGCTTGATTGATGAAATTGCTGACCACGCGACCGTCGTCCGCGCTCATCCACGGGCCGTAGGTATTGAATATTCTCACTACCTTGACGTCAACCCCCAGCGATCTCTGGTAATCCATGCATAGTGCTTCCGCGGCACGCTTTCCCTCGTCGTAGCAGGCCCTTATCCCAATAGGATTCACGTTCCCCCGATAGTCTTCGATCTGCGGATGGACAAGCGGATCGCCATAAACCTCACTCGTCGAAGCCTGAAGGAACTTCGCGCCGCATGCACGGGCGAGTTCCAGCAGATTGAGTGTACCAACGACGTTTGATTTCATAGTCTGAATCGGATCCTTTTGGTAGAACGGAGGACTTGCGGGGCAGGCAAGGTTGTAGACTTCCTCAACATGCAGCTGCAGTGGATCGCAGACATCGTGCTTAAGGAAGGTAAACTGTGTATTCGAGAAAATCCCTTCGAGGTTCGCTTTCCGCCCGCTCGACAGGTTGTCGACGCATACAACTCGTTGCCCTTCGGACAAGAGTCTCCGGCACAGATTTGCGCCAATGAAGCCGGCCCCGCCTGCCACAAGAATTGTCTTGGATTCGCTCACTGTCTATCGTCCGACGCTGTAGTATTCGAACCCCAGGCTCGCCATAGTGGCAGGTTCGTAAATGTTTCGTCCGTCTATCAGAATGGGAAGCGCAAGGAGGCTTTTCACCTTCGAGAGGTCTGCTTCGATAAACTCGCTCCAATCCGTTAATACAATGAGTGCATCAGCCCCTCGAGCAGCCTCGTATTTGTCGGTAAAGTAGGAAATCGAGTCACTTTCAGGATACGATCTTCGAAAATTCGCTGATCCCTTTGGGTCAAACAAGGAAAGCTTTGCGCCTGCCCTCAATAATTGCCCGACCACAAACAAGGAAGGCGCTTCCCTTATGTCGTCCGTATCCGCTTTGAAGGCCAGCCCCCAGACAGCGAGAGTCTTATGCTTGTTGATCCACAAGACTTCCTCGATGAGCTTCACAAATCGTTCGCGCTGGCAGCGATTGATCCGCTCCGTTTCCTTCAGCAACTCAAACTCCATTCCATTGTCCTGCGCGATTCGGATGAATGCTTGCAGGTCCTTGGGAAAACACGAGCCTCCGTACCCGATCCCTGCCTGCAGGAATTTTTCGCCTATTCGGCGGTCCATCCCCACGCCTTTCGCGACACGCTTTATGTCAGCTCCTGTTTTTTCGCAAAGCTCAGAAACCATATTAATGAACGAAATCTTCAGAGCAAGGAAGGAATTAGATGCATGCTTGATGAGCTCCGCCTCAGCAACTTTGGTGACAAGAATCTCTGTTCCGCGGGAGGTCAATGGCTCATAGAGGCTCCTGAGAAGATTCTCGGCCCACCCGCTCTCTACTCCGACGACGATTCGATCCGGATGGAAAAAATCATGAACCGCGGTACCCTCTCGCAGAAACTCGGGATTGGAAGCTACTTCAAACTCTGCATCGCTCTTTACATGCCGGCGAATTGTTCGAGACACCCATTGATGCGTATTGACGGGCACAGTGGATTTCTCGACTATCAGGACTTTCTTTGTAATGTGGCTTGCGATTTGTCGCGCAACACTCTCGACCTGCGAAAGATCTGACCTACCGTCCTCCCCTTGCGGAGTGCCAACGCAAATGAACATGACATCACCGTGATCAATCCCCGCGTTGGCGTTGTCAGTGAATCTCAGACGGCCACTCTCAACGTTCGCCGCCATTAGCTCAGCGAGCTCGGGCTCGAATATCGGCAGAACTCCCTCACGCAGTTTCTGCAGTTTCTCTGCGTCATTCTCAAGACAGAGAACGTCATTGCCAAGTTGTGCGAAACTTGCAGCGCTCACCAATCCAACATAACCTGCGCCAAACACTGTTACCTTCATGATCGTTTTTGCTCTCCCCCGTCACTAGTGCGTTCATCCTGTTCATGTTGTGGCGAATTAGTTCTCGTTTCGCCTTCATCGAAATGGCGAGCGTTGCGGAAGCTTGGAAGCTTCTGATCCTTTTCGGACACCACTGGCACTGAGATTGGCCACGCTATCCGCAGATCTGCATCATTCCAGCGTATTCCCCCTTCATGGTCCTTGGAGTATTCCTTGGTGCATTTGTACACAAAAAGGGCTTCCGACGACAATACGACGAAACCATGAGCGAATCCTGGCGGAACGAAAAGCATTTCGCGTTTGCGGTCATCGAGTTCTACTGCCGTCCATCTCCCGAAAGTTTCCGAACTCCTCCGCATGTCGACGACAACGTCCCACACCCGTCCTTGAAGAACGCCTACCAGTTTCCCTTGCTCGTACGGCGGAAGCTGGAAATGAAGGCCCCGCAACACCGCATGGGTCGATCGGGACACATTGTCTTGTCTGAACGTGTCCGGTAAACCGTTTTCGGAAAAAATAGACCTCTGGTAGGATTCAAAGAAGAGTCCCCTTGCATCGTCAAAAATCTTAGGTGTTACAAGAACGAGCCCATCAAACTCCAGTTTCCGAAAGGTAAAGGGCATGCGTCCTAGTCCACAGAACCAGCTGCTGCCAGCTTGAGAAGATACTCACCGTAACCCGATTTCGCCATTGGCTTCGCAATTGAAACGAGCTGATCCGCAGTGATGTACGCGAGGCGAAACGCTATCTCCTCTATGCAGGCGATCCTAAGGCCCTGCCGATCCTCGATTGTTCTGACAAAATTCGTAGCATCGCACAAAGAATCATGCGTCCCCGTATCGAGCCAAGCAAATCCACGACCCATGAGCTGAACGGTGAGTTGCCCTCTTCTTAAGTACTCTTTGTTGATGTCGGTGATCTCGAGCTCACCGCGGTGAGAAGGCTTTAAAGTCTCAGCAATCGACACGACCGTATTATCATAGAAATACAGGCCAACCACGGCATAGTTTGATTTAGGATGAACAGGCTTTTCTTCGATCGACCGGACACTTCCCCTGTTGTCGAATTCTACAACTCCGTATCGCTCAGGATCGTTCACGTAGTACCCAAATACCGTCGCACCTGCGCGGGGCTCGGCAGCCGTGCGGAGCATTTTCTGCAAATCATGCCCAAAGAGTATATTGTCGCCCAGCATGAGCGAGACGGGCTCATTACCGATAAATCTTCTCCCGATGACAAATGCTTCACCGATTCCCCGCGGCTCCCGCTGCACCTCGAAGGTCAAGGAAAGGCCGAGTTGATGACCATCCCCCAGAAGCTCCTCGAATCGAGGGACGTCCTGTGGAGTCGAAATGATGAGGATGTCCCTAATGCCGGCCATCATGAGCGTAGAAAGCGGGTAATAAATCAGTGGCTTGTCATAAACGGGAAGAAGCTGTTTGCAAACGACTCGTGTTACCGGATAGAGCCGTGTACCGCTTCCCCCTGCAAGAATGATTCCTTTCATCTCGTCCTTCCCCTATAGCGCCAGCCTTGAACGGTGAAGATGCCCGAGAATCTCGTCTTCATATGCCGGACTACGTCGACTTCCAAGTGCTGAGAAAGACGCCGATATCCGGTATGGTCAAACGGTCCTGAATCGAATCCATGGTATGCAATATTCGCCTTAGCCTGCCATTTTTTGCTGGAGTGACAGGGCGCCAGGGAAGGCGCCACCTGGAGTTTAGAAAGTCACCAGTTGTAATCAGGCCAGAATCACGCAACAAGCTCAACGATACACGTTGATGCGGGAAATGCTCCAGAAGCAGCGTCAAAAGGGAAGCAAGCGTGCTGTAGTCGGGAGAATTCGCCGTTTGCGGCTGGCCCAAATCACAATCAAAAGTCAGAATGAGCGTACCACCCGGCTTGAGAAGTCGAATCATATTCTTGACCGCTGCTTCTCGGTTTTCCAAGTGTTCAATGACGCTGAGGCTATATACGACATCATAAGTCATGGCTGGAGAAAAAGTGCAGATATCGTCCCGAACGAACTCTATTTTGGTGTCGGCATAATAGTGCCTCAAATCGAGAATATCCAAGCACGTTACATCGTAGTTTTTGTCTCGTAGAAAAAAGGGAAAAAACGAATAGCCAGCACCAACGTCAAGGATCTTGAGATTTCCGCCAGCTGGCAGATTCGAGAACACGTACGGATACTCATACGGCCGACTGAATACCGATAGGTAGTCTGAGCTGAATAGGTTCGTCCCCTGCAGTGAAAGCCATCCATTCTGGTATGCCGTCGATCGACCGACAAACTCAAGCTGATAGGCTTCCATCTCCAACAGGATAGCTCTGTAGGCCTCACTGCTGAAGGCCGAACGAGTCAACCAGCCGTTGTACCCTTTCATGTACTCTCCCTTTCGAATCAAGCATTCTCTTCGCCCACTGCAGTCTGTCAGTACAAGTGTCAACGCTCCAGCCGACAAGTCGCAACATCTTCATCAATCAACTTGCTATTGAACCTTTCATTAGACTGCTTCTCTCCGCTCTCCCTCAGTCCAGAGGCTCACAGCTATACGTACAGCGGGTGCAGCATGAGCTATTCGCCGCCCGTGGTCACGCCTTGACAACGCTCTGAGCTGCACCCACGATTTCTTGTAGAAATGCAACGTTGGGCCAAGTGCTCTTTTCCTCTTCGTCCGGAATGTAGTTCTCCGAGTAGAGGACGAACAGCCAACTACGGTCCCCACCGGCAGCCTCGATCTTTCGATCGTCACGGACGTATTCCATGCGACTTACACCGCACGCGTGTTCTACGATAAAATCAAGGTCACTCGTGCCCACGAGCACAAGACCTCGATAGCCATGGGCGCTTACGCCCCGCACAAATGTTTCTATCGCGTCACGATAGCACACAATATTCTTGATTGTCCTCTTCAAGTATCGGAAACTCCGTCGCGAAATCTGTTCGATGCCTTCAGGGGATACGGCGTACACGACATTTCGGTTGTTCACCTTGCGGATAGTGAGCCATCCCTTCTGTACGAGTCGTTTGACGATTGCATTTGTCATTCCGAGCGACATCCCTACGATACGTGCAAGATCGCGTTGATGTACGCTATCTGCTTGGCATGAAATGCGCTCGAGAAGGTCAAGTTCGCGTTCAATTGCTTCCATAAGTTTTGCTATCTTCAGTGGTGGCTACAAGCCACCTTGCCGTGCGCATGACGGCTCAGCATGCGATGGCAATCGCAATGCGCACGGCAATACCGAATTCTCATCTGCCCAAGGGGCCGCCGAAGCTCGCTCCCTCGCGGTTTGAATGATGAGCTGTGAGTCACATCGAATGTTCAACTATTGAACAGTATAACATGGGATTGACGATTTTCAATAGGGACTTTTGCATAGACTGTTGCATGGTTACAGGTCGGAAAAACAAACTTTCACGGCCGCAATCGAGCCAGGATTGGCATTGGACTCATATCGTCAAAGTCAATCAACACTTTGTCTGGTATATGCGTCTTATAATGTACCCATCTTACAATCCACCGCCGGCCGTTCTTGAATTGGGTAATCTCTTGTTCGTGGTGCCGAGTGATTGATGCGGCCGCCTGTCGTTGCACCACACAAGCTATCCGCTGTGAGAATTGCACTTTGGACCTCAGCGTCGTTGGTCCTGCCGCGTAGGGCCAACTCCCATCCGATGATATCACGGTCGTGGCAGTCGATCACCGCAACACGGTGCGCCCAGCCGTCACGCCCACATCCAATATGTGCCATGTCTATGACCAAGCCCTCGATCCTCTGCATCAACTTCTTTGCCTGTTCTTCATGCAAAGCCTCATCGTCCCTGGGGGCAGGCTCGCCATGCATTCTCGGCGCCCGGGAAGAAGAACCTTTTCCAGTCCTCACTCTCAGGGAGCGTCAAGCAATCATGCCGCGCGACCTCCTGGATGCGCGTACTCTCCTTTGACGGTGCTGAGCACCAGCGCGCCTTTCGCTTCGTGGTTCATTGCTGAATGTCGTCCGTACCCTCTTCGTCCACGGTCGTACTCGCCATTGACATTTCCACATAGACGTCTTGCGGGGGACCTGAATACTGTGGGAGGTGTGTAGGGTCGGCACGTAAGCGTCCGCTGGACCCCACCTGTTGCGTGACGACAAGATGGAGCAACGTCT
>PLNO01000031.1 GCA_003141795.1 Spirochaetaceae bacterium | reverse complement strand
AGGAGCTGCTCGTACCAGTGGGCCTTGTTCGCCCATTCCTTCTCCGCGGCGCTGCGTTCCTCGACATCCGACCGTGCCGCGGCAATCAGCCGATTCCGGCTCATGAAGACCCAGGCCGCAAGCACGATCGAAAGCACTCCGGCCACTCCAAAGAGAGTCGTTCTCGGCAGAGCGTCGATGAGGAGGCCGGCAGCCGCAGCCGCCACCACAACAAATGCCAGCACGATAGTTACCACAGATGAACGGTTGAGACGCGAAATGAGAGCCTGCATTGATTTCTCCTGGCAACGAAGTTGATGCCCGGCACGGGCACCGGTGCCGGTAATGTTGCAAGGATCATGCCAGCAGAGTATTTGTTAGATTTTCGCGTTATTCGAGAGTTTTGCCGCATGCTGCCCGGACAAAATGTTCCCGAATGGAACATGACGATGTACCACTCTGGAACACTCGACGGGGAGCAAAGGCACGTGCCTCAATTACTTGAACATCACCGAATAGTCGAGCGGCTTGTCCAGCACGAGCAGGCGGATGAGCGGGATATGGAACGTCACCGTCCCACCGTTCACCGTCCCGCCTGACTGCGAGATGATCTGCCCCTCGGGATCGATGGTGAGAGAGATGTACGATTTCTTCACGAGCGCCGGACCTTCGTCGCCGAGGGTGAAGCCTATCATATCGAGGTATTCGGCATCGGTGATCGTATCGTTGACCTGCGGCCCCATCCCTGCGACGGTGGGATCGTTCAGCAGCGGAAAAAGGGATGAAAGCTGTGTGTAGTTCGAGCGGTCCAGGTGCATGCGGATCGTCTTCGTGCCCGCGGATTCGCTGTACACGAGCGCGCCAGAACCCTTGATCGTCTTGTCGCTGGCGAACACGTCGGTGAGCGACGTATATCCGATCTCCAGGTCCAGCGAGTTCGGTGTGGGCGCGGAAACCTTCTTCACCGTGAGTCCGGGACGGGCGGTGAAATCCTTGCGGATCGTCGCGACGTCGAAAACCTTCCCGCCCTTCATCATGTCTGTCTTCCCCGACACCTCGGCGAGGCTCGCCATGTAGTCGCTCAGGAGCTTCGACACTTCCGCGTGCATTGCGAGGGTGCCCGAGCCGTCGTTCTTGATGACAATGGTCTGGTTCACGGAGCAGGAAACGAGCGCTATCAGGGCGGCAAGGACGGCGGCGCGCACCGCAATCCGCATTGTGTGTGGCATGAACTGAAAGGTAGTCCGCGTGCCCGTGTCCGTCAAGGCGCGGGGTCTTCCGCAGCCACGGACCTGGACGCCGCCCTTGCCCGCCGGGCAGGATAGCGTTTACAATCCCCGCAATGCCCATACTTCATGTGCTTCCTCTGGGGATATCACTGACGGCCCCGGCTGGTGCGGTACTCCGCGACGTGCTGCAGGCGGGCGGCGTCCTCCTCGACTCCCCCTGCGGCGGGAAGGGAACCTGCCGGCAGTGCAAGGTGATGGTCGAGCCTGCGCCGAGCAAAAGCGGAGCTGCGGGTGCGGAAGTCGACGGTGGATACCTCTCCTGCCAGCTCCGGGTGAGCGCGGATTGCACGGTGACGATCCCCGGGGATCGGCAGTCCAGTCGTTCATGGAAGCAGGGGCTTCGGGACGAAGACCTCGCCACGTCCCTCGGCGCGGGCTCCATGAGGGTCGTCTCCGCCGTCCTCTCCGAGCCGTCACTCGAAGACCAGACCGCGGACTGGGAGCGTCTGGAGAGAGCGCTCGCAGCCCATGGGGTCGCCACCGGCGTCCCCGACACGGCCGCGCTCGAGTCCCTCTCCCTTGCCATGCGGAGGGGCGGATGGCGGGTCCGCGCGCTGTGCGAGGAGAAGGAGCTCATTGCGGTCGATGCGGAGGGAAGCGGCGGCTTCCACGGATTCGCGGTGGACCTCGGCACGACCACCGTGGACATCGCGCTCGTCGATCTGGAGACAGGCCAACGCCGCGGCCGCCGCGCCTTTCTTAATGCCCAGGTCGCATTCGGCGCAGACGTCGTCTCACGCGCGCAGAGCTTCCATTCCGACAGGGGGCCCGTCCGCTCCGCGGTGATCAGGACGATCGACGAGGGGGGCAGGAAGCTGCTCACGGAGGCCGGTGTAGCGCCGTCCCAGGTCGTGAAGACCGTGGTCGTCGGAAACCCGATCATGATCCACATCCTCAACGGCATCGACCCCTACCAGCTCACCCACGTCCCCTACGTAACCGTCTGCGCCGGGTCCCTCCACTCCCGTCCGCGGGACATGGGGTGGACCTTCCAGGAGCGGGGCTACGTGGAAACCCTTCCGCTCATCTCCGCGTACGTCGGTGCCGACACGATCGCGATGATCGTCGCGCTGGACCTGCAGCAAGAGAAGGCCACCACGCTTTCCATCGACATCGGAACGAACGGTGAGATGGTGCTCGCCAGAAACGGCGACCTCCTCGCCACCTCCACGGCGGCCGGACCCGCCTTCGAGGGAGCCGAGATATCCTGCGGCATGCGCGCGCTGGAGGGGGCAGTCTACGGCGTACAGATCACTGAGGACGGGCAGGTCACCACCTCCGTCGTCGGGGACGGACACCCGAAAGGGATCTGCGGTACGGGACTGATCGCGGGCATCGCGGAGCTTCTGGAGCGCGGTGTGATCGATACCACCGGCAGGATCGTGGATTCCTCCGATGTCCCCGCCCCGCGCCTGCGGGAGCGCCTGTTCACGGCGGGAAGCGAGCCCGCATTTGCGCTGTCCGACGATCGCTCCGTGTACATCTCGCAGGGGGACGTCCGCAAGCTCCAGCTCGCCAAGGGCGCGGTGCGCACCGGCATCGAGACGCTGCTCGAGGTGAGCGGCCTCGCCGTGGGTGATCTCGACAGCCTGCGCCTCGCGGGCAACTTCGGGGCGGGGCTCGACGCGCGATCCGCCATGCGCATCGGGCTGATCCCCACGATGGAGCTCTCCGGGGTGCAGGTCGTGGGCAATGCTGCACTTCGCGGCGCCCTCATGGCGCTGGTCTCCCGGGAGAAATGGCGAGCATCGCAGAGCGCGTCGCGTGTGGCGAAGTTCATCGAGCTGGGAGGGAAACCGGAGTTTCAGGCCCGGTTCATGGACGCGATCATGTTCTAGAGCCCGAGAGCACGCCCTGGAGGAAGCCGCCCCGGGGCTGGAACGCGAACCAGCGCCCCGAGATCTTGCGCGCCTTCTCCTCCAGCGTCCTGTCGATGAACGCCGCGTATTCCTCGGGGTCCGCCCCCGCGGTCTGGAATCCGTTCGCAACGACCCCCTGCTCTCCTGACCCGCTAAGGAGCGACCCGGCGAGCCCGCGAAAGCATTCGCGGGCGGCGCCGGCAACAGGCCCGGCAGAGGGGCCTCCACTCACCATGCAGAGAACTCCCGCACCGCTGCGATGGAAATAGGAGAGTGCCTCGCGCGCCAGGAACATCGGCCCCTTCGCGTCGTCCAGCGCACGCTCGATGTCCGCACTCTGCGCTTCGCGCAGGGAGGGACCGTCAGGGATCGGCGGCTCCAGGATGAGCACGTCATCGATCGACTCGAACGCGTTGAGCACGGTCAGCAGGATGGTATGGGCGGACACGGGGGAGCGGCGGTTCCACGCGACGGCCAAAGAGGGACGAGGAGCGGATCCCGTGCGCTCGCCGCTGGCAACGGGCGCACGTTCCTGGAGTGCCGCCACGGAAAAGCCGCGGGCCAGAAGCAAGCGCGTCAGCGCCCCCCCGAGCGGGGAGTCACCCTCGGTGACGAGAATCGTTCGCGGCATGGCACATAGTAGCTCAGGCGGGGAGCGCGGGTCAACGCGAAGTGCCGGGGGCGACCAGGTTGTCGATGTAGCCTGCGGCGCCTCCGCTGTAAAACGTCTTGGGATCCGCGAGGGCGAGCCGCGCATTGGAGCGCAACCTCTCCACGAGATCCGGGTTCGCCGTGAATGCGCGGCCGAAAGCGATAAGGTCGGCGAGCCCCGCCTGCAGCGCCTCCTCCGCGCTGTCGCGCGTATAACCCTCGCTCGACATGAGAACGCCGCGGAAGCATTCCCTCATCAGGCGCGTGGGGCTCACGTCATTGATCGGTTGCTCGAGCACGTGGAGGATCCCCAACCCCTGCTGATCCAACGCCCGGGCCGCATGCGTGAACGTCTCCAAGGGAGTGTCGTCCCTGATGCCCTTGTGGTTGCCCCCTGGGGATATGGTGAACCCGGTGACAGCCCTGTCGAATACGCCGGTGACGGCTTCGACGACTTCCAAAGCGAATCTCGTACGGTTTTCCACGCTGCCACCGTATCGGTCCGTCCTCTGGTTCGTGCCCGACTGGAGGAACTGGTCGACGAGGAACCCGTTCCCGCCGTGAATCACGACCCCCTCGAACCCCGCCACCCGCGCACGCCGGGCAGCGGCAGCGAACTCCTCCACGAGGAGAGGCACCTCGGCCGTGGTGGGGACCCACGGCGTTTCGTACTGCTTCACCCCGCGGGGGGTTCGTATGAATCCGACGGGCGCGACAGCCGAAGGGGCCGCGGGGGGCATGCCGTGAAAGTCGGAATGGGACAACCTGCCGGCATGGGAGAGCTGGATGAAGATGCGCCCGCCTTCACCGTGCACGGCGTCGGTGACGCGGCGCCATGCGGCTGCCTGCTCGTCCGAATGGATCCCCGGCGTGTCGGGCGATCCCTGCCCGCGTGCCGACACCTGCGTCGCTTCGGTGACGATGAGCCCGGCGCTCGAGCGCGCCGCGTAGTGGACCACCGCCATTTCCGAGGGGACGGTACCCTCGGCCCTGTTGCGCGTCATCGGGGCCATCACGATGCGGTTGGGCAGCTCGAGGGTGCCGAGGGAAAGCGGCTCGAAGATCGTCATGCGGCCGCCGTTTCCCTGCGCACGGCGGGGGCGACCTTCGTTCCCAGGAGCTCGATGGAGTGCATGATCTTGTCATGCGGCATGGTGCCAACGCTGAACTGGAGGAGGAAACGGTCGTAGGTGAAGACCTCGTGCTCGAAGAGCATCTTGTCGATCACTTCCTGCGGGCTTCCCATGAGAAGGTGGCCGCGGGGAGACACGGACGCTTCGAACTGTCCCCGCGTCATTGGAGGCCATCCCCGCTCTTTCCCGAGCCTGCTCATCGTGGCGGCGAGGTACGGATACCCTTCCGACCGTGCGGCCTGCGTGGTGTCGGCGATGTACCCGTGCGAGTTGATGCTCACGCGCGCAACTGACGGTGAATGGCCCGCAGCGGCCGCTTCTTCCCTGTAGAGCTGGATGAACGGGGCGAAGCGCTCGGGCATTCCGCCGATGATGGCAAGCGCCATGGGGAGGCCGAGCTGCCCGGCCCGCTGAGCCGATTCGGGGCTGCCGCCGACTGCGATCCAGACCGGGATCGGCTCCTGAAGCGAACGGGGGTACACGCCGAGGCCCGACAGCGGGGGTCGCAACCTGCCGGACCAGGTGACGCGCTCGCTCGCGCGGATCGCCAGCAGCAGGTCGAGCTTCTCCGAGAACAGCTCGTCGTAATCGTCGAGGTCGTACCCGAAGAGCGGGAAGGATTCGATGAACGAACCGCGCCCTGCCATGATCTCGGCCCTTCCGCCCGAGAGCAGGTCGAGGGTGGCGAAGTCCTGGTAGACGCGCACCGGGTCATCGGAGCTCAACACCGAGACGGCGCTTGTCAGGCGGATCCGCCTGGTGCGCTCGGCAGCCGCGGCCAGGACCACGGCGGGTGCAGAAACGGTGTAGTCCGGGCGGTGATGCTCCCCCAGCCCGAAAACCTCCAGGCCCACCTGATCGGCAAGCTCGATCTCCTCCACCACTTCCCGCAGGCGCTGGGCGGGGCTGATTTTCACCCCGGTGTGGACGTCCGGCATGAGGTCGGCAAACGTATAGACTCCTATTTCCATCGAGCCAATATACGAAATCCCGGCGCGAAACGTCATTGCAGAGCACTCCCCTTCCCTGGTAGATTTCCTCCCATGAGGAGCGCGTCATGAAAGTCGCCTGTGCCCAGATCAATCCCCTTATCGGAGACTTCGAAGGAAACTGCGCAAAAGTCATCGCTTTCGCCGTCGAGGCAAAAGCCGCCGGCGCTTCCCTGGCCGTTTTTCCCGAGCTCTGCCTCTGCGGGTATCCCCCGATGGACCTGTTGGAGTACGACCTGTTCGTGGAGGAGAACCTCAGGGCCTTGAGGCGCGTCCAGGCCGGGGCCCCTCACGGGATCGGCGTCATCGTCGGCTACGTGGACAGGAACAGGGGACGGCCCGGCAAGGCGCTTCTCAACGCGGCGTCGCTCATTGCGGAGGGAAAGATCCTGCATACGCAGGCAAAGACCCTCCTCCCCACGTACGACGTGTTCGACGAGGCGCGATGGTTCGAGAGCGCCGAGTCCCGCTCCGTCGTTTCCTTCGGCGGGGAACGCATCGGCATCGCGATCTGCGAGGACATTTGGTGGGAGGGCGAGCCCGCTCCGGGCCTGCGCTACCCGGTGGACCCCGTGGCAGAGCTCCTGGATGCCGGTGCAACGCTCATCGTTTCCCCGTCCGCCTCGCCCTTCCACGCGGGCAAGCCCGCGATCCGCCTGGGGCTCCTCGAACGCATCGGAAAGACCTCGGGAGTCCCCGTGGTCTACGTGAACACAGTCGGCGCAAATGACAACATCATCTTCGACGGTCAGTCGATGGTCACCTCGGCGCAGGGCGGGCTCGTCTTCCTCGGCAAGCCGTTCGAGGAGCAGCTCGCCGTGGTCGACACGACGGCGAAGGGACCGCTCGTCAGGCTCCCCGGGGACGAGAACGTGCAGATCGAAGGCGCGCTGGCGCTGGGGATCAAGGACTACGTACGCAAGTGCGGATTTTCACGGGTCCACCTCGGGCTTTCCGGCGGCATCGATTCAGCGCTGGTCGCCGCACTGGCCGTGGAGGCGCTGGGGGCCGACCGCGTGGCGGTCTTCGGTCTTCCCTCCCGCTACTCCTCGGAGGGAAGCGTTGCCGATGCCCGGGCGCTGGCAAACGCGCTGGGGCTTTCCCTTCAACTCCTCTCCATCGAGCAGATCTTCGGCTCGTTCCTCTCGACCCTCGCCCCCGTATTCGGGGATCGCCCGCCGGACATCACGGAGGAGAACATCCAGGCCCGCATCCGCGGCACACTCCTCATGGCCTACTCCAACAAGTTCAACTCCCTGCTCCTCACCACCGGCAACAAGTCGGAGCTCGCCACGGGGTACTGCACGCTGTACGGAGACATGAGCGGCGGGCTTGCGGTGATCGGAGACCTCCTGAAGGTGCAGGTCTACGCCGTGGCCCGGGCCATCAATGCGCGAAGCCCGATCATCCCCGAGGCGATCATCAGCAAAGCCCCCTCGGCGGAGCTGCGTCCCAACCAGACCGACCAGGACTCCCTCCCGCCGTACGAGACGCTGGACGCGATCCTCGAAAGGTTCCTCGTGCAGAACGAATCCGCGGACCAGATCGCGGCGGCCGGCTTCGAGCCGGGGCTTGTCCGTTCGGTGATCGCCATGGTGGAGAAGGCGGAGTACAAGCGGAGGCAGGCGCCGCCGGTGCTCAAGGTGTCGCCCAAGGCGTTCGGCACGGGCCGGCGCATTCCGATCGCACGGAAGGTGCTATAGCCCGCCGCGGACAGCGCGGCAACTACACCTTCGGGAACTCGTCGTTGATCCGCAGGCCGTTGAGGATCTCCGTCGCCAGACGGCGGGAGTCCACGGGTCCGCGTCTCCCCCTCCCCGTCTTGCCCTCATCGTCCCAGTTCGTGTGCTGGAGGAATGCGGTCCCGAGCGGCGCGGAGCGCGTCGAGGAGAGGCAGAGTCGGGCCAGCGTCCTCACGATGGACCGCACCGCGGTGTCGGTGGTGAGCCGCCCGAGCTCGAGCAGGAGGCAGGCGGTCTCATACCCGGCGAACAGGAGGCGCTGTCGCACGAAGGAGTCGACGATGGTCCCGGAGAAGGACAGGCTCTCCGCCTCCCCTTCAGGATGCATCCGCACCCAGGGCGCGACGAGGGAGACGAACAGTCGCGTGCTTTCATTGGCCCGCGCGGCCGCGGCGGCGGCCGTGCTCACCGGAGGCTCGACCGGCTTGTAGCCGCGCGCCCGCATCCGCACGAACAGGCCGGCGGCCACGAGGGCGCCGGCGGAGTCAGGGCTGCGGTTTTCACGCGACGCCGGCGGCAGGAGCGGGTCCCAGCTCAGCGTGGAGAAGCGCTTCACAAGGAGGTCCATCGCCTTCTTGTACCGGTCCTTCCCCGTGCGGGCGAGGACCCGGACGAGCGGGAAGTACAGCTCGAGCCCGGCGATCTGCTCGGGGTGCTCCGCTATCGGCGTCCGAGAGCCGGGCTGGTGGAGGGGCCCCGGCATGCTGAGCTTTCCCTTTTCGTCGAGGAACGATTCGACGAACCGCAGCCCCGCCAGGAAATATTTCTCGTGCGGGGAGCCCTTCTCCGCCAGGTCGTCGGCAAGCTCCAGGAGGAGCGCGGCGATCCGCGACGACTGGCCCACGGAGAGGAGCGTGCGGTGCGCCTGGCCCCTCACCCCGTGCCATTCCCCCGTCCCCGTGTCGAAGCTCTCATAGAAGAAGCCCGACGGGAGCTGCCCCTTGAGGGCGAAGTCCGCCAGGCGCAGGCTGAGCTCGAGGAGACGCGCATCGTCGGGGAAGAGCCTGCGCAGTGCTATAGCGCAGCCGACGCCGGCCGATGCGGAGAGCCACTGGCTGTTCGGCGTCTCCCGCATCCCCGCGACCCCGTCCTTCTGATAGAGATGGGTGGAGAGGCAGGACTGCAGCGCCTCCGAAAGCCGTGCAATGTCCACCGACCGTTCGGTCGACGATTTCGGGGCGGCCGGAGGAAGGAGCCTTCCCGCTGCGGCAGCGGCGCCGCGGAGGAGGATCTCCTCCGTCTTCGCGAAGGCGAAGAAGAGCTTATGGGAGAGCTCCAGGCTTCCCGGCGACTCGATCGTCTGGTCTTCCGCCGTCTCTTCGTCGGGCGGACGGGGGCCGATGCGTCCGGACGGCTGCTCGATGCCGGGGAAGCGCAGCTCCACGCAGAGACGGGCAGGCTCGTCCTCGATGTCGGTCGTGCTGATGCCGATCCCCGCCGGGTGCTTCTCGCGCACGGGGGAGCCGGTGAAGAGGAGGACGCTGTTGCGCCCCAGCGCCACGACCACCGACCCCGGGTAGCTCGTCTTTTCCGCGAGGAACGAGAGCGGCTCCGCAGGCATGCCCTGCACGGCCTGGACACCCGGGAAGAAGCAGCGAACGTCCTCCCGCGGCTCGAACTCCGTGTGGAAGGAGAGGTGGACGGCGCCCGGGGTCTTCACCGACCAGGTGCGGTCGATCGTGATCCCGTTGGCGTCGGAGGAGATCCTGTCCCGTACCTCGCCGAACAGGAAAAAGGCGCGCACCTCGAAGACGCCCGCCTTCCCTGACGGGGCGGTGAGCACAATGCTCTCCGCCGGGCGCTCGAAGCCGTTCAAGAAGAAGCGGTAGGGGATGCGGAAGGGCACGCCGGAATCCGAGGTGATCCTGATGCTTCGAGAGTCTGGTTGGACGATCTTCATGCCCGCATTTCCTGCGTGGGGATCATAGTACGGACAGTGCGGGGAGACAACAGCCCCCGAAGGCTGGTATCCTCAGGGCGGAGGTGAGCGCCGGTGTCCAAGTCGAAAAACCTCTTCGAGTGCTCGGGGTGCGGACATCAGGAGCCGCGCTGGCTGGGCAGGTGCCCGGAATGCGGCACGTGGAACAGCTTCACGGAGGTCCCCATCGCGGTGGCCCCGACCCGAAGCTCTGCGGTGAAGGATACACCTTCCGCTCTGCCCATCCCCCTGTCCTCCATCGAGACCCGGGACGGCATGCGCATGGACACGGGCATTGCGGAGATGAACAGGGTGCTCGGCGGTGGGCTGATGCGCGGCTCCTCCGTTCTGGTGGGCGGCGAGCCGGGCATCGGCAAGTCCACGCTCATGCTGCAGCTCGCATCCAGCATGGCAACGGCGGGGAGGAGCCTGTACGTCTCGGGGGAGGAATCACCCGGGCAGCTGCGCATGCGCGCCGACCGCATCAACGTCTCCTCGGAGCGCATCGAAGTGCTCGCTGAGACCGAGCTCACCGCCATCATGCAGGTGCTCCAGCAGGTGAAGCCGGTGCTCGTCATCATCGACTCGCTGCAGACGCTGTACACCCGGGAGGTGAACGCGCTGCCGGGGACCGTGAACCAGATCAAGATCTGCACGCAGGAGCTCGTCGAATGGGCGAGATCCCGGGGTTCGGGGCTCCTCCTCGTCGCCCACGTCACCAAGGAAGGGACCATAGCGGGACCGAAGCTCGTGGAGCATCTCGTGGACACCGTGCTCGCCTTCGAGGAGGCGAGCGCCGAGGTGCGCACGCTGCAGGCGGTCAAGAACAGGTTCGGCTCTGTGGACGAGATCGGCTTCTTCCGCATGACGGAGACGGGCCTCGCCGAGGTGGCCGACGCGTCGAGCCTCTTCCTCACCGCGCGGGACGGGGAGATCCCGGCGGGGGTCGCCATCGCACCGGTGTTCGAGGGCTCACGGGCGCTCCTCGTGGAGATCCAGGCGCTCACGGTCCCCGCGAAAAGCGGGATCAGCAGGATCTACTCCGACAGGATCGACGCGGGCAGGGTCGCGCGCATGGCCGCGGTCCTGGAAAAGCACCTCGGCCTCCATCTGGCGGAGCACGACATCTACGTGAACGTGGCGGGAGGGATCCGCATCGCGGAGGTCGGAGTGGAGCTCCCCCTCGCACTGGCTCTGCATTCGGCCCGGACCGGGGCGCCGCTTCCGGTCGGGCTCGCCGTCATTGGCGAGGTGAGCCTCACCGGTGAAGTGCGCCCCGTTCCCGGACTTGAAAAGCGGCAGCGGGCATGCCGGGACCTGGGATTCACGTCCCTCATCGGTCCCGCGGCAGCCGCGCCGGGCACGGCCGCAACCCCCGCGGACGCCGAAAAGGTCGAATCGATCTCTTTCACCGGCGTGGCCAGCGCGAAGGAGGCGGTGCGCGCCGCCTTCGCCCGGTCACCGAAGTCGGACGGCCCTGATCACACCCCCTGAGCGAGGTGCCAGTAGGCCGCGTTCCACCGCAGCTCCTTCCTGAGCTGGGAGAGGTCGGTCTTCGCGTCGATGACGACGCATTCGATCCCTGCCATGGCGGCGAAGTCCTCCATGTGCTGGGCGGTGAGCGCCTGGCTGAAGCCCGAGTGATGGGCGCCGCCCGCGAGGATCCACGCGCCTGCCCCCACCTTCAGGTTGGGCCGGGGCACCCAGAGCGCACGGGCAACGGGGAGCTTGGGCAGCGCGGCATCGGGGGTGACCACGTCCACCTCGTTGACGATCATACGGAACCTCGTCCCCATGTCGATGATGGACACGTTCAGGGCGGGTCCCGTGGCCGAGGTGAACACGAGTCGGGCGGGATCCGCTTTTCCACCGATGCCCAGCGGGTGCATCTCCAGCGAGGGCTTGCCGTGCGCTATCGTCGGGCATACCTCGAGCATGTGCGCGCCGAGCACCTTCGGACCCGAGGGATCGAGGTGGTAGGTGTAGTCCTCCATGAACGAATTGCCGCCCGGCAGTCCCGAGGCCATCACCTTCATGGCGCGCACGAGGGCAGCGGTTTTCCAGTCCCCTTCACCGCCGAACCCGTACCCGTCCGCCATGAGCCTCTGCACGGCGAGCCCGGGCAGTTGCGCCATGCCGTGCAGATCCTCGAAGCTCGTCGAGAAGGCCTTGAACCTTCCCTCCTCGAGGAAATGACGCATGGCGAGCTCGATCCGCGCGGACTCACGAAGGTCGGCGCGCCGAGCGCCGCCGGCGCGCAGCTCGGGGGCGACGGTGTACTCCGCGTCATAGGCCTTGAGCAGCGTGTCCACCTCGGCGTCGGTGAGGCTGCCGAATCGGTCGACGAGATCGCCGATGCCGAACCCGTGCACCGCGTAGCCGAACTTGATCTGGGCTTCCACCTTGTCGCCCTCTGTCACGGCGACCTCGCGCATGTTGTCACCGAACCGTGCGACGCGGAGGCCCTGCCATTCGTCCCACCCGCAGGCCACCCGCGCCCATTCGCCGAGCTCCTCCTGCACGTCCTTCTCCCGCCAATGCCCGACGACGATCTTGCGCTCCTTGCGCAGGCGCGCGCCGATGAAGCCGAACTCGCGGTCGCCATGTGCCGACTGGTTGAGGTTCATGAAGTCCATGTCGATGCTCGCCCAGGGGATGTCCCTGTTGTACTGGGTGTGCAGGTGGACGAAGGGTTTCGTGAGGATGGAGAGACCCGCGATCCACATCTTTGCGGGGGAGAACGTATGCATCCAGGTGATCAGGCCGACGCAGCTCTTGGCGCTGTTCGCCTCCCGGCAGAGGTCGAGGATTCCATCGGATGAGGTCACGATGGGTTTGAACACGACCTTGACGGGAATGGAGGGGGATTCCGAAAGCCCGCGCGCTATCTCGCGGGAGTGCTCCCCCACCTTGTCGAGGGCCTCCTTGCCGTACAAGGACTGGCTCCCGGTGACAAACCACACCTCACGCTGTTTCAGATCGATCATGGTTCCCTCTCCTTCGTCACTGACTGTAACCCTGGATGCCCCTTGCCGGGAAGAGGGAGTTTTCGATCAGTCGCGGATCATGCGGAGAACTCGTGCACGGTCCTGTGATGGTAGACCTCCCCCGGCCGGAGGATGCTGGAGGGGAAATGGCCCCTGTTCGGCGCGTCGGGGAAATGCTGCGTCTCCAGACAGAACCCTCCGTGACGGGGGTGCTCGTCGCCGGTGAGGAAGTTCCCGGTGTAGAACTGGATACCGGGCTTGGTCGTTGACACCCGCATCGTCCTGCCGGAAACCGGGTCGTGCGCGGTGCAGGCCAGGCCGAGGGTCCCGGCCGTCTTGCCGATGACGAGGCAGTGGTCGTACCCCCCCGGCACCGAGGCGATGTCCCTCCCAATCCTCTTTGCGGAGCTGAAATCGAACGGCGTTCCCGCCGTCTTCAGCACTTCACCCGTCGGGATCAGCTCCGACGTCGAGGGCAGGTAGAAGGGGCAATTGAAGGAGATATCCTGGTCGAGGATCGTTCCCGCGCCGGCGAGATTCCAGTAGGAATGGTTGGTGAGGTTCACCGGTGTGGGCTGGTTGGTTTCCGCCCAGTATTCGAAGGAGAGCTCGTTGCGCTCCGTGAGGAGGTATTCCATCGTCACCTTGAGCCGCCCGGGATACCCCTCGTCACCGTCCGCGCTGGTGCCTGTCCAGCGGATGCCCGCCGCATCGCCCTTCTTGAAGAGCCTGCCCGACCACACGATCTTGTCGAAGCCGCGCAGCCCGCCGTGGATATGGTTGGCGCCGTCGTTGCGGGCGAGGGTGTACTCCCTCCCGTCCAGCGTGAACCTTCCGCCGCTGATGCGGTTGGCGAACCTGCCGACGAACGCGCCGAAGAACTCGGTGTTCTTCGCGTACTCTTCCATGGAGTGGTGGCTCAGCATGACGCTGCCCACCTTCCCGGCCCGGTCCGGCATCTCCACCGCGGTGAGAGTGGCCCCGTAGCTGATGGCGCTCATGCGCGCCCCGGCTGAAGTCGAAAGCGTGTAGAGCTTCACTGCGCTGCCGTCGGGGGCCGTTCCGTACCGGGTTTCCGTGGTCTTCATCGCCTGCTCCTCATTCCTCCGCGTCGATCACCGCGCGTATCCCGAGCAGACGGCAGAGGCCGGAAAGCTCGGCGGCGTGATCGCCGAAGGTCATCGCGAAATGCTGGGACTGGACGTGGTCCAGTATACGCCGCACGGGCACGTCGGGGAAGAACTTCGTGCTGGGCCACGACGGCAGCGGGACACCCATCTCCACCCACTGCGGAGGCGTCCTGCCCTCCCCGCTCACGATGTGCATGCGGAACCCCTCGTTGTCCTGAGCGAGGCACGCGAGGGTCATGCGGCCCAGCTTCAGCTTCGAGCAGTGCGCCATGCCCCCCATGGCGACGGAGGTCACCACCTTGATCTGCGGGGCTCCGTCGATGAACTGGTCGGGGATGTAGCCGTCCTCCCCGAGGAGGATCCACTCGGGGTGGTGGTCGTAGTGCTCGAGGAACATGACGGGCTGATCGGTGAGGTATTTCAGCATGAGCTCCGCCACCAGGTTGCCTACGTCGTTCTCGTCGACGTAGGCGTACCCGGCGGAGGCGACGAGGGCCGAGGGGACTGCGTGCGTAAGGCCCATCGTGCTGTCCACGCCGTCGACGCACTTGTAGGAGAAACCGGCAAAACCCTTTTCACGACACAGCTCCACGGTTGCCATGTACAGCCGCATGACCTTGTCCACCATCGCGGGGTCGGGTTTCCCCAGCGGGTATTCCCACCGCGCCGTCACTCTGCGCGTCTCTGCGGCAACGGCCGGCGCAGACAGCGCCTGCATCCTGCGCTCGAGCTGCAGCATGTCCACACTCTCCACCTCAGGGCCGATCCTGTCCCTGAGCTGGACGACGGAGAAGTCCGTGGTGAAAAGGCCCATGTCGTTGAAGCCGAGCATGCCCAAGCGCGCCGTGCGCAACATCCGGGCGGCGCGCGCGGCGCGGCCGAAGCTCACGATCCCTGCGACGTCCATCGGCGTGTCGGGGGCGTTGAAGAGGTAGGTGAACCTGAATCCCATCCTCTCCATGGGGAAACGAAGGGCCGTGCATCCCGCACCTGCCGCGGGACAGATCAGCGTGTCCCCTTCCGTGAATCCGCCGAAGCTGTACAGCACGATGGGCTTGTCACGGAACTCCAGGAGCACGCGCATCACCCCGCGGATGTCGATCCAGTTCAGCACGTTGGCGATCAGGAAATCCCAGTCGCCCTTCTTCAGCTCGGCGATCGCCCGCACGGGCTCGGGCCCTTCGCCGTAGACGGGGTCGGTGCGGTGAAGCGTTATCCCCGCCGCCACAAGCTGCGCCTCGGCGCGCGCCGTGATCATTGTGAGGTTCTCCGGCCTGTAGTACTGGGTGCCGAACGAGACGTAGCCTGCCTTGAGTGTTTCCATGACCGCCTCCTTGTGGATCAACGGGAGAACTTCTTGAACACCGGGACAAGCGCCCCGTAGAGCTCGTTGTACAGCGCGAAGCCTTTCTCGTATGCCGCCCTGGTCCGCGGATCCGGCTCGAAGCGCCGCCCGCGGCGCACCATGGCCGCCGCCGCAGTGGCGATGTCGGGCTGATCCCCGCAGGCAACGGCGCCGAGTATCGCCGCGCCGAGCGTCGAGGTCTCCTCCTCCTCCATACGGACCAGGGGGAGCCCGATGACGTCGGCCTTGATCTGCAGCCAGAGGTCCGAGCGGGCGCCGCCGCCCATGGAGCGGACCTCCGTCATGTCCACTCCGAAGCGGACGAAATCGGCGAGGATCTTTCTCAGCATGAAGGCGATGGACTCCATGATTGCCCGCGCGCAATGCCCCTTGCCGTGCTTGAGGGTAAGCCCGTAGAACACCCCGCGGGCGTCGGGATCGTTCTCCGGCTGGCCCGCCCCCGCGAGGAACGGCAGGAAGACCGCCCCTTCGGATCCCGCGGGCACGGGGGCCGCCAGCGCGTTCATCCTGTCGTATGCGGCCTCGAGGTCTCCCGCCTCCTGGATCTCCTCCGCGCAGAACTTGTCCCGCCACCACTTGTACGCGCTCCCCGCGGTCTGTACGTAGGGCAGGTAGAGGAACGATCCCCGTGCGACGTGGGGCTGGTAGGGGAGCTTCACCTCGGCGCGGAGGTCGACGCTCGTGGTCGTGACGCCAATGGCCATGACCGATCCGGTGGTCTCGGTGACGATGCCGGGGAGGATATTACCGGCGCCGATCGCGCTCGTCGCCTGGTCCATCGCGCCCTTCACGACGAGTGTACCGACGGACAGTTTCGTTTCGGCGGCAGCGGCAGGGCTGAGAGCGCCGACACGGTCTCCCGGCTCGATGATCTCGGGCAGGCGCGCGGCGATCCCCAGATGACCGACGAATCTGTCCCAGTACCGGTGGGTGTGCACGTCGACGAAAAGCGTTGAGGAGAGGAGATTCGGCGTCGTGCAAGCCCGGCCGGTGAGCCGCCAGGTGATGTAATCTTCCACGAGGAGAATTCGCGCCGTCCTCTGGAAGTTGTCCGGCTCGTGCTTTTTCACCCACAGCACCTTCGTCGCGCTCCACGTGGGATCGATGCCGGTGAGCCCGGTGACCGCGTACAGCTCTTCGGGGGACACGAGCGCTGAGAGCTCCTCAGCCTCCTCCCGGGCGCGGAGGTCCAGCCAGACGATTGCCGGTCTCACCGGCCTGCCGTCGGCGCCGATGAAGATCACCGTCTCCCCCTGGCTGCAACCGGAGATCGTGCGGATCTCCCGGGGATCGACCCGTGAGGCTGCCAGGACCTCCCGAGTACCCGAGGTTACCGCGTCCCAGTACAGGTCGGGGTCCGCCTCGTACCAGTTCACGTCCGGCGTGGACAGCGTGTAGTTCCTGATGACCTTGCCGGCCAGCCTTCCGTCCCTGTCATAGAGAACGACCTTGACCGAGGTGGTCCCGATATCGAAGGTGAGGTACATGGGAAGGCCTCCGTCAATCGCCGGCTTTTATGCCACGTCGCACGGCAAGGGGGATCACCTGGATTTTCGCTCCGGCATCGGTGAAATCCCGCAGGGTTTCCTCGGAGAGACCGGAGTCGGTGTAGATGGCCTCCACCTCTCCGAGTGTCGCGTACTGACAGAAGGAGTCCTTGTTGAACTTTTCCGAATCGGCAAGGACGTACGCGTGGCGCGCGTTGTGAAGAACTATCTCGTTCATCTTGCCCGTGCGCTCGTCAGTGGTGAGAAACCCGCTCTTGATGTGGATGGCATCGGCGCCGAGGAATGCGCGCGTGACGTGAAACTGCCGCAACGTCTCCTCCGTGATAGGTCCAGACACGTCCCTACGCTCAATGCGAACCTCACCTCCAACGAGCATGACGCGGCACCATCGGGCAAGTGCCTCGGCAAGAGCGAGGGAATTGGTGAGGATCACGAGATTCTTGACAGCCCCGGATCGGACCCGGAGGGACAATGCCTCGGCACATTCGAGCACCGTGGTACCGGAATCGAGGAACAGGCGCTCCCCTGACCCGACGAGCTCCGCCGCAGCCCTGCCGATCACGGCCTTCTCCCTGCTCCTGTGCGTTGAGGAAATGTAATATGAATAATCCGAGCCGAGATGAGGGGCGAGGCAGACCCCGCCGTGGGTCCTGATCACCTTCCCGTCTGCTTCCAGCCGGGAAAGCAGCCTTCGTACTGTCGCTATCGACACCCCGAGGGAGTCAGAAATCGTCTTGACGTCCAAACGCTTGTCCAGCTGGAGCATTTCCAGCAGCAGGGCATTGCGAGCCTCGCTCTTCTTCATTCCGGCTTTTCCTCTTGGCTTCCTTCTAGAGCAATACGTCGAATATGTCAAGCGAAAATGAGCATATCGATCAATTTCATATTGACTACACCAAACATTTTCTTATAATGACACGGAACTTCAATGAAACGAGCAATTGCCGTGGCTCTGGAAAGGTAGGCTTGGTGAGCGCGTCCATTCGTAATCTGAACCTCTCCCTCTCGGATCTGGTCGGTAAAGACTATCTGGCGGCAGTCTGCGCGGCACGGGCAGCTGTCGAAGGGAGCAACCTCGGCAGACTCCAGGACTTTGCTGCGGAGAAAATAGAGTTTTATCCCCCTGCTTTTGGCAAAAAACAGGACGAGCTACTCCGGCTCGTCGGCACACGCATGTCGAGCGGGTTGTCCAATTCGGCAAAAGGCGCCGGTTCGGCGGGCGTCAAGGAAGCGAGCAGGACTTCTTCAGCGCCCTTGGCGGGTCTCGGCATGTTCAGGGTCGGAGAGGACGGCAGGCTGTACCTCGCCTCCAAATCGGAGCACTACCATCTCTCCCTCGGCCATTCGTTCCCGGGCTATCGTCTCCTAGAGAATGCGCGGCGCCTCGGCATCCCCAACGCCACGCACAACAATACGCGGGGGCATATCACGCGCCTGCTGGAAGAGCAGCTCGTCGCCGCCGCCAACGGCGTGGATCCGACGGATTCCGCGGGTCTGCAGCGGGTGATCTCCTCCACCGAGCCGCACGTGATCAATCGAGTGATCAACCTGGAGACCGGCAGTCTCGTTGTCGAGGCAGCGCTGAAGATGGTGCTTTCATTGTTTTTTCGTTTCGACAACAATAGCCCCCGTCCCCGCTATGAAGGACGGGTACCGGTGATCCTCGTCATCGGAGACTATGAGGGCGGAACAGGAGCCAACTACCATGGAACGACGACCCTCACGCAGGTCATGCGCGGTCTGTGGCCGGGCCTGGGGCAGAAGCTTGAGTCCAGCGGGGCCATGATCGTGCGGCCGGTGCGGATCAATGATATCGAGGATTTCGAGGCTGTCCTATCGCAATGGGACACGGGTCGGTACAAGGTGGCTGCCTTCTTCCACGAAATCGTGCTCATGAACTACGGCGCCGTGCTGCTCGAGAAGGACTACATGAAAAAGGCGTATGCGCTGTGCAGGAGCCACGACGTGGCCGTTATCGCGGACGAGATTCAGTCCTGCACATGGTCGGCGGACCTTTTCCTGTTCCGGGAATACGGCCTGACACCCGATTTCGTCTCCGCAGGCAAGGGGTTTCCCGGCGGCGAGTACCCAGCCTCCCGGATCCTCTGCTCGTCCACAATGGATACACTCCAGCAGTTCGGAGCGCTAGTGACCAACGGCCAGGAGGAGATCGCCTCCCTTGCTTCCCTCATCACCATGGCATTCGTCAGGGCCAACGGGGACTTTGTGAGCGCAACAGGAAGCTACTACGAACAGGAGCTGCGCAGACTTGCGTCGCGCCACCCCGAAACAATAGAGAAATTCGAGGGGCTCAGGCATCTCGGTTCACTGTTCTTCCGCGACACGGCGAAGCTGGGTAGGTTCGTTTCCACGCTCGTCGACGGCGGCATCGACATAGGCGTGCAGAGTTACAAGGTGGAGAGCCCTCCCTCCTGCCTCACGAAGCTGCCGCTCATTGCGACACCTGCCACCGTCGATTTTCTCGTGGCACGCATGGAGGCGGCGCTGGCCGGCCTCTGATCCGAAGAAAGGGGAGATACTCACATGGCGACGCGAAGGAAGGTTCGTTTCGGAATCATCGGCCTCGGGCTCATGGGCCGGGAGTTCGGCAGCGCCGCCGCGCGCTGGTGTCACCTGCTCGACAACGGCCCCATGCCGGAGCTCGTGGGAATCTGCGACACGAACCCGAAATCCCACGCATGGTTCACGGACAATTTCCCCGGGCTTAAAGTAGTCACGACAAACTACCAGGATCTCCTCGGATCCTCGGATATCGAGGCGATCTACTGCGCCGTGCCGCACAACCTGCACGAGAAGCTCTACGTCGACATAATTTCAGCGGGCAAGCACCTCATGGGGGAGAAACCCTTCGGCATCGACAGTAAGGCCAATGCGGCGATCCTCGGCGCCCTCGCCAAAAAGCCGGGCGTGTTCGTGCGCTGCAGCTCCGAGTTCCCCTATTTCCCCGCGGCACAGCGGCTGATCTCCTGGATCAAGGAGGGGCGGTTCGGACGCATCATGGAAGTCCGCGCCGGGCTCCACCACTCCAGCGACATGGACGTGACGAAGTCGATCAACTGGAAGCGGATGATCGAAGTGAACGGAGAGTACGGGTGCATGGGTGACCTCGGTATCCACACGCAGCACATCCCCTTCCGTATGGGGTGGATTCCCCGGACGGTGCATGCGACACTCTCGAAGATCGTGACGACCCGCCCCGACGGAAAGGGCGGCACGGCGCCCTGCCTCACGTGGGACAACGCGACACTGAACTGCCGCGTCGACCACGCCGACGGGTACTCCTTCCCGATGTTCCTGGAGACGAAGCGAATGGCGCCGGGCATGACCAACACATGGTACATCGAGGTGGACGGCCTTGCCGGATCCGCGATGTTTTCAACCCGGGATCCGAAATCCTTCTACTTCCTCAACAGCGGTGAAAAGGAACAGCCTTGGTGCAGGCTCGACCTCGGCTACACCCCGGCAGTGCCGGGCATCACGGGCGGCATCTTCGAGTTCGGGTTCGCCGACGCGGTGCTGCAGATGTGGGCCGCATACCTGCTGGAGCTCGACAAGGGCTCGCCGACGGTGTTCGGCTGCTTCACACCGGAGGAGACACGACTCTCCCACGCCCTCTTGAGCGCGGCCCTGGAATCGAATCGCAAAGGGAGCGTGGAGAAGATTCAATGCCCCGCTTCATAGGGATCACGAAAGCCTCACACGTCGTTTCAGCGGCAGGGGACAGGGGGGATGACGAGTCCCCCCGCATTAGGGCTGTGCCTTCAATGCCTTGCAGGACAGCAGATATTCTTCGAGCCTCGCATGAGCCTCCGGCTGTCCCTGGCCCGGCTCGATCCTTCGCGCTGGCGGCTTCATGGAGTCTGCGAGGTCTACAAGACGAGCGGTTGGTTCCACCAGCGCATGCGCAAGGATTGCCGCCCCGATCGAGCTCGTTTCCGGCATGGTCATGCAGTCGACGGGAAGCCCGGTCGTGTCCGCGATAATGCCCGGTGTCACGCTGCTCGCCGCAGCCCCTCCGCTCATGACGAGCCTGTTCACCGGAACTTCCCCCTCCCTCATCATGGCGAGGTAGCGGCCGAGCTCGCACGCAAGCCCTTCGACGAGTGCGCGCAGGATATGCGCGGGCGTATGGCCCAGCCGAAGCCCGTCCAGGCATCCCGCTGCGCTGGAGGGGAGGCCTGCGCCCCCGATCTCGGAGAGCAGGGGGCGGAAGCGAAGCCCGTCGCTGCCGGGCCGAACGCTGGAAAGGCACGAATCCGTTCCCTGAACACCCATCGCTTCAAGATTCAGGGTCCTCGTTCCCCACGCAATGCATGCCCCTCCGTTCGCCATCGAGAGCATCTGTCCGAACAAGCCGGCCACCGGGTGACACCCGACGAGCGCAATGCCCCCGACAGGCAATTGTAGCTCAGGCGTGATGGCGAGCAAAGCCCATGTCGTACCGGCCCCGAGCATCGTATCGCCGCTGCGCACCACGCCGGAGCCCAATGCTGCGGAATACTGATCATGTACGGCGGGGCCCACTGGGATGCCGGCGGGAAGGCTGAGGGATTGAGCGATGTCAGGGAGCAAGCCCCCGGCTGTCTCATTCACGCTCAAAAGGTCGGGGAGACATTTCCTTTCGACACCGAGGATTTCAAGCAATTCCCCGTCTTCCCTGTTCTCCCCCGGGTTGAAGAGGCACGCTTCGGACAGGCTCGTTCCATCGTGGGCGCGGCGACCGCACAGCCGCTCGACAATCACGTCTCCCACCCATCCCACCTCGAATCCCTGCGGAAGCGTTCCCTGCGCGCGGAGCCTGAGAAGCTGGCCGACCGCGCTCGTGCTTTTCGGGTATCCGGTATGCCGTGCAAACCATCCGCCCCCCTTCCGCGCGGTCAGCTCGCGATCCCAGGAGCTTCCGCGGGAATCCTGCCAGCCGATCACCGGACCGAAGCAGCGCCCCCCACGATCGAGGACCTGGAGCGCACCCCCCTGGCTCGAGACGCCGATTGCGATGACGTTCGCGCCCCGGGCGAACATTACGGCCTTCCTGATTGCCGTCACCGTCCCGCCCCAGATGTCCTCGAGGTTCTGCTCGGCAGTACCGTCCGCGGCATAGGTGATTCCCACGGCAGCCGAACCTGACGACACGACCGTGCCATCCATCGTGACGATATAGGCCTTGATGTTGGTCGTTCCCAGGTCAAGTCCCAGGAGCAAGCTCTCACGAGATATCACACCTGCCCCCTCTTCTTTAAGCACTTCTGCGCCCCCAGCCTCCGGCGGGCGCGACGCGCTCAGATCCCGAGGACCCTTTGCGCGTTCTTGTGGAAGATCGCTTCGACGTCAACCCTGCCCAACCCGACCCGTTCGACTGCTTTCTTGATCGCAAGGATCTCTTCGTACATGAACAGGGTCAGCTGCTCGGCGGCCGGCGGATCAACCTCCCGCATGTTCTTGTCCCCGGAGACGTCGCCATAGAGGCCCCTGGGGACGATGTTGATATACCGGCCCTGCTCGCACGTCCGCTGCATCCGCATTCTCGTGATCGGCATGTCACTGCCGAAGACACATCTCTCGGGACCGAAAGCACGCAGAGTCCCTTCGAAGACACGATCATTCGTATTGGCCGAGAAATCGAAGACCGTGGTCTTCGTAACGGAGAGCCGCTGGAACGCATCCCCCACGTCCTCGTCGCAGTAGGCGCGTCCCACATGGGCGATTATGACTTTCACCCGTGGCCAGTTCTTCTCGATCTCGATCATCTGCTCGAGATTTACCGGATCCCGCAGCCTGCCATCCCTGGGGATGTGCAGCATCACTACCCAGCCATTGGTGTTCAGCACGTCCAGTTGATGGGGAGGAAGGTAATCGAAAATCCTTATTTCCTTCTCGGGTATGTAGGCGGGCGACAGGTTGAGATAGACTTTCGCACCCCTGAACTTCCCGTCCATTATGCGCTGCTCTAGCTCCCTCCCCGTCCAGCTCGGATGCGCAAGGATGAGCGACGGATACCCTGTCCGTGCGGCACATTCGCTCACGTAGCCATTCATCGGGTCGATGCGATCCGCATCGAACACGTTCGCGAACATCAGCGGGACGACGGATTTGCCGGGGAATAATTGACGATAGCAGTCGGCGAGGGTTTCGACCGTATTCTCGTCTGCCACTTTTGACGGCCAGCTCACAACGCGGGAAAGCGGTTGAGCGCTCTGCACCTGATTGTCCTTGTTCCAAACATGGGTATGTATGTCGATGAGCTGCGCGGGCAGGAAATCCTGCAGCGATTCCTTATAGACCCTGCGGTCCACGTCCTTCAGTGTAAATACTTCTGCCACCATCCCCTCCTTTGGCGTCCCGAAGAAGCCATCCGGCTGCGCCTTCACCCGTCGGTTTCCGGCCCGCTATCATAATTCCGCTCGATGCAGCGGCTCTCCCAGGGTTTCGAAGAATCGCGGGCTCACCGCAATGTCGTTCACCGATTATTCCATGAAACCGCACGCGAGCCCGTGATCTTCTTTCACCCTCGGTCGATGCTTTTCTACCGCTTCCCGCCCGCGATGCTGGCGAGATAATCCTTTTCAGCTTCCACAGGATCCGCGCCATTCTTCACCACTCCGAGCAGGCAATCGAGAAAGCTGGTCGGATTCTTTGCGCAAATCACGTTTCTTCCGTACACGACTCCCTTTGCTCCTTTCTTCAAGGCCTTTTGCGCAAGACGGAATGCATCGGACGGCTTTTCAAAAACTCCTCCGCCCAACGCGAGCGCCGGCACGACTGAAGAACCAGCCACCTGCTCGAACTGCTCGACAAACACAGTCTTTATCATGTCGGCGCCGAACTCCGCGCACGCCCGTATTCCGAGCAGGAGATCGCCAACGTCACCCGTGTACCGGTCAATCCCGTCAAACGGGATGTATTCCCCGATGAGCGGCACACCCAGGGAGTCAGCTTCGGAGACGAATTCCCCGAACTGGGTGATATTCCGCGTATTTGCCTCTTCATCCGTTCCCAGGAGCAAGGACGCGATCACGATATCCGCTCCTAGGGAAACGGCGTATTTTACGGAGCAAAGCTTCTCGTTGTAGCCTTTTTCGTAATAGCTGTCTTTCTTCGTCTTTGAGAAACCTTTCATATGAGGCTTGCAGTAGTGCGCGGCCCAGTTCACCCTGATGATGCACAGGGGCGCGTCCTTCTGACCGAAAAAAGCGGTGCAGCGCTTTGCCATTCCCGGCATGACGAGGAACGCATCAGCCTTCTTGAATTGGGAAATCTGGTGAGGAAGATCCTCGATGCCGGCAAACGGCCCCATATAGCTTCCATGATCTGCAGCAACTATCACGGGACTGCCATTGCCGAACAGTCTTCCCATCCGTACATCTTTACCTGTCATTCGTTCGACCTCCCTGTAAGTTTATTCTCGTAGTCCATTCAAACAGCGATTCACTAGCCAACGACCTGAATCGTTACATTTCGCACACGGGCTCTCACCTGATCGAAATCAGCGAAATATATCCTGCCAAACTCTCCGAGCTGCATTTTGCCGCCGATCAGAGGAACCGTGACGGAGCGCCCGAGCAGGATCGAACGCAGATGAGCGTCAGTATTGAGGCTCCACGACGCCTCCTCGGAGCGTTCCCTTTTTGCAATCTCGATATGCCGGGGTCCCGGGTGGAGGTATTTCCCTTCTGTCGTGCAGGTGGGGACTATTTTCTCCAGCACATTCACCAGGTCCTGCATCACGAACTGCTCGCCCCAGTAGTTGACGTCATCGGACTGCTCCTGGATCATGACGCTGCATGTCGTGTGCCGCGAATAGACCACCACGATTCCATTCGCTATCCCGCATTTTCCCACTCGAATGGCGACCTCATCCGTTACATCATGGAATGTCGGTCTCCGGTCGGATTGGATCTTGAACTCGTCATTAAACGCTGCCATCTCTCACCTCCGTTATGATCTGTGTGCCGCTTTTCTTGCGTTCCAGGATTCCCTCAGGGCCTTTATCATCTCCTCCATGGCAGCGACAGGGTTCTCCGCCCTGACGATTCCACTGGTGCACCCTGTCGCTTCTGCCCCGAGCTGAATGATGTCGTAGACGTCCTGACCGGTTTTGATCCCTGCGCTGTGGAGGACCTGGATCCTCGGATCGATTGCCCTCACCCTTTCATTGATCTCTTTCACATAGGTCCGGCTTCCAACGTTCCCCGGCTGTTGTCCAATCAGCGCTTCAGGCTCCGCGATGATGATGTTCGGCCCGAGCTGCGCGACGGCCATCGCTTCCATGAGATTATCCGCGCAGACCATTGACGCCAGTCCTACATCGTCGGCGCGCCGAATTGCCTTCGCAATGTCTCCCAGCGCCATTTTCTTCTCCGCATGGTTCAGCAGGGCACCTTTGGCTCCGGCAGATTTCAGGGCTTCCGCCAAGACAGCGCCGATTCCCCTCCCGATCTCGATAGGGTCCATATGCTGGGCGAAAACCAGGATATGCTTCGTTGCCCGCGCGATTGCGGGGATATCGACGTACTGGGGCGTATAGATGATTTGTACGCAGTACTTCGCGGATATCCTGTCGGCCTCCAGGGCAAGCATCATGGCATCTTCGCCGTAGAGGTATGCTTTGGGCCCGATCTCAAAAAATGGAGGCGCTATTTGAAAAGCACTATACATCCCGTTTTCCTCGCTAAATACTGTGATTGGCGAGCCTTTTGGGGCTGTGCAAGTCGTGCCGGTGCCTCGACCTGTCGAACAGCTTCGTTTCTGTGGCTCACCCCTTGATCGATCCGGCCGTCAGCCCGCTCAGCAGATATCTTTGAAAAAACATGAACAAGAACCCGAGGGGGATTGTCGCCACGACGGCCCCTGTCATGATATCGCTCCACGATACCGAGTATTGGCCGAGGTATGAGGACAACCCGACTGACAGCATCCACTTCTGCTGGGAGTTTATTATTGTGGACGCGAAAAGGTATTCGTCCCAGGCAATGATAAAAGACCACGTGGCTGTTGCCACGATCCCCGATACGGACAGGGGCAGGGTGATTCTGAATAAGGTACCCAGCTGGCTGGCTCCGTCAATGGTGGCAGATTCTTCAAGCTCCTTCGGCAGCGTGTCAAAAAAGCCCTTCAGGAACCAGGTGCCAATGGGGACCGTCAGTATCGTAAAAATGATTGTCAAGCCGATCAAAGTGTTGTTCAGCTTGAACGAGAGAAATATCACATAGATTGGAATAATCAGGAGCACGGGTGGCAGCATCTGGGTGATGAGAATGACGAAGGTTAGGAATGTACGCCCCCGATACCTGAATCGTGAGATGCTGTACGCCGCAAATATCGCCAAAATAGTAGAGATCAACGTTGAGATCGAGCTAACGAGAACTGTGTTTTTCAGCCAGAGAAGGATGTGGCTGTTGGCGAAATAATTGTAATACGCGATGAAGGGGTTTCGCCGGGGGAAGAAAATCGGGGGATAGCTGAAGAGGTCCACCTCGCGTAACAGCGATGTATTTATCAACCAGTAAAAAGGGAAGAATGCAATAATGCAGACTATGCCCACGGATCCGAAAAATACTACCTTCTTCATCTATTTACTCCTGCCGTTCCGCACTGCCTCATGCCGACGCTTCCGTTCTCTTTATGAAGATGTGGTAATACGCAATACTGATCCCCAAGGTCACAACCATGATCACCATCCCGATTGTTGCGCCGTATCCCAGGTCCCCGAACTTGAATGCATTGAGGTAGGTAAAGACGGTGAGTGTTGCCGTTGCGTTGCCGGGCCCGCCTTGCGTCATGAGCCAGATGATCACGAAATTGCCAAAATGCCAGATCGTGAGAAGAAGCACGAGAATGGTTGTTACGAAGCGCAGACTCGGAAGAGTAATCCTGAGAAAAGTCTGGAAGGCATTTGCACCATCTACTGATGCGGCATCGTAGATTTCATTCGGTATAGACTTCATTCCGGCGAGCAATATCAGCATGGCAAGAGGATATTCCTTCCATATCGTTGCAATGAGAATGGCAACCATGGCAAATGATCCATTCCCGAACCAGCTGAAATTTTCCGGCAGGATTCCAAGATGCGCCAGAACGAAATTGATGATGCCGTACTTCGGGTTCAGCATCCACTTCCAGATGATGACAAGCACCACTTGGGGAACCATCCATGGCAATATAAGAAGCGCGCGCGCGACGCCTTTCCCCCAGAAATCTCTGTTGACCATTGTCGCGGCAAGCAGACCGACAAGATAGGTGGCGCCTACCCCGAATATCACATAGATCAAGGTGGCCTTCATGATAGACAGAAGGTCCGACCCGGAAAAGAACTTTGCATAATTCGCGAAGCCGATATATTTAGCGTTTCCGATTGCCAGCAATTGAGCATTGGTCAATGTCAGGAGAAAAGCCTTCCCGATTGGTATCAACCAGAAGACGACGACAACGATGATTGTCGGCAGGATGAACGCATAGGGTCCGAGCTTCGCCTTCCGTCTATCAGTCAAAATTCCCCTCCTTGCCCGTCTCGCTCACATTTCAATCAAGACTTTGATTGATTTCGTGTTCAATTTGTACTCAAAGGCTTCCTTTGCGTCTCGAAGCTTGAATTTCTTGCTGACAAGGCTCTTCACATCGATTTTACCGGTCGCGACAAGGCTGGCCGCATGGCGAAAATCCTCGTCCGAGTATAAATAGCTCGAGGAAACAACGAGCTCGTTCAAGAGAACTCCAATGATGTCGACCTTGAAATTCGCATGCGGAATTCCCACGAGGACGATTTCACCCATTTTTCGAACCGCTGTGATCGCATAGTTGACGGTCGACTCGATATTGACGTTGTCGATGACATAATCCAATCGCCCGTTCTCAAAGAAACGGGACGCCAGACCTGCCGGGTCCTCCGCTTTCGAAATGAATGTCGCGTCTGCACCGAGCTCACGCGCAAGCTTGAAGTTCTCCTCGTTGATATCAGTCGCAATGACTCTGTTCCCGTTCAATTTGCACACCTGGACGGTGAGAAGCCCGATCGTCCCCAGTCCAACAACAAGGACATTGGATTGGCGCACGTGCTTGCTCGAATGAATGGCAACTGCGACCGGCTCGATCATGGCAGAATATGTCAAATCGAAATCCGCTGGCAGCTTCACAATGTTGGCAAGAGGAACGCTTATCTCCTCCTTCAGGGCACCGTCAATGTCTCCTCCAATCACATTTTGCTTTACGCACATATGTTCCATTCCATGTTGGCAATAGTGGCAGACCCCGCAGTTCACTACGGGATTCACGCACACCTTGTCACCAACACGCAGGTGGCTTGTGCCGGCGGGTACCTCCTTGATGGTCCCTCCGAACTCATGCCCGCAAACATGATTCTCCGGCTTGATCACAGGGTTCTCACCGACATAGACATGCATATCCGAGCCACAGATGCCGACCGCTGCCACTTTGAGGATTGCGCTGCCAGCCGTCAGGGTCGGTGTCGCGATATTTTCCTTGGCCATCTCACGCTTCGCGGTGAGTTTCATTTGAATCATGATAGCCACCTCCGTCTCATTGTAATCTCTGACAACGATAAAATACCGGAAGGACTGAAATTGGAGAGGACGGAATACTTGCTTTCCGCCCTCTCCTCCAACGATTCGTCGGATCCTTCAGTCGATGCTAATTGAATAGTGCAATCGCTTCTTTCTGGGCAGCACCCATCGCCTGCGCAGGGCTCATGTTGTCGAACAGAACCTTGTCGAAGTACGTGCCCCAGATCTTCTGAACCTTTACTTGCAGATCTCCGGGCATATTGCTGGGGACATCCAGGACCAGGAGGTCAGAGTTGGCGTGATCCAAGAACGTCTTGTACCACGGCCACTTCTTGACGAGCTGATCCTTGAACTCGGCAGTGAATACCGAAATTCTCGGCGGAATGAACTGAGAAATCTCCACAAGCTTCTTTGAGAATTCGGGATTGGAAATAGTCTGAATGAGATTGGCTGCTTCCTTGGGATGTTTCGTTGCCTTCAAAATGGCATTGCACTCATAGAAGGCGGCTACCCGCTGAGTCGGGAACGGCAGGTTCGCGACTGCGAAGTCCGATTTCGTTGCCGGTTCCCACCCATTGGAAAGCCCGTACATCCACATTCCGTCAATAATCGTTGCAGCTTTGCCCAGAGCAAACATCTTGCGGTACGTTCCCTTGTCAGTGTCCCTCGTGGTGACATTCAAATCGTAGAGCTGCTTGAGGTACGTCACCGCCTTGACGACCTCGGCGGAGTCCAGTGTCGGTCTGCCGTTCTTGTCAGTCCAGTTCCCGCCAAGCCCGATAGTCCAGATTGCGAGATCGATGAACTCTTCTGTGTAGTTGCCCGCGACATCCATGAAAGCATAGCCAAATCGCGACTTGGATGTCAGCTTCTGCGCCATGGCGATGAACTCTTCAGGTGTTGTCGCAAATGATTGCACTCCCGCCTCTGCCAGCACGCTCGGTCGGTACAGCGGGAGGTAGAAGCCGGAATCAAATGCCAACGCATACGTCTTGCCATCCTTCGCGGTGGCAGGAATTTCCTTCGTCTGGAGGTTGCTGAAGTTCTTGTTGACGTCATTCATGTCAATCAAATCGTTCAGCGGGAGAAGGACACCCGCGGACTGGAACTTCGCGAAAGGCCCGGGTCCGAATGCCGCCACGTCGGGAGCATCGCCACTGCCCACCATGGTCTCGAGCTTGTCCCAGTAGGTATCATAGGGAATCTTGATGCGCTCGACGTGAACGTTCGGATTCTGCTTCTCGAAGGAGTCAACCGCCCCGTTCAGCCATTCGCCAAAAGCACCACCGTCGCTAAAAAACCAGTGCGGGTACTTGAGCGTGATAGTGTCTTTCGCCACCTTCTGCTCTTGATTGCCACCCGCGAACGAGTATGCAGTGCAGAGCAAACACCCGCCCAAGATCAGTGCAAAGATCTTGCGCCTAAGAGCCGGCTTGTACATTTGACCACCTCCTCAAGTCATTTTTGTCTGCGAACTGGAAATCGCCCAATATTCGCCCGACATGTTTAGGTTATGAACTAGCTTAATGGAGTTGTCAAGCAAATAGTTAAAAAATTTGATTGAATAGCTCACTTTTATTAAAATAGGTAGCGTTTCAGAAAACCATAATTCAGTTAAACGGTTTAAATGGAACAACGCCTTCATGTCAGAGATAGAATTTTCAGCGTTGCGTGAGTGCATATGAAGGACTGAGTCGCAGAGCTTGCAGGCATTCGCGATGTGTGTTGCAGGGAGTGAAGCTTTGCAATGAACCAGTATCTCTTATCTTGTTATAGATAAAAACAAGGAGCAACCCGTTTCCGAATTGCCCCCCCTCTGACGAGCGAGACGCTCCTACTTCTTATGGAAGAAAGCGTCGACGTTTGCTTTGTTCACGATGATCGTACCAACATCTACGTTGGACGGCAGCCACACCACGTGGTTCGCCTTGTTGTCCGCGGTGATGGGAACATCAAAATGATTGTACTGGTACAGGAGCAGCAGACCCATATAGGTATTCAGGGCGGTACGAGTTACAACGGTGGACGTTATCACCCCTTCCTTGATGAAGTTCAATGTCACGTCATCGCGGTCCTGGCAGACGATCTTCACCTTGCCTGCAAGCCCCAGCTCCTTGACGGCCGTTGCCGCGGCTCCGCCTGAGCCCGCATTCACGCCGACGATTGCCTTGACGTCCTTGTTCGCCTGGAGCACGGGCTTCAGGGCTTCAGAACCTTCCTTGATCGAGACCTTGTCATCAGTGATGGCAACAATCGAAATCTTCGGGTAGTCCTTGAGGAAAGCCTTCAGGCCGCGAATCTTCTCTTCGGAATTTGACGCCCCGATGTTCGTCGAGACGACAATCTTTCCCGAGTCGCCGATGGCCTTGATCAGCTCGGGGCCCATGGCGGCGCCAGCTCCGAAAGCGTCGACGCCCACGAAGAACAGGCGCTTGCTGCCCTTGGCATAGTCGGCCTCGAAGGTACCAACGGGGATGCCCGCGTCGATGGCCTGATTGATCGCCGGTACGATTCCAGCATCAAAGTCGGCCACGATCATTCCCGCCGGCTTCTTTGCGATCTGCTGAAGAATGGCGTCGATTTCCCCCGGGAAATCAAAGGATTCGGGACCCGCGAAGGTTACCTTTACCTTCGATCCCATGACCTTCTGGAAATACTCGCCGCCCGTCCTGATGTCGATCCAGTACGGGTGCTGCCAGTTCAATGCCATGACCACGTACTCTTCGACCTTCTCCGCGAAAACCGCGCACGGGAGCAGCAAACCGACTGCCACCGCGATAAAGAGCACAACCAGACTCTTCCTCATCTCTCTTCCTCCTTAAACATCGATATCGTAAAAGCCGTCTGACTCGCGCAAGCAGAGTGCATCGTGCGCCCCCTCACCTCCTTTCTCTGGTGTGCGCTACACTCATGCCCCGGACACGCGCCATACCGACGAGAGCCGCACCGATCAGGAACGCACCGGTGATAACGCTCTGAAAAAGAACGGGCAATCCGGTGAGCTGGATCCCGTTGAAAATCAGCCCGAGCAGGAGAGCCCCTAGGAATGCCGCCAGGATCGTACCCTGCCCACCGAAGCCCACCCCGCCAAGGAAAGGAGCAATCAAGCACAGCATCTCGAGACCGTTTCCCGCCTGCTGAGAGCCCGCACCCGTTCGCATCGTGAACAGGATTCCTCCCACGGCCGCCAGGAGGCCGGATACCATGTAGACGATGATCGTGACGCGGTTCACTTTGATCCCCGTCAAGCGTGCGTAAACAGGACTTCCCCCTATGTAGTACAGCTGCCGGGCAGGACGCCAGTAGCGCATGAGGAGATCCGCGGCAACAATGAGGAGGATCATGATGGCGATTGAAGGCGCCAGGCCGAGGATTTTCAGGCCCACCAGGTTGGTGAACGCATCAGGCAAGCCAGAGAGGCTGTACCCGCGAGTGAGAATGTTCACAAAGCCCCGGCAGATCGTCATGGTCCCCAGCGTTGCAATGAAAGGGTTGACCCGCAACTTCGTGATGATGAGCCCGTTCACAGCCCCCACACCGAGCCCGGTGAGAAGGCCGAGGACCATGGAAGGGATCACGGGGATGCCGCCGAGCAGCGCATGAGAGAGCACGATCCCGGCGAGCCCGTAGACAGACCCTATGGACATGTCGAAGCCGCCCGTCAGGAGAACGAGGGACGAGCCGATGGCGCCGATGGCGCATGCGGACATGGCGACCCCGAGGGCGAACAGGTTTGCACCGGAAAAGAACACAGGGGCGGCTATGGTCACCGCAATCATCACGGCCAGATCGATAGCGAACAGGATCCCCGTCTGCCCCCCGAAAAGTCCGACAAAGCTCCGGGCCGGCAGCCGCATTGCCTGCGATGCAGGCTTCACGCCGTCACTGCCGAGACTGGGATTGGTCATTGACGTGCCTCCTTCGGGGTGGTGGCCGCGTCGAACGCGACAACTGCAATGAGGATCGTCCCGACGAATACGTTCTGCCAGTACATGCTGACTCCCAGGAGATTGAGGACATTCGTGAGCATAGCCATCACGATCACGCCAAGAATTGAACCGAAGATAGTGCCCTTGCCACCGGAAAGCGCGGTCCCCCCGATGACAGCAGCCGTGATGACCTGGAACTCGAGCCCGGTGCCGGACAGCACATAGATGGCTCCGATGCGGGCCCCGTCGAGGATTCCAGCCGTGGCTGCTAGCAAGCCGGTCAGCACAAAAGCGAAACCTGTCACCCGGGAGATCGGAACGCCGCAGCTGGCCGCGGATTGACGATTCACCCCGATGTAGTACAACTGCCGCAAGTACGCTGTGCGCCGCAGGAGCTGATCCCCTATGATGACCAGCACCAGCATGATGTAGACGGGCAGCTGAATTTCCAGGATCTTCAACTGCCCGATCATGTTGAACCGAGGCGGCAGGCCGACAACGCTGTGGCCGCCTGAAACCAGCCAGAGCAGACCCCGGCAGACACTCATCATTCCGAGAGTTGCCAGGAAGGGGCTGAGGCCGAAGCGGTTGACTAGAACAGCGTTGGCAAGTCCTACCGCCATACCAATGGCAAGCCCAACGAGGATGCCCGGCACAACGGGGAATCCACTCGAGATGAGCAGGCCCACGATGATGGCTGAGAGCCCGTAGGTCGCTCCGACGGAGATGTCGATCCCGCCGGAAATCATGAGCATCGTCATCCCGATAACGACGATCCCATTGAAAGCGACGTTCAGCCCGAGGGTCTGGAGATTGACGAAAGTGAAGAAGAATGGCGTGAACCGCGTGATGACGAACACAGAGACGGCAATGAGCACAAGGAGTGTCATGTCCCTGCGCTCGGTAAACAACATGACAAGGCGGATGGATTTTCCGCCAGTACGCGGGATCTGTTGGCTCACGACAGGCTCCTTGCTTTCTCCACCCCGGCCGCAAGCCCCATGATCAACTCTTGGGTCGCTTCAGCCCGAGGGAGGATTCCTGCCAGGGATCCTTCATGCATGACCGCGACGCGGTCGCTGAGACGCAGGATCTCGGGAAGTTCCGACGAGATGAGCATCACGGCAGTGCCTTTCTGAGCAAGGGATTCCAGCAGGTTGTGGATCTCCACCTTGGCTCCGACATCGATACCCCGGGTCGGTTCATCCACAATGAGAATTCGCGGTTGAAGGGCAAGCCAGAGGGAAAGCATGAGTTTTTGCTGATTCCCTCCGCTCAACGTCATCGCTCTTTGTCGAAGACCACGAGTGACAATACCAACTTGTTGAATGTACTCAGTGGTGAGCCTGTCCACAGCCCGTTCGTCTATCAAGCCGTGGCTTGACAGACTGAACAGCTGCGGAGCCATCATATTCTCCCGGATGAGCATGGGCAGGAAGAGGCCCGCGGTCTTCCTGTCTTCTGGCACGTAGGCAATCCCACGGGCCATCGCATCACGCGGCGATGTTGCCGAGAAAGGTTCCCCCTCGACGCTGATTTCTCCGGAGGTTGGAGGAGTCAGACCGAAGATCGTCCGTGCGAGCTCGCTCCGCCCTGCGCCGACAAGGCCCGCGACCCCCAGGATTTCTCCTTTCTTCAGGGTAAGGCTTACCTTCCTGACGACGGATCCGAGCGACAAGTCCTTGATTTCGAGCGCTGTCTCACCCGCGCTGCGGGCATCCCGCGCACCGGCATACAGGTCAACGGCCCGGCCGACCATCATGCGCACAAGTTCGGTTTCGGTCGACCCCGTCTTGTCGATTGTTCCGATATGCTTTCCGTCCCGCAGCACCGTAATGCGGTTGCTCAGGCGCAGGACCTCCTGGAGCTGATGGGAAACATAGAGGATCGCGATGCCACGGCTCTGCAACTGTGCAATCAGCCCGAAGAGCTTGTCAACTTCCGCTTGCGTAAGAGACGAGGTAGGCTCGTCGAGAATGAGGAGCTTCGGCTCCTGGGAAACGGCGCGAAGGATCTCCACTGATTGGCGGTCAGCCATGCTCAGCGATAGGACGGGGGTCCGTGGGTCAAGGTCCATGGAAAAAAGATCTAAGAGGGCGCGCGTACGCGAGTACATCTCCCGCTTGTGCACGACTCCCAGTACACCTGGCTGGCGATTGGCGTAAATATTCTCCGCGATATCGAGATTGAGGAAGACGCTGAGCTCCTGATAGACGATCCCGATACCGGCCCTGCGCGCGTCGAGAGGGCTGTGAAACCTGACAGGCCGTCCTTTGAAGACAATGTCACCTTCATCGGCGGTCTCCGCACCGGCAAGAATACGCATCAGCGTGCTCTTTCCGGCACCATTCTCCCCGATCACTGAATGAACCTCACCGGCCACAATGTCGAATGACACTTTGTCGAGAGCCTGAATACCGGGAAACTTCTTGGAGATCGCGTCTACGTGTACTAGCGATTCGACCACTGCATACCTCTTGCCAGAGCTTTCGCACCAAGTACCTTGGAATTGTGGAACTCAGTATGTGATCGATTGAATCATAGTACGTTTAAAATAGTTGTCAAGAGTGCAAAAAAAATATATTTCTGAATGAAGCAGTCAACAAAATGCACTTTTCAGTCAATTCCACATATTGGAACGGCGGACGCAGTATATCCAGTAGCCCTGCTCAGTAGAGCAGAGCATCACCGTCGTTCAGTTGTTTGTCTTCCATATAAACACAGCTGCTTCACACCCGAGGATACGCACATTTCCCACGCCCTCCTGAGTGCAGCCCCGGAGTCGCACCGCAAGGGGAGCGTGGAGAAGGTCAGAACATAGCGTTCCGGACTGATCACCGCCACGTCCCACCCCATAAGCCTGCCGAACGCCTCGAAGGGCTTCATGTCGACGGAGTAGGTCACGGCGAGGTGGTGCGTGCTTCCGAGCCGGCTGTACGCGCGAGGAAATCCGGCCCGACAAACGGAGGGGTGAACCACCCGCGCACGGGGCGAGGTTGAGGTAGACCTTCACGCCGAGAAAGCCGCCGTCCTTGATCCGCCGCTCGAGCTCCGCGGCGCTCCAGGTCGGATGCGCGTACAGAAGCGCGGGGAAACCCTTCGCCCTTGCGCACGCACTCGTGTAGGCGTTCATTGCGTGGATGTCGTCGCCCTCGTAGACGCTGGAGAAGATCAGCGGGATCACCGACTTTCCGGGGAACAGCAGCCGGTAGCCCTCGATCAGGTCCTCGACGGAGTCGTCCTTCGCGACTCGTGCGGGCCAGCTCACAACGCGCTCGAACGCCGATGCATCGTGCTTGGTGTGCTCGTCCTTCCACACGTGGGTGTGGGCGTCGATGATCTTTTCAGGAAGGAAATCCCTGATCGATTCCTCGTAGACCTTGCGATCGACGTCCTTCACTTCGAAAAGCGATGCCATGTTTCCCTCCCCCTTCCTTCACGCTTCAATCATATTAGCGCATATAATTGGCCGATTCAATCAAAAAATGGGCAACCCGACGGTATTTCGATCGTGTATCTTGACAGCCGTGATGCCCGGTCGTACGAATGGAGCCGCCATGCGCTATTCACTCGCTTACGGGCGTTCGGGCCTGGAGCTGGATCTGCCCGATTCGTGGGATATCACAGTTCTGCGGCGGAAGCCCATGCCCGTCATCGCCGACCCCCGGTCCGGCATCGAAACTGCCCTCGATCATCCGATTGGCTGCCGGAAACTGACCGACGAAGCAGCGGGCAGGCGAACGGCGTGCATCCTCATCTGCGACATCACCCGTCCGGTGCCGCACGGCCTCATCCTCCGCCCCGTCATCGAGGAACTCCTCTCGGCGGGGCTGCAGCCTGAGGGCATCACGGTCCTCGTCGCCACGGGGCTGCACCGGCCGAACGAGGGCCGTGAGCTGGAGACGCTCATCGGCGACCCCTGGGTGACGGCACACGCCCGCGCTGAAAATCACTTTGCCCGCAGGGATGAGGATCACGTGCTCCTGGGGACCACGAGCCGGGGGATCCCCGTGCGGCTGGACCGGCGTTTCGTCAGTGCGGACCTCAAGGTGGTCGTCGGCCTGGTCGAGCCCCACTTCATGGCCGGGTGGTCGGGGGGCCGCAAGCTCCTCGTGCCCGGTATCGCGCACGCAGAGACGATCACCGCTTTCCATTCGGCACAGATGCTGGAGAACGACCATGCGGCGGCCGGCATCCTCTCCGGCAATCCGCTGCACGACACGCAGAGCGAGGCCGTGCGCATGGCGGGGAGGGTCCTCGCCGTGAGCGTCGTGACCGACGCAGAGCGCGCCCTCGCGTACGCCAGCTTCGGCGAGGTGCAGGTGGGCCTTGCCGCCGCCGTGACATTTGCCGAGCGCTACGCCGTGGTTCCCGTCGAACGCCGCTTCCCCGTCGTGGTGTCCACAGGGGCGGGGTGGCCTCTGGACGCGACGTACTACAAGACGGTGAAGGGGATCTGCACCGGCGCGTCCATCCTCGAGGAGGGAGGCACGTTGCTCGTCGCCTCGGAATGCGCGGAGGGTTTCGGCTCGAACGACTTCCGCCACGCCCAGGAGCGCATGATCCAGGAAGGGCCACGGCAGTTCCGGGCAGGCGCCGCAGAGCGCGCGCATGCCGACATCGATGAATGGCAGACTCTGATGCTCGCCCGATCCCTGCAGGTGGGACCGGTCCACCTTCTCGCCGGCGGTCTCGCCCCACAGGACCAGCTGCTCACCGGCGCCGTGCCCGAAGGAGATCTGCGCGCGGCCCTCGGCGCCGCGGTCAGCCGCAGCCGCGGAGGCAGGCTCGCCGTCATCCCCGAGGGCCCGTACGTCCTCCCCCGCATAGCAGCGGAGCGGGAGGAGGCGCCGTGACATCGCGCGAGCGCGTGCAGACGGCGCTGAGCTTCCAGGAGCCGGATCGAGTGCCCGTCGACCTCGGAGGGATGAGATCGTCGGGCATCAACGTGACCACGTATGCGGCCCTGAAGCGGAGCCTCGGCATCGACACCCCCACGCGGGTGCTCGACGTGCGGCTCATGACCGCCGTCGTTGAGGAGGAGGTGCTTCACCGTTTGCACGCCGATGTGCTGCCCGTCGACCTCGCGGGCATCAGGGCAGCGGTGAGCCCCGACTCCGAATGGATTCCCCGAACCCTCTTCGACGGAACCGCCGCGCTTTTTCCGCCCGGTACGTCGATCAGTGAGGGCTCGGACGGCGGGTGGACGCTCATGAACGGGAACGGCTCGGCCTCGAGCTTCCATATGCCGCGGGACGGGTACTACTTCGACGACACGGGGTTCAACAGGGGGACGGCCATCGACCCGCGCGCCTTCCGGCCCGGATATGCGATCCCCGACGAGGACCTGCGGGCGCTGGAGTCCCGTGCGGGACGGCTCTTTCGGGAGACGGACTTCGCGCTCCTGGGATCGGGGTCGGCGATCTGCTTCCTCGGGCTCAGCCTGGTGCCGGATCGCAGCGCGAACGTGACGCAGGGCATGCCGGATGAATGGATGATGATGCTCCTGACGGAAAAGGAAACCTGCCACGAGATGATGGGCAGGGCCGTCGACGCGGAGATCCAACGCATGCGGCTGGTCAGCGAGGCGGTGGGCGATTTCTGCTTCGCCTGGGTCGTGGCCTCGGACGACAGCGGCACACAGCGCGGAGAGTTCATCGGCCCCGATCTCTGGGCGGAAATGATCAAGCCGCACTACGCGCGCCTGTGCTCCTGGGTCCACGAGAACACGCGGATGAAGACCTTCATGCACTGCTGCGGTTCCATCCCCCGGCTCATCCCCCACCTCATCGACGCCGGGGTGGACATCCTCAACCCCGTGCAGACCTCGGCGGCAGGAATGGACCCGTCGGGGTTGAAGGAGACTTTCGGCGGACGGATCGCCTTCTGGGGAGGGGGATGCGACACCCAATCCGTGCTCCCCCGCGCCACCCCGGCCGAGGTGCGGGAGCACGTCAGGGAGCGGATCCGGGTCTTCGCGCCCGGGGGTGGCTTCGTGTTCACGCAGGTCCACAACGTGCAGGCCTGCGTCCCCGTGGAGAACGTACGGGCGATGTTCGACGCCGCGCGGGAGTTCGGCCGGTCTACCTGAATCGCTCCACTGGTCTTGTCGCCGTAAGCAACCTCGGCAACGACGCTCTCCGCGAAGGAGGCGCTCAAGCCGATCATGCAGATCCCGCTCGCCGGGGCGCGCTCGAAGAGCCGGCGCCCGCCCTTCTTGATGGCCCGCATGTCCGCTCCTCTACGGGGAACCGCCGGTGAGCGCCGCGCGGGCGCAGGCCACGATTGCATCGATCTCCCGCGCCTTGCACGGCTCGATCTCCCACGGCGCCGACGCACAGCGCAGCCTCTCCGCCTCCGCGTGCGCTCGAGCGTACACGTCCTTCGTCCTGCTCGATTCCAGGGATTCGAACCCCGCCCTGTCGAGGATGCGCGGGATCCAGTTCTCCCTGAAGTGCTCGAGGGTATGCCGCTCCTGGGTGAAACACCCCTGAGGCCCGACGTGGTCGATGACGTCAAGGAGGTCCTCGATCCCTCCGACGAGCGGCCCCAGGGAGAGCTCGATGGCGCGGCAGAGCTCCAGATCGACAAGGGCCTGCTCCAGGCAGAAAGCGGAGCCGGCATTGATGAGGCCCACGGGGTGGCTCGTCCTGCCCGTCAACGCCGACAGCGTGAACTTCAGCACCTTCTCGGCGAGCACCTGCGCGGAGGGATACTTCGCATCCGTGTATCCGGAACCGATGAGGAACTCCAGACCGTAGAGCCGCTCGTGGATCTCGGCGAGTGCCATGTCCTGCAGACACGCCTCCGGCGCGCTGAAGGAGACGGCCCCCGTTGCCATGTCCAGGAGGCCCGAGATCATGCCCCCGCCGACCATGGCATCCGGATGGACGGAACGTATGGCCGTGATCGTTCCGAGGATCTCGGCGTTGCCGATGATCACGCTTCCCAGCGGCGTGGCCGGGGCGCTCAGTCCGGTGATGGGCATGGGGATGACCGTACAGGGAAGCCCGCGGACGGCAAGTCCCTCCAGTACGTCGGCGGCGGCACGGTCCAGGAACAACGGGCTGATCGTCTCCCTGGCCGTGAGCAGGCAGGGATTCTTCATGAAGGCTTCACGGCTGCCCCGGGCGACAATCCCGATCTCCGTGAGGAAATCGATCTCCCGGGGGTCCCGCACCTCGACGCAACCGGGCTTGCGCGTATGCTTTGCCACGAGCGCCGCCGCGCCGATCCTCCGCAGAGGATCGCCGAACAGCTCACCGTCGATGTCGTGACGGATCACGACGGCGGTGCCGATCGACCCGACCTCGGGGAGCTGCTCCCCCACCTTCAGGCATTGGAGCAGGTCATCGGAGGTCGGCTCGCGCAGCGCCTGGCAGCCCCAATCCAGCCATCGCTCGCATCCCCCGCCGAGCTTCGCGTCCAGGCCCCGCGAGCCCGTGCGCGCCGAGGTGACGCCGTTCAGCATGTGCATCGCCGCCCCCGCCTCCCGCTGGCGCCTGAGGGAGGCAAGGGTGGCTTCCACCAGGGGGGCGGGGATGCGCGCGCGCATGCCCGCCTCGTCCACGCGCGCACCGCATGCCTTCAGGCCATGCAGGAGCCTGCTGCTCCCGAAGCGCATGCCGGTGCGGGAGAGCACGCTGAGGCTCGCCTCGTGAACGTTCCGCGCCTGCTCGGGGGAGAGGAGGTCGAGGGTGACACTCACGCCGGGCGGCTCCCGCTCAGACCACGGCCACGCCGAGCAGACGGCAGAGCTCGGCCATGTCGGCGGCGACGTCACCGAACACCACGATGTAGTGCTGGCTCATCACCCTCTGCGCGAACTCCTCCACCGGCGTATCCAGGACGATCTCCAGGCTGGGCAGCCGCGGGGCCGGAGGCGCCCATCCGCACTCCTCCCACGCCCGGGGCGTCTCCGCCCGACCCGTGGCGATATGCATGGCGTAGCGGTCACCCGACGAGGTGAGCCTGCACATCGTGACCCTGCCGGTCTTCACCTTGGAGACGTTCAGCACCCCCTCTCCGAAGTCGCCGAACTTGCTCGGCAGCACGGTGAGCTCCCCGTCAACCACTTCACGGGGGACGAAATCGGGCACTCCGACCAGCACCCTGTCCTTCATGAACTCGTAGAACTCGAAGTACGCCCCTATCTGGCCCGTCATCCCGCGCACCATGACCTGCGTGACGGCCCCAAGGCTGTCGTTCTCGGGGACCGTGCAGATGGCGGGGTCCTCGGAGAGGAGCGTGAAGATCATGGAGGGCGGGAACCCGAGCAGCTTCTTGAACCCGCCCACGTCGATCAGGGAGACTGCCTGCCAGCCCCGTTCCATGACCTTGTCGCGGATCGCCAGATACCACGCGGCGCCTTTCTGCAGCGTTGCGGGCTCGGCCGGCTTCAGGAACTTCCAGTCCTTGAGGACATGGTCGATGACCCTGCGGATCTCCGCCTCGGGCACCTTCTCCGTCCGCTGCACCATCTCGAGCATTTCCATGAACTCGACCTCGACGCCGATGCGCGTGCGCAGCGATACCCCGTCGAACATCGTGCCGTACAGGTTCATGTCCCGGTAGCCCATCTGGCCGATGCGCGCGCCCCGCAACCTGCGCGCGGTGTGGCAGGCGTGCGCGTAACGCACGATGCGCTCCATGCCGACGGGCTGGTCGTAGATTTCGTAGAAAAAGCGGAAATCGAGGCCCATGTCCTCCATGGGCTTGCGCAACGCCGAGGTCCCCGCCTGGTCCGCGGTGGTCACGAGCGTGCCGCGCTCCGTCCAGCCCGCGAGGCCCCAGAGGAGCAGGGGGAGGTGACGGAACGGGCTGAGAACTGAGATGACCGCATGAGAGGGGATCCAACCGGCCACGCAGAGGATGAGGAGGTCGAAATCGGATCGCCCAAGCTCTTCGATCGCGCGGGCAACGTCCGCCCCTTTCGGATCATCGCTCACCGGTTCGGTGGTGACGAGCTCGATACCGGCGTCCGAGAGGAGCCTTCCCGCCTCTTTCGATTTTCTCTTGATGACGTCCCGCGGGGTGTTCACTTCCCCGAAGCACACGAGACCTGCCCTTGCGACGGCCATCAGACCCTCCTCACCCCTGTTTGAATGCCGAATGATAGGGTCGGCGGTCCGGTCTGTCAACGGCATTCCTGATCGTTTGGGGGGAGTTCAAGCTTGACACGAGCGAAACCTGGGTTATAGAGTGAGCGAATCGCGCATTTCGGAAAGGGGTGCAACGCATGAAAGGAATCCGTTTCTTCTCCATAGCGGCCGTTCTGTTGGCTGCTTCGCTCCTCCTGGCGTCCTGCGGGGGGCCGAAACAGCCGGTAAAGCTCACCGTCTGGATCAACGGCGCCGACAGCTTCATCGGTCCCACCGAGCAGCAGAAGCCCCAGGACCAGTGGTATATCTCCCAGGCCTTCAGGCGCTTCGAGAAAGCCAACCCGGGCGTCAGCATCGAGCTGGTCGTCCAGGCTGACCAGAACGCGGCGCATACGAACTTCAAGACGGCGGGGCTCGCCGGGAACGCGCCGGACGTCGCGAACCTCTGGACAGGCCAGCCGATCTTCGCCCTCAAAGACGTCATCCTGCCGCTGGACAAGCTCGTCCCCGCGGACGATCTGAAGAAGATCGTCGGGTGGGACAGCGTGCGCGACGGGTTCAAGGCGGACGGCACCATCCTCGGCTACCCGGCGGGTCAGAACCAGATCTGCTTCATGATGTACAACAAGTCCATCATCAAGAAGGCCGGCCTCGATTTCGACGCGAACCCGCCCCGCACGATCCCGGAGTTCGACGCTGCCCTGGCCAAGATCAAGGCCATCGGCGTCACCCCGATCCTCGTGGACGAGGCGGCGCAGAGCGTATGCTGGTGGCTGGCGTTCGTGGCCGACTACTGGTGGACACAACAGACGACCAACGCGGGCATCCTCGACGAGACCTACGGCAGGAAGAAATTCGCCGACGACCAGGGCTTCATCAAGGTGCTCACCTACTACCGCAGCCTCTACACCAGAGGCTACTTCCGCAAGGACATGGCCACGTCGAACGACTCCTTCAGCCAGTTCCTCCAGGGCAAGGGCGCGATATGGCCCGCGGTCACGAGCTTCCTCGCGGACGCGGAGAAATCCCTCGGACCCGACCTCGGCGTGCTCATGCCTCCCGAGTTCGACACGACGGCGAAGCTCCAGAACTCCACCATCGGCGGACCCGGACAGAGCCTCGTCGTGGCCAAGAACACGAAGTACCCCGAGATGGCGGTGAAGCTGATCTCCTTCCTCAACTCCAAGGCGGAAGTCCTTGCAGCGGAGAAGATCAACCGCTACCCGGTGGTGCGTACGGACATCACGCCCGAAGAGCTGGGATGGGCGCCGGACAGCAACATCGCCAAGCTCCACAAGTACTCAAGCACCTACAACTACTGGGTGGACAACCTGCTCACCTCCGAGCCGGCAAACGTGTTCTACCTCCAGGCAGCGCTCGTTGCGACAGGGAAAATGACCCCGCAGCAGTTCGCAGCGGAGATGGACAAGAAGGCGGCCGCACAGTAGTCTTTCCCCTCTTTTGAATCCAATCCGGCGCCGCGGCACGACCGCGGCGCCGGACCCTTTTCACCTCCGGAGGCACAAGGATGAAAGGCACCGCGCTCGCGAGTCGACGAAAACGCACACGACGACGCGAGATCCTCTTCTCTCTCCTCCCCATCCTCGTGATCCTCCTCATCTTCCGGGTCTACCCCATCGTCATGGCCCTCGGAAAGAGCTTCACGAACTGGGACGGCCTTTTCCGCAGCGACTGGGTGGGACTTCGCAACTACGTCACCTTCGTGAAAGATCCGACCTTCTGGCTCGTCCTGCGCAACACGCTGATCCTGCTCATCAACGTGCCGCTGCAGGTCTTCATCGGGATCGTCGTGGCGCTCCTCCTCTACGAGCAGGTCCCGGGCTGGCGCATCTACCGGGCCGTGGTCTACACACCGCAGATCATATCAGCGGTCATCATCGGGTTCCTCTTCAAGATCTTCTTCGGCTACGAAGGTCCGTTCAACGGGATCCTGAAGGCGGTGGGGCTGGGGGGAATGGCCATCGAGTGGTTCGGCACCAGCTTGACGGCTCTCGGGGTGATCGTGTTCGCAATCGTGTGGTTCAGTATCGGATGGCAGGCCATCGTGATCCTCGGAGGGCTGTCGGCCATCTCCCCCTCGATCTTCGAGGCGGCGATCATCGACGGGGCCAACTACTGGCAGCGCGCCTTTCGCATCGTGATCCCCATGCTCGCGCGGGTCCTTGAGTTCTCCATCATCTCCTCGGGTGTGTGGACCCTCACGCAGCTCTTCCCGTTCCTCTTCGCCATGACGAAGGGCGGCCCCGGCTACGAAACCTCGACGCTCGACTACATGATCTACCTCAAGAGCTTCGGCACGGGTTTCGGCCGCGACTACGGCACCGCCTCCGCGATCGCCATGATGCTTCTCATCCTGGTCCTGGCCTTGACCATGATAGAGATGAAGCTCACCAACCGGGCCGACGACTGGGAGTAGGCATGGCACGACGCGATACGGTCAAACGGATCCTGGTCTCGGTCTTCCTGGCGGCCCTCACGGTCACGTTTCTCTATCCGCTGTACTACATGCTGATCAACTCGCTGAAGACCCGCACGGCCTACTATACGAATCCCTTCAGCCTGCCGGTCGGAACGCTGCAGTGGGAGAACTTCTCCACGATGATCAGCCAGTTCCAGATCCTCAACCTCTTCAAAAACTCGTTCTTCGTGGCGGCGGGCACCGTGATCCTGCTCCTCATCGTGTGCGTCTTCGCCAGCTACGTGTTCGCCAAGTACAACTTCAAGGGGAGGGGCGTCATCTACCTGGCCGTCATCGCGACGATGTTCATCCCCAGTCAGGTCACGATCATTCCCCTGTACGTGCTGTTCTCCCGGATCGGCCTGGTGAACACCTACTGGGCAGTCATCCTTTCCTATGTCGCCCTCTTCCTGCCGGAGGCGGTCCTGCTCATGACGTCGAACTTCCGGGGGATCATCAATGAGATGCTGGAGGCGGCGGAGATCGACGGGTGCGGCTACTTCCAGCGCGTGCGCCACGTGATAGTTCCCATGGGACGCGCCGCGATCTTCCTCTCCATCATCTTCTACTTCATCACGGCGTGGAACGACCTGTTCACGCCCATGATCTTCCTGCAGAGCATGAACAAGAGGACGGTGATGGTAGCGCTGGCCGCGCTCATGGGCCGCTACACCGGCGCGCCGACCCTGCAGTTCGCGGGTCTGCTGTTGAGCGCCGTGCCCGCGCTGATCGTCTACATCATCTTCCAGCGCCAGATCATCAAGGGCCTCACGGTGGGGTCCATCAAGTAGAAAAGGCCCCCGGGACCTCACGTCCCGGGGGCCCTGCATGACCTCAGGCGCTAGTACCCCAGCTGCTTCTCCACCTCTCCGATCGATTCGTCGATGATGTCCATGCACTTGGCGGCGACGTCAAGATCCATGACGATGGGCGGGCTCATGCGGAGGATGTGGCCGGCGGGGATCCACGCCAGGCCCTTCTTGAACGCAGTCTGGTAGACGAGCTTGCCCGCTTCGTCGAACGGCTCCTTGGTGGTCCGGTCCTTGACGAGCTCGACGCCCATGAGGCAGCCCTTGCAGCGCACATCTCCGATGATCTTGTGGCTGGCCATCATCTTCGCGAGGCGCGGGACGAAGAAATCCTCCAGGCGCTTCGCGTTCTCCAGCAGCCCTTCCTCCTGGATCGCCTCCAGCGAGGCGAGTGCCGCGGCGCAGGCCATGGGGTTCCCGCCGTAGCTCGTGGAGGCGCTGATCTTCTCGAACTGCTCGCCGTATTCCGTGCGCGCCACCATGGCCGTCACGGGGAAGCCGTTGCCGAAACCCTTTCCGAGGGTGACGACGTCGGGCGTCGTGTTCCAGTGCTCCATGGCGAGGAACTTCCCCGTCCTGCCGATGGAGGTGAGAACCTCGTCGGCGAACAGGAGGTACTTCTTCCTGTCGCACCACGCGCGGAGCTTCGGGAAGAAATCATCGGGCGGGAACACCGAGCCCGCCCATCCCTGGACCGGCTCCAGCACGATGGCCGCAACCTGGTTGGTGGTCGCCTCGATGACGAACTGGTCGAAGAAATCGATGTAGGCGTCCGTGTCGATCGAGCCGTCGGGCTTCTTGAACAGCGGCCTGTAGGGATTGGGACGGGGGAGCATGTAGAACCCCTGCGCCCTGCCCGCGCCGTTGGTGGAGTTCATGCGGGCGAGGCTCGCGGAATGCCCGCTCTTGCCGTGGAAGTCCCCGTAGCAGGAGAGGAACTCCGTCTTTCCGGTCACTGCGCGGCAGACGCGGATACCGGCCTCCACGGCCGTCGTGCCGCTGTCGTAGAGCTGTACGACGCCCAGGCCCTTGGGCAGGATCTCCTTCATCTTCTCCAGCAGCTTCACCTTGATGGGCGTGGTGAAGTCGTGGCAGTTCATCAGCTGCTTGGCGTACTTCGCCACGGCTTCGGATACCTTCGGATGACAGTGGCCGAGGGTGGTGACGTAGATTCCCGAGGAGAAGTCCAGGTAGATGTTCCCGTCGACGTCGGTGAGCGTGCAGCCGTGCCCTGACTCGAACACCACGGGGAACAGCTTCACCTGGCCCGAGTAGCCCTTCATGATAGCCGCCCCGCGCGCGTGCAGCTCCCGGGACTTCGGTCCAGGGATCTCCTTCGTGACGAGCCGGGGGACCTTTTTCAGATCGACCTTTGCCCAGCCGATGTCGTAGCTCATGCCTTTGCCTCCTTGACTGTGACCATGGATGTATAGAGTGAAAGCGAATCCGGGGCGATGCCCGGCGTCGTGATCCAGAGCTGGAAATCGCCGAGAGAGCCGTAGGCGAAATGCCCGTCGCTCCCGCACTTCGTATGGTCGGCGAGCAGGATCCTCCTGCGGGACCTGCGGAGCATCGCCCGGGTGAGGCTCGCCTCTTCGGGGGAGCTCACCATGCAGCGCCCCTCGGGCGTCACGGTGTCGGCGCCGATGAAGCACAGGTCGAACATCAGGCTCTCCAGGACCTGCTCGGTGAGGCTGCCCTGGAGGGAGTACATCCCCCCGTTGTACTTGCCGCCGAGAATGTACAGCGAGATGCCGGGACAACGGCTCAAGTCGGTGATCATGGCGAGGGAGTTCGTGTAGACGGTGACGGGGCAGCGCGACTCGAGATGCGCGGCCATGTGGTAAGTCGTGGAGCCGTCATTGATGAGCAGCACGTCGCCGGGGCTCACCTCGTCGGCTGCCGCCCGTCCGATGGCCTGCTTGAGCCCGAAGTTGTGAGCGACCTTCGCGTGGTACTCGGTCTCGAGGGCGGCGCGGCCCGCGGCCAGGCATCCCCCGTGCGTGCGGATCACCAGGGAATCCCCCGCGAGCACCTCGAGATCGCGGCGGATGGTCAGGGCCGAGACCTCGAGCATCCGCGAGAGGTCGTCCACGCGCAGCTCGGTCTGCATGGCCCTCAGAAGGGTCACGATCTCTGCCCTCCTCCGTGCTGGATTCATATTACCGAACGATACGTTCATAAAGTTGGCCTGTCAAGCCATTATTTGATCATATAGATCAAACAATTCGTTCATTGAGGTATATGTCACAAGGCTCAACAAAAACCAAGATACCATGCTTGATACAATCAAATTATGGGCGTAAAATGATTGAAACAACAAGAACGGAGGATCCATGTCAGGAATAAACCTCAGAATCAAAAGGCTCTTCGGGAACAAGAAGAACCTCGTGATCTCCGCCCTCGACCACGTGATGGAGTACGGGGATCAGCCGGGGATCGAGAACCCCGAGAAAGCGATCCAGAACTGCTTCGGCACCGACGCGCTCCTCATGTCGCGGTTCATGCTCAAGCGACACTCCGATCTCATGGGGTCGCCTGATGCGCCCGTGCCTGTCGTGCGGATCAACTGGAGCTCGTCGTTCTACTACCCGCTGGGCTACAAGGTGGGAAACACGTGCATCGCCACCCAGGTGGACGAGGCCGTGGAGGCCGGCGCCGGTGTGGTGATCTGCTCCCTGTTCCTGGAGGAAAAGGACAACGAGGCCCTGGAGACGGAGAACGTGCGGATCTTCTCCGAGGTCGTACGGCAGAAAGAACGCCTGGGCATTCCGTTGATCGGCGAATGCTACGTCGTCGAGCATGCCGAGATCACGGTGGACCGCCTGCAGTCAAAGGTGAAACGCGTGGCGCGCATCATGGCAGAGCTCGGCGCCGACCTCTGCAAGTGCTTCTACACGGGAGACCGCTTCCACGAGGTCGCGCAGAACACGCCGGTCCCCGTCTTCACCATCGGCGCGGAGAAGCTCCCCACGGATCTCGCCGTTCTTGCCAAGGCGCACGCGAGCGTGAAGCAGGGCGCGCGCGGCATCATCTTCGGCCGCAACATCTTCATGGCGAACAACCCGCGCAGGCTCATCGCCGCCCTCAACGACGTGATGAACGCGGGCGTCGAGCCGTCGGAGGCCGTGAAGAAGCACGGCCTCACATAGGCTGCAACTCGAGGCGAGCGAGGCCGTGGGCTCCCGCTGCCCGCGTTGCGGTCAGCTGCCGCCCGTAGCGCGCCCTTCGGGCGCGCTACGGCTACAGGCGGGCTCCCGGCCATCCGAAGGGCGGCAGCCGGCGCGCGATGCGTGACGGCGGTAGCCCATGGCCTCGCCCGCCCCTTGCCCGGCAGGCGCGCCACGCGCGCCGGTAGGGTTCGCCATCCCCCGCGCGCCCTGCGGGCGCGCTAGGGCTACACCTCGGCGTGGCCGCAGCGCAGCATCTGCGCCGTGGCGGACACGAGTGCGTTCAGATGCCCGTAGGCGGCGGCGTGGTGATGGGACGGGGCGGCGGACAGCCAGCGCTCCGAGAACTCGGCGACGCTCCCCCCTTCCCACTTGAACATGGTCTGCGGGGCTGCGATGTCCCGCGGCTTCATGTTGACGAAAGCCCCCTGGGAGGAGATGAGCTGGAAGTGCCCGTCCCCGACGTTCCCGATGGAGAACAGCGTCACGTCCCCCGGCTTGTAGCTGTAGTTGAACGAGGCCCCGAAACCGTGCACGCCTTTATAGTAGATCGTGGGCACGATACGAACGCCGTGCGACGGATCGGCAAGGGCGGGGTTGCCATGACCGTCGTGGGAGTTGAACATCAGATCCCGCTTGTAGTCCAGGATGTAGTGCTCCAGGAACGTGGCATGCCCGGCAAGCTCTTCCAGAACGAGCATGGACAGCGCGCGCATCACGTCCCCTTCGCAGGCAAAGGGCACGTGGCGCTCGACCATCAGGGAGGAACCGAAGAACGGGATCACGCCGATGCGCTCCTCGGACAGCCAGATCTGGTCGAGCTGGGCAACCGCGTCGTAGCCGCCGGCGGTCACCACGGCGTCCAGCGCGAGTGCAAGACGCGCGGAGCGCTCCATCATCGGGGCTTCCACCTCGATCTTCCGCCCCTTGTCCTTCTGCTCCTGAATGAGGCGCTTCACGTCGGCGTCCTTCACCTGACCGAAGGCCTCCGTGATCTCATCGGGAAGGATGGGCCAGCAGGTGCTGCCGAAGGTCTCCATGACGGAGAGGTTGTCCTGCATCATGTCCGTCATGCCCTCGTAGGAGGTGCCGATGAGCCCGACTTTCGCGTTGCGCAGACGTGCCGCGGCGCGGGCGGCGCTCACGTACCCGCCCATCTGCTCCATTGTATGCGGGTCGTCGATACTTCCCGTAACGAGGTAGAAGTCCCTGTCCGCGCGGAGCAGGGCGCTCGTAAGCTCGGGCAGCCCGCACATGCCCGAGTTCACCATGATGAGATCGAAGTTCGCGCTCTCGGGAAACTCGCTGACAAGCTGAGCGTTCCAGATGATGAGCGGAAGGTCCGCCAGCTCGCGCAAGGCGCGCAACGGGATGAGCCCTTTCTGATAGGCGATCTCCACGACCACGACGCAGTCCACGCCCTTCTCCTTGAGGAAGCGTCCGGCCTTCACGGCCTCCGCCTCGTTCTCGAAAAATCCGGGGCTCACGACGGTGCCCAGGGGGGACAGAGTGTCGGCGTAGCGCTTCGCGATGGCGCGGGCCTGGTCACGGATGTGTCCGGTCTTATTGTATCGGTCTTCCAACAGGGCGGTGACGAGAAGCCCTATGGTGAACTCCTTGGGAACGATCGGCATGGGTCCTCCTTGTGTTCGACGGGGGATTCTACCCGAGTTCCCCGGCCCCGGCAACTCATGCTATAAGGAAGGACCATGAAACGAAACGCGCTTGTCGCTCAGTCCGGCGGGCCATCGCCCGTCATCAACTCCTCCCTCCAGGGAGTCATCGAAGCCTGTCGGAGCTTCCCCGACCGCATCGGCACGCTGTACGCGGCGTGGCACGGCATCGAAGGAGTGCTGCTGGAGGAGCTCGTCGACTTGGCCGGGATCCCCGCGCGGGAGATCGGCCTGCTGTCCACCACGCCCGCGGCGGGGGCCATCGGCACGTGCCGGTACAAGCTCACCGAGGGGCAGGAGGAGGACTTCGAGCGCATCGTGGAAGTCATCAAGGCGCACGACATCGGCTACTTTTTCTACATCGGCGGAAACGACTCGATGGACACCGCGGCCAAGGTCTCCGCGCTCGCACGGCAGCGCGGTGTGGAGCTCGTCGTCACCGGCGTTCCGAAGACCATCGACAACGACATCGGGGACGAGCAGTTCACCATCATCGATCACACTCCGGGCTATGGCAGCGCGGCGCGCTACTGGGCCACGCTGATCCAGAACGTCAACGAGGAAAACCGCGGCATGTGCGTGTCTGAGCCCGTGGCCGTGCTGCAGGCAATGGGACGCAAGTCCGGGTTCATCACCGCGGCTTCCCGACTGGCCGATCCGCGCAGGGAGATGCCGCTGCAGCTCTACATGGCGGAAACGCACCACACCCTGGAGAGCCTTCACGAGAACGTCAACCGCCAGCTCCGCAAGGACGGGCGGTGCATCGTCGTGGTGAACGAGGGCTTCGACGTCGGCGGTGTCGGGGAGCGGCACGACGGATTCGGCCACGTGGAGTACGGGGCCAGCCGCACGACCGCGGCGCAGGAGGTGGTGAACTACCTCAACGAGAAGGGGCTTGCCGTCCGGGGCCAGGCGACGGGCCAGGTGCCGGGCGTGATCCAGCGTTCCGTCTCCCTCCAGGCGTCGAAGGTGGACATCGCCGAGGCACGGGAGGTCGCGGCGCACGCGGTGCGCATCGCCATGGAAAACGGGACAGGCTGGATGTCGACGACGCTCCGCAAGACGACATCCGCCTACGGCGTGTTCTATGACAAGGTAAAGCTCGAGGTTGTGGCGAACTCCGCGCGCTTCCTCCCCTCCTCGTGGATCGCCCCCGGCGGTGTGGACGTCACGGACGATTTCATCCGCTACGCGGCGCCGCTCATCGGCGACGGCAGTCCCGAGGTGTCGATGGAGGGTGGGCTGCAGCGTTTCGCCCGGTTCGACATCCGGTTCACTGAGCGGATCTGCCGCACATACCTGCCGGTGCGCCTCCGTCCCGGAGCGAAGGCATAGGCCCGCCGCGCTACTGCGCGGATTTGTTCCCGCCGCGCTACCGCGCGGCGTTATCTCTTCTTCTCCTCCTCAGCCTTTCTGCTCCTCATGCGGGCGATGTAGAGGTACGCGGCGATCTCGGGGTCGACGCCGTTATCGGCGGGGACCCCCGAGACCCGATGCCGCAGTGCGACAGTCTCCGCGTCCTTCGCCCGTGCCACCATTCCCGAGAGCTCCTCGTAGGACGGTCCCTTGCCCTGGCGCAGCGCGGCCATTCGGGCTGACACGCGGAGGCGGAAGCCCTGCGGGAGAGACACCCTGCGCACGACCACGTCGAGGAAGAAGGCAACGAGGGCAAGCACGAGAAGAAGCCGCCATGAGCCGCTCTCCGTGGCGCTCCCGACGGGCCTGCGACGGAGGAGCCTGGAGAGAGACTGCTCGTCATCCGGGCCGCTGATCATCGCGCCTTGCGTCTCCGCGGCGATCCGACCCAGCAATGCGCGATCCACGCCCAGCATCGCGTACTCCTCCGAATACGGGATGCTCACCCCGAAGGTCAGAGGAGCGAGAGAGCGTTCCGCCCGGTGCGCATCGAGGGTGATCGTGTAGTCGCCCACGGAGCCGGCGGGAACGCGCGCTTCGTAGAACCCGGGAGCCGTCTGAGGCACGGGGATCTCCAACCGACCGCCGTCGGGGCCGAGCACGATCGCCTTCATGGCAAGGCCGTCGATGAACGCACCCAGGCTGTCGTAGGCGTCCACGGCTATATGCGCGATGCCGGAGGCGATGTCGATGCGAGGATGCAGCGCCGTTGCGTCCGAGGGCCTCTCGATCCAGCGCACGAGCTGGGCCGCCAGACGGGGAAACTGGCCCCACTCCAGCCAGGCAGTGCCCCAGTGGGCGCGGAAATCGCTCGTGAAAGCCGCCGTTTTCCCCAGGCCGTAGCGCCAGGTCGCCAAAAGCGGCGCGTCGTACAGCGCCGAAAGCGCCATCTCCGCCCCCGGCTTCATGTAGGTGAGCACGAAGCCACTGAGGGCGGGCATGCCCTCCAGTGAGATTCCGCGCATGCTTTCCGCAGCGGAGACCTCACGCGGAAAGAAGCTCTTCTCTACGAGGAGCCCCCGCGTCGCGATGCTCGTCTCGTCGAGGAAGATCTTCGGCACGTCGTGGGGGTCGTTCGTCGCATAGGTCCTGCCACCGCCCCACTCCGCGATGTCGCGCAGGAGCGCCGCATCGGCGTCCTCCCCGACGGCAACCGTGGACACGGTGACGCGCTCCCCCGCCATCCTCCGCACGAGCGTGGAGAAGTCCCCGGGATTGGTGAGCCCGTCGGTGAGGACGATCACGTGACGCAGAGGCGAAGGCGAGGAGACGAGCACGCGCTCCGCCTCCTCGAGCGCCGGGGCGAGGCTCGTGCCGCCCCCGGGCACGAGCGTGGAGAGATCAGCGGCGATGGCATCGGTGTTCCCCGCGTCCATGAGGGGAACGGTCCACTCCCAGTCGGCGTCGAATGCAAGAAGGCCTGCCTTGTCGAAAGGGTTGAGCGTCTCGATCGCGGAGAGCGCGGCGGACTTCACCACGTCGAGCTTCGTTTCCCCCGATGCCACGGTGCCGCCCATGCTCCCCGACTTGTCGACGAGGATCACGAGGGAGAGGCGCGGGAGGTTCACCGGTGTCTTCACGTCCATGTCCACGGGCAGCACCCGCTCGATGGCTGTCTTGTAGTAGCCGCCAGCGCCGAAGCTGCTGTCACCGCCCAGCATTGCAAGCCCGCCGCCCACGTCCCGCACGTACCGCGCGATGACCTCCATCTTCTCGTTCGAGATCCCGTAGCCGGGCACATTGTCGAGCAGCACGGCGTCGTAGGGCAGATATCCCGGAAGGGTCCCCGGCAGCCCCGCGACATCACGCGGTATCACGGTGATCCCCTGGGCGGCCAGTGCGCCGAGCAGCGCCGTCGATTGCCTGCCCGGGCGTGAGACATACAAAACCTGCGGTGCGCCGCTCACCTCCACGTAGCGGCGATAGCGGTTGTTCTGGGGGATCGCGTCTGCGGGCGCGTCCACGAAGGCATCCCATGCGTGCAGGCCCCGCTCGGGAAAGGCACCGCTGAACTGGACTGCGTTCTCCCCTGCGGAGAGCGCGCCCTCACGCGTGGCCACGGGCTGCCCGTCACGGAGGAGCGTGACGCGGGCCTTCACGGGCGTTCGCGACCTCACCATGACTGTCACCTCGTGCGGCTCCCCCTGTCGCACCCTCGCGGGGGCACGGATGTTGGCGATCTCGACCTCCGTCCCGGTGCCCGTGGCGCCCAGGGGGAACGCGAATATCGGGACACCCTGGGAACGCGCGACCGTGGCGGCCCTCTCGGCATCGCCCCTGTTCTCGTTGCCGTCAGTCAGAAGCACGATGCGCGGCGCATCCTTCGCTTCCGCGAGCCCGAGCTGGATCGCCTTCGCGATGTCGGTGGCACCGGCGCCGGCATCCGCGCCCTCGGACGGGACCGCCGCACCGCGGGGCAGATCCTCCGCAACCGCATCAGCACCGAACCTGACGAGGGACGCGGAGTCCTCGGGGCGCAGCCGTGAACGGACGGCGTCGATGATGGACATGCCAGCGGCACGTTGTTCCGCCGTCACGCTGTCGGACTGATCGAGCAGGAAGACCAGGGAGAGCCGGTCGGTCACCCGCCGGAGCCCCATGCCGGCGCAGGCGAGCACGAGGAGAAGGACGGCGAGGGAACGGAGGACGAGGAACGCGCGGCGCCGGGCCGGTGAGAGGCGCCCGCCGTGCCCGCGCAGGGTGCGCACCGTGACGACGACGAGGAGGGGCAGCGCAAGCAGCGCCAGGAGCCACAGCGGAGAGGAGAAGCTCATGCCCGCGCCTCCCGGGAGGCGCGAAGCCACGCGATCCACTCGGCGATGAGCAAGCCCAGCGCTGCCCCGGCGAGCCCCGACCACACGACCACTGGAACCCCCTCCGACGATCCCTGGTCGGGGTGCGCCGGGGAGGCGCTGAATCGCAGGCTGATGTCGGTCTCCTCTTCGCTCACGAGGCTCACGGCAAAGTCCCGCGTGACTCCGCCGGCCCGCACCGTGTAGAAGCCGGTCTCATCCGTGTCGAAGAAATCGGTCGATGCCCCGACAGGCGCGAGGGTCTCCCGCGCGCCGTCAGGACGGGTGACGACGATGCTGTCCGTCCCCGGCGAGGCGATGGCACGGGGCTCTCCGGCCTGCATCTGATCCGCCTGCACGGCGAGCCAGGACGGGAAGAACCACGACAGGGCGTTGGCAAGAAGTACCGGGAAATCGGGACGCAGCGGGAGGTCGGAGCTCTGCGGATCGAACGCCGCGACCACGGCCTTCAGCCCCCCCTGGTCCCAGGAGAGGAGGAGCGGTGACTGTCGGGACGCGGCAAGGACGGTGAACCCCGGTCCGGGCTCCAGGCGTAAAGCGGCGCCGATGGCGATCCCACCGAGGGACACGGATGCAAGGAGGGGGTCGGTCCTGCTCCATCCCGTCACTGCGGGGCGGTCGAGGGTGCCGGAAACGGTGAGGGGGAGATTCGGTGGCACCGCTCGAAAGAAGACCTCATTGCCGGTCTCCCGAAGCGGTGGATCGACATCGACGAACACCGAGACGTCGGCTGCCGGAAGGTCGGGGCCCGGAGCGCTCACCGCCTGCACGGTGACGCCCGGCAGGGAGCTCAAGGCCCGTTGCACGAAATAGGTCGACGGCCCGACCACGAGCACGCGCAGACGGCGCGCGGGGGCGAACACCGCGTAGGCGTGATCGTCCAGGGGGAAGTCGTCCCCTGTCTGTATCCGTGCCTCGATGCGCCCCTCCGCGGGCCCCGTCCAGGGGAGGCTCTCCGTGGCGCGGCCGCCCGGCGCGATCGTAAGGGTGCGCGCGATGACCACGCTGCCGTTGGCGCTGATGGTGAGCGGCACGGTGCGCTCCGAGGATCCGTCGTTGTTCACGGCGACAAAGAGCTCGTACCCCGGCTCCCCGCCGGTCCGTTTGCGGAAAGCGAGCGCCGTGATCCCCGCATTGTCATGCGGGCCGCCCACCAGGTGGACGCTGATCCACGGAAGGGGGGCATCGATGCCGGGAATGGACGGGAAGGCGCCGTCGGTGATGAAGAGGATACGGTCTCCCCTGCGGGGGTCGCGGAGGGACAGGGCGAGGGCGATACCGTCAGCCGGATTGCCCGGCTCGGCCGTGGCGCGCGCGGCGCGGATGACGCGACGCAGCGCTGCGCGGTCCTCGGTGAAGCCCTGGAGCAGCCGCGGGGATCGCCCGGCGAGGATCACCGCCATGCCGGCGCCGCGGCGCAGCCCCGCCACGGTGTCCAGCGCGGCCGCCCGGGCACGATCGAATCTCGTCGTCGCGCCCTCCCTTGCCTGCATGCTTGCCGTCGCGTCCATCACGAGGATCGTGCTGCCGCCTCCCCCGTCCGAGCGCCCCGAGAAACGGGGGCCGGCAAGCGCTACGGCAAGGGCCGCCACGGCAAGGAGCTCCAGCAGCATCGTGAGGTTGTAGAGAATGCGGCGGATGCTCATGCTCGTCTTCCGCTCACGGAGGGCATCCCTCCAGAACACGAGCGAGGATACCGGGGCGGTGCGCCACCGCACCGCGATGGCGTGAAGCACCACGATCACCGGGAGGAGCAGGAGGAGCAGAAGCCAGAGCGGTGCCGTGAAGCTCATCGCGAGTGCAGGTGCGCCCCCTGCCGCAGGTAGCGAAGGACGACGTCCTCGAACGGGACGAGGGTCGCCGTGCGCAGGTATTCGACGCTGTTCTTGAGGCAGAAGGAGGCGACCTCGTCGAAGAAGCCGGACATGCGCCGCTTGTACGCGTCGCGCAGAGGCCTGTCCGCGGCCACCGGCAGCACCTGGCCCGTCTCCATGTCGGTGAGCCGCAGCGGGCCCTGCTCCGAGGGGTCGATCTCATTACGATCGAGGACGTGGACGAGCACGACGTCGAAGCCGCGGAAGAGGAGCGCTGCAAGCCCCCTGCGGTAGCTGCCGGGGACGGCGTCCAGGAGATCGGAGATGACGATGGCAAGACCCGGGCGCCGCGATCGCAGCGCGTAGTCCTCCAGGGACCGTGCGATATCGGTTTCACCGCCCGTGCGGATCCTGCTCATGTAGTCCAGGAGGTGGAAGAGCTGTGTGCGCCCGCGGCGCGGGGCGAGCGCCCCTCCGAGGCCGGCGGCGAACGTGGTGACACCGACGCGGTCGAGGGACCCGATGCCGACGTAACCGAGAGCCGCGGCGAGCCGGCGCGTGTAGTCGATCTTGGGAGGGGCGCCGTAGGACATGGAGGCGCTGGCATCCAGGAGCACGTGCACGGTGAGGTCCTCCTCCTCCGCGTACAGCCGGACGAACAGCCTGTCCAGCCTGCCGAAGATGCTCCAGTCGATGGTGCGAAAATCGTCGCCGGGCTGGTAGGTGCGGTAGTCGGCGAAGTCGAGGCTCGTTCCGCACCGGGGGGAGGCATGAGCGCCGCGCGTGTCGCCCCGGTAGATCCGGCGGGAGATGAAGGCAAGGGACTCGAGCCTCCCGAGGAA
>PLNO01000012.1 GCA_003141795.1 Spirochaetaceae bacterium | reverse complement strand
TCGAGGATGTCGTTGATGAGCGCCAGGAGGTGAGTGCCGCTTTTCGTGATGGTCTGCAGGTTCTGCCTCTGCTCGGCGTCCAGGTTTTCCCCGCGGTCCATGAGCTGGGCGAACCCGATGATGGCGTTCAGAGGAGTGCGCAGCTCATGGCTCATGTTGGCGAGGAACGCGCTCTTGGACTGGTTCGCCTTCTCCGCCGCCTCCTTCTCGATGCGCAGCCTCCCCGATTCCCTGAGGCTGGTGAGCATTGCATTGAAGTTTTCCGTGAGCTCCCCGATCTCGTCGGTGTCGCGGACCGGGGTGTAGTGCGTGAGGTCTCCCTGGGCCACCTGCAGGAGGTTGCGCTGCAGCTCCTCCAGCGGCACCACGATGGCGGAGGTGGACCATTGCGACATGAGGAGGAGCATCAGGAGCGTAATGGCGAACGCCGTGCACATCCCGAGGATGTAGAGGATCGTATCCACCGACGTGAGGTAGGGGAGGTTGATCGCCACCCCGGCCGGCATCGCCCCGTTTTTTTCAAGCTGGGTGTAAACCTGGTTGAAATCCCCGAGAAGGATCTTGCGCTCCTCCGACGGCGCCGTGCGTATGTTCACCACGGAGCTGAACGCGATCAGGTACATGATCACCAGCGCCATGGGGAGGACGGCGGTGATGATCTTGGACAGCCACATCTGGGACCTGATCGTTTTGCGATGCGGCCGCGGTGAGGACTGCACGAAACCCGTCCGGGTGAAGATGAACGGGGCGAAGACGATAGTGATCCTGTGGTTCTGCCAGTAGTACACGAAGAAGGAGATCAGCGTCACCACGACGATGTAGAAGGGGATGCTGCGGTAGGCGATGGAGGTCAGGCCTCCCCCGCCGGCGAGCTTGACGATATGCGCCGCCGCATCGCACGAGGCCGCAAGAAAGCAGAGTATGCCCGTCATCCTGGCCGACCGGAGGGCGACCTCCTCGGCGCGCTCCTGCAGGCGGGCGGGAACCGTCTTCCTCCTCCGCCGCCGGATGAAAAGTGCGTTCAGCGGGCCATGGGAAAAAAGTACCGACAGCAGGGAAATGATGGACACGGCGTTCAGCACGTTGACGATGCTTCGCGCCTTCGCCGGGGTCTTGAGGGTGAAGAGGAAGAAGGAGGGCAGGGACAGATCGGTGCCGGTGATCATTGCGGGGCTTCCGCCGTGAGCGATGTGCTCGGCAATGACGGGCCCCGACATCGTCTTCACCCAGACGAAGAGCATGAGGCAGACGGTGAGAAGGTAGTACAGACCGATGCACGCGAGCACCACACCGACCATAGAGAACCGCGGAGGCCGTTCGGCCTGCGCGTCAGCCCAGTAATGGTGATGTCCCATGGCTCCCCCCTGTTCACCCGCATCCTAACAGCCCCGAGGGGGGCTTTCAATGCCGGGTGAAAGTCCGGAGCGCTTTGACAACGAGGATGGGCCCGGCTATGATTGCCCAAAGAGGAGACATGTCCAGCACCCCTGCAGCCCCGTCGCGGGGAAGCGTCCTCGTTGTCGACGACACCCCCGCCAATCTCACGCTCCTGGCCCGCATGCTCGGTGACCGCGGATACCGCGTTCGCCCCGTGCCCTCGGGCAGGCTCGCGCTCAAGGCCGCATCCAGCGAGCCTCCTGATCTCATCCTGCTCGACATCAGCATGCCGGAGATGGACGGCTTCGAGGTCTGCCGCCTCATGAAGGAGGACCCGCGTCTCCGCGACGTGCCGGTGATCTTCATCACCGCCTTCCCGGAACGACTTTTGACCGGGGAGCGGCCCGAGCCGACCTTCCTGATCACCAAGCCCTTTCAGCCGGAGACGGTGAAGGCGGCTATCGGTCAGGCCCTGTTCTTCCATCCCGCGCGCGACAAGGCGCCCGCCTAGCGCCCTCGACGCCGCTCGCGGAACGTCCTCGTCGGAAGCTGCGTTCTTGATCGTGAGGCCGCCTCATGGCGGCGCTCTTCACGCCAAGGAGGCGATCATGCTCGGCTGGGCTTTGACGTTTTTCATTCTTGCCATCGTCGCGGGACTGTTGGGTTTCGTGGCGCTGGCCGGCATCGCCGCCGAGATCGCCAAGGTCCTGTTCCTGGTCTTCCTGGTTCTGCTGGTGGTGAGCTTCATCATCCGCGCCGTGCGCGGCCAGTCCGTCGTCTAGAGCGGGNNTTCCGCCCGCAACCCGCTCTAAACCCTAGGAGTCGATCACGTTTATGATTTTGGATTACTCAATCCAAAATCATCGTGATCTAGGCACGGCTAAGCCCGCGCCGTCGTTCAGGACGGCGGCGCGGCGCTCTGCGCGGGCGCCTACTGCTGGGGTCGCGAAAAAATGTAGAGGCTTCGGGAACCCATCTCGAAGTTGAGCCGTTTGTGGATTGCGGAGGCGGCGACGCCCCCCCGACTTGAGGCTGGCGAGAGCCAGCCAGCCGCCTCCGCACCCTTTTCTCGATGATGCGAACTTCCAAAAGGGCGGCTCTCAACGGGCCGCCCTCTTTCTTGGCCTGCGCTCGGGCTAGGGCGTGACGAAGTGAACGCTGATCTGCGCGCTGTGGCGCAGGAGGGCCAGGCCATGGTTGGGGGTGCTGGCCTGCACCACCGGGGCCGGCGAGACCAGGCCGTCCGCCGCCAGCGCCTTGGCCACCGCCGCGGCGCGCCTGGACGCCAGCCCGGTGTCGTCGCCGAGTCCGCTGATGGCCAGTCCGGCGACCGGGCAACTCTTGGCGCGGGTGACCGAGGCGGAGATCACCTGCAAGGCCCCGGCGCTTAGCTCGTCGGAGTGCTGGTCGAAATAGATCGGGAAGTGGAAATCGGCGCAGGCGGTCGGTTTGACCAGAGGCGTGGACGGCGTGTTGGTGCAGGCCGGAAGGCCGAAGCCAAGAGTGGCGATCACGCCAACGCCGGCCATCCGTCGAACCCACAAGCGTCTATGCATCGAACCCTCCCTCGAAGTCCGCCCGATCAAGAGCAGTTGCATGGTGACCGGAACCTTGGCCGCGGCCAACCCGTTTCCTTGACGCAGATCGTCGCCAGGCTCCTGGCGACCGCCTTGGAGCTTAAGTCATGGCCTTCTGGAGTTTCGCCAACCGTCCCACCACCGTGCAGCCCGTGGCTGTCCAACCCGTGGCCGTGGTCGATCCCAAGACCTACGACGCCGACATGCGGCGGGCCTACGATCATGGCCGCCTTGACGAACGTTCGCATCGGCGCGGCGGCTTTGGGCCGCTGGGTTTCATCCTGGTTCTGGTCGCCGCCGTCGGCGTGATCCTGGTGGTGTTCGCCATCCGCGAGGGGTCGTTCTCGGCCGGCGGCGCGGTGGTGGACAACAAGCTGGTCCAGGCGACCAGCAGCGTCGCGCCGGCGATCGACAACGCGGCGTCCAAGACCGGGACGGCCTTGGAGACCGCGGGGCAGAATCTGAAGGATCAGGGCGCCGCCCTCGGCGGCAGCAGCACGCCCGATTCGAGCGCGCCGGTCAGCAGTACGCCCTAGCTAGCCCTGGCTAGCGTCCGTCCGAACTCGTCGCGGCCTGCAGCAAGGCGGCGATGCGGTCGGTGGAGGATCCGGCAGCCTGGGTGAGGGTCTGGGCTG
>PLNO01000386.1 GCA_003141795.1 Spirochaetaceae bacterium | reverse complement strand
CCGTCGTCGGTCCAGGCGGTGATCTCCAGGCAATCCGGCAGCGATTCACGCTCGATGACCAGCGAATGGTAACGCGTGGCGGTGAACGGGTTGGGCAGTCCGGTGAATACACTGTTGCCGTCGTGGCGGATCTCGCTGGTCTTGCCGTGCATCAGCCGGGGGGCGCGCACGACCTTGCCGCCGAATACCTGGCCCATTCACTGGTGGCCCAGGCACACGCCGAGGATCGGGACGGTGCCCGCCAGGCGCTGGATGACCTCCACGCTGATGCCCGCCTCCTCGGGGCGCCCGGGCCCCGGGGAGATGACGATGCCGGACGGGTTCAACGCGATGAGCTCGTCCACCGTGATGCGGTCGTTGCGGAAGACCTGCACCGGCTCGCGGGTGAGCTCGGAGAGGTACTGGTAGAGGTTGTGGGTGAACGAATCGTAGTTGTCGATGATCGCGTACATGCTAGTCCTCCATTCCCAGAGCGCGGCTCAACGCGCGCAGCTTGGATTCGGTTTCCTGGTATTCGGTCTCGGGCACCGAGTCGTAGACGATGCCGGCCCCCGCCTGCAGGGTGACGATGTCCCCCTGCTTCACGGCGGACCTGATGGCGATGCAGGAGTCGAGGGATCCGTCTGATTCCACGTGCGCCACGACTCCGGCGTAGAACCCTCGCTGGTGAGGCTCGAGTGCATCGATGACCTCGATGGCCCGTATCTTCGGTGCGCCGGACACGGTGCCCGCGGGGAAGGTGGCGCGCAGGGCGTCCCGCCCCGTCATGCCGTCGGCGAGCCGGCCCTCGACATTGGAGACGATGTGCATGACGTGGGAGTACCTCTCCACCTCCATGAACTGCGTCACCTCGACGCTTCCTGGAGCGCACACCCGGCCCAGATCGTTGCGGGCAAGATCGACGAGCATGAGGTGCTCGGCACGCTCCTTCGGGTCGGCAAGCAGCTCCTTCTCCAGCGCGGCATCTTCAGCCGCTGATCCTCCGCGGCGGCGCGTGCCGGCGAGCGGCCGGATGGTCGCCCTGCCGTCGCGCGCCTTTACGTGCACCTCGGGGGATGCGCCGAAGAGCTGGAAGCCTCCGAAGTCCATGTAGAACATGTAGGGCGACGGGTTCATGGAACGGAGCGTTCTGTACGCCTCGATGGCCGGCATGTCGGTGCGGACCTGGACCCTGCGGGAGAGAACGCCCTGGAGGAGATTGCCGCGCACGATCTGGTCACGGACCGCTTCGACGCCGCTGAGGAACTGTTCCCGATCGTCCTGACGGGGGAGCTTCTCCACGGTCCAGTCGGATCGGGCAGGGGCCATGAAGTTGAAGTCGAGGTCATTGATGCGGTGCTCCGCCTCATCCAGCGCCGCATCGATGTCGATCTCCTTCTCCCGATAGTTCACGCCCACGAGCGCTATGGTGTCGGTATAGTGATCGAACACGAGGAAGACGCTCCCGAAGAGGAACATCGCCTCGGGGAGGCCCAGCGGATCGTTGCGATCCTTCAGATGTATCGTATCGAACCGTCGGCAGTACTCGTAGGAGAGGTAGCCGAGCCCGCCCGTGGGGAGCGGAAAAGGATCCGACCTGCCGTCGTGCTGCCCGCTGAAATGCGCGCAGACGTCCAGGATGTCCTTCCCCCGTGTCTTCAGCGTAAGCGTCGTTCCGTCCCGATCCATGAAGTACTGGTCCCCCCGCTGGTAGACGCGGAACGCCTCCTTGAGGAGGAGGAAAGAGTAGCGCTCCCGCCCCCTCTGGAACGATGCGCTTTCCAGCAGCGCCTTCGCGCCGAGCTTCTTCGCCAGGGACAGCGGTGTGAAGCGCTCCCCGTTCATCGTGCGGATCGTCACCGCGGTTTGTACCATCCTCTTCCTCCTCGAAGCAAAAAAAACCGCGGCACCTGTACAACAGGCACCACGGCTTTCATAAAAAAAAGTCGCAGGCCCGGCGATTATCGCCGGAACCTGCGCCTCTGTGTGCGCTACACAGGCATGGTTCCGGCTACGCCCAGAACCACCACCATGCAGAGCGATTTGCTGTCATTGTGCTCACGCTGCTCTTCAGCATGCAGGGAACATAGCGAAACGTGCTTTCAACGTCAAGCGCCTTCTCACGCATGGATCGCCCATCCCTCCACGGTGCGCATGGACTCCATGACCGCCTCCGACAGGGTGGGGTGCGCGTGGATCATCGTCGCGATGTCCTCGGGGAGGAGCTCCGCCGTACGGGCGAGCAGGATCTCGTGGATGAGCTCGGTGGCGTCGGCCCCCACGACGTGGGCGCCGAGGATCTCCTTGGTCTTCGGATCGTAGATGATCTTCACGAACCCTTCGGACTGCTCGATCGCCACCGACTTGCCCGCACCGCGGTACGGGAAGCTCGCCTTCGCAAAGGGAATTTTTTTCTCCACGGCCTTCCACTCGGTGAGCCCGAAGCTCGCCACCTGAGGCTCGCAGTACGTGCCTCCGGGCAGGGAGAGCGGGTCGAGGCGCGGCTCGACTTTGCGCCCGGCGATGTGCTCCACCGTCATCTCTCCCTCCTTCATGGCGACATGGGCGAGGAGCGGAGTGGCGATGACGTCTCCGATGGCGTAGATTCCGGGGACCTTCGTTTCGTTGTAGTCACCCACGGGGATGAATCCCCTCTCCGTGGCGATCCCGAGCTTCTCCAGGCCTATGCCGTCCGTGTTGCACGTACGGCCGATGGCCACGAGGATCTGGTCGGCGTCGATCGTCTTTTTGGCGCCCGCCTTGTCCTCCAGAACGACGCTCACCGAAGTGGCGGTCTTCTTCATCGACGAGGCCTTGGTACCCGTATACATCTGGATGCCGCGCTTCTGGAATGCGCGGGCGAGCACCTGCGTGACCTCCGCGTCTTCTATCGGAAGGATGCGGTCCATCATTTCGACGAGGTGCACCTCCACGCCGAAGGCGTTCATCACGTGGCTGAACTCCACGCCGATGGCACCCGCGCCGAGGATGACGATCTTTTTGGGGAGCTTCTTGAGCATCAGCGCACCGGTGGAGGAGAGCACCCTGTCCTCGTCGAACTCGAATCCGGGGATGACCTTCGGCCGGGAGCCCGTGGCGATGATGATGTTCTTCCCCGTGACCTTCTTGCCGTCCTTCAGCGTCACCTCGTTCTTCCCCGAGAGCACGGCGTCCCCGACGATCGTTTCCACCTTGTTCTTCTTCAAGAGGAACTGCACGCCCTTGGAGAGGGTGTCGGCGGCCTTGCGCGACTTGTCGAACACCTTGGTGTAGTCGAAGCCCTTGGTGTCCACGCTGATCCCCAGCTCCTTGAGCGCGGGCAGGCCGTTGTAGAGCTCCGCCTGGTGGATGAGCGCCTTGGACGGGATGCAGCCGATGTTGAGGCACACACCGCCCACCTTGTCGCGTTCGATGACCGCGGCCTTGAGGCCGAGCTGGGCGGCGCGGATGCCGGCGACGTATCCGCCGGGTCCCGAGCCGATGATGAGCACGTCGTAGTCGAAGCCAGCCATGTCAATCCTCCGTATAAGTAAAAAAACGATTCAGGCGAGCGCGAGCAGGGGATTTTCCAGAGCGTCCGCGAGCTCCCTGAGAAAAGCGGCGCCCACAGCGCCGTCGATGACGCGATGATCGCAGGAGAGGGTGACCCGCATGCGCTGCCGCACGACGATCGCGTCCCCTGCCTCCACCACGGGCTCCTTGCGCACGGCGCCCACCGCGAGAATAGCTGATCCGGGCGGGTTGATGATAGCGGTGAATTCGTCGATTCCCGCCGTTCCCAGGCTGCTGATGGTGAAGGTCGCCCCGGTGTATTCCTCCGGCGCGAGCTTGCCCGTCCGCGCCCGGGCGACGAGATCGGCGAGCTCCGTGTCGATGGCCACGATGCCCTTGCGGCCACAGTCGCGGACCAGCGGCGTGATGAGCCCCTCGGGGAGCGCCACGGCAAGCCCGACGTCGGCGCTCCCGTGGACGATGAGGGTATCGCCGTTCCAGGTCGAATTGACCTGCGGATGCCGGGCGAGGATCCTGCCCGCGATCGCCATGAGAAAGGCGTTCACCGACAGCTTCTTCTCCCGTCCTTCGTTCATGCGGGCGCGGGACTCCAGGAGCCTGTCCATGCCGACTGCCACGGTGAGGTAGAAATGGGGCGCGCTGAACTTGGACTCCGCAAGACGCCTGGCGATGATCTGGCGCATGCGCGATACGGGCACGACCGTGTCCCCCGGCCCGGGCTGCAGGGGCGCCGCAGGGGCGCGCTGCGCGGAGGGGACGGCTGCGGTTGGAGCCGCGTCCAGATCACGTTTCACGACCCTGCCGCTGGGCCCGGACCCTGAGACGGCCCGAAGGTCTATGCCCTTCTCCTCCGCAAGGCGCCGGGCGAGCGGCGAGGACTTGATCCTTCCGGTCACGGGTGCGGGCGTGCGTGGTCCGGCGGGGGCTGGGGCGGAAACAGGGACAGGTCCACGCGCCGCGGGGGCAGGAGCGGCGGCAGCGGGAGCTGCTCCCGTCGCCGGGCGCACCGCCGCGCTGTCGGCAAGGAGCCCGCTGATGTCTTCTCCGGGCTTTCCGACTACCGCGATGATGTCTCCGACTTTCGCCTGACCGCCCTCCGGGAGCAGGATCTTCAGCAGCGTGCCTTCCACGCCGGACTCGTAGTCCATCGTGGCCTTGTCCGTCTCCACCTCGCAGAGCACGTCACCGCTTGCGACCGTGTCGCCTTCCTTCTTCCTCCACCGTGCGAGGGTTCCCGTCTCCATCGTGGGGGACAGCGCGATCATGAGGACTTTCTCAGGCATACATGGCTCTTTTCACCGCATCGACTATTTTGGCTATGGACGGCTGGGCCGCCAGCTCCAGGGAGTGGTTGTAGGGCATCGGCACGTCCTCTCCCGAAACGAGCTCCACCGCCGAGTCCAGGTCGTCGAAGCAGTTGTGGGACACGAGCCACGCCACGTGCGAACCGACGCTCGCGAATGGCATCGCTTCGTCGACCACCACGCATCTGTTCGTCTTCCTCACGGATTCGTAGACGGTCTGCTCGTCGAGGGGCCGTATGGTGCGCAGGTCCACGACCTCCGCGTCAATGCCCAGCGCCGAGAGGGATTCGGCGGCGTCCAGGCACATATGGAGGGGCTTGGAAAAGCTGACGATCGTCACGTCCTTGCCCGCGCGCTTCACCTCCGCTACGCCCAGGGGAACGAGGTGCTCGCCGTCGGGGACCTCGCCCTTCAGCGCGTACATCATCTCCGATTCGAGGAAGATCACGGGGTTGTCGTCCCGGATGGAGGACTTGAGCAGACCCTTTGCGTCTGCGGGGGTCGACGGCGCAACGACCTTGAGGCCGGGGAAATGCGCGTACAGCGATTGCAGGGCCTGGGAATGCTGCGCGCCGAGGAACTCCGCAGGACCGTTGGGGCCCCGGAACACTATGGGGACGGTGAACTGTCCGCCGGACATGTAGCGTATCTTCGCCGCGTTGCTGATCACCTGGTCCATGGCCTGGAGGGAGAAGTTCAGCGTCATCCACTCCACGATGGGGCGCAGCCCGGCCATGGCGGCTCCGATCCCGATGCCGGTGAACCCCTCCTCGGAGATGGGGGTGTCCATGACGCGCTCGGGGCCGTACTTCTCCAGGAGGCCCTGGCTGATCTTATAGGCGCCGTTGTACTGTCCGACTTCTTCCCCCAGGAGGATGACCGCGTCGTCACGCGCCATCTCCTCGTCCATCGCAGAACGCAGGGCTTCGCGAATCGTGATGACACTCATGCGAGAACATCCTCGTACAGCGCGGAGGGGTCGGGCTCGGGGCTTTCCTCCGCGAACTTCACGGCGTCGTCGCAGATCTGTTTGACCGCGCCGTCCATGGCCGCGTACTGATCCTCGGTGAGCGACCCCGACTCCTCCATCCGTGACTTGAGGATGAGGATGGGGTCCTGCTTCTTGTAGCTCTCCAGCTCTTCCGGCGTGCGGTACTTCGCGGGGTCACTCATCGAATGGCCGCGGTAGCGGTAGGTCTTGATCTCCAGGAAAAGCGGGGTGGCCTCCGCGCGGACGCGCTCCACCGCTTCCTTCACGTCGTTGTAGACTTCCACCACGTCCATGCCGTTCACCTGCTTGCCGGGGATGCCGTAGGATTCTCCCATGACGACGAAATCAACCACGGAGGAGACACGGCGGAAGTCCGTCCCCATGCCATATTGGTTGTTTTCACAGATATAGATGACGGGCAGCTTCCAGATCTTGGCCATGTTGAGGCTCTCGTGGAAGGAGCCCTGGTGGATGGCGCCGTCGCCGAACCAGCAGAGCACCACGCCGCCGTCCTTGCGGTAACGGCTCTTCAGCGCGACCCCCGTGGCGATGGGGATCTGGGCGCCGACGATGCCGTTGCCGCCCAGCATGTGCCGCGCGGCGTCGAAGAAGTGCATCGACCCGCCCTTTCCCTTCGACACGCCTGTCGCCTTGCCGAAGAGCTCCGCCATGAGAAGCTTGGGGTCCATTCCGCAGGCGAGGGCGTACCCGTGGTCGCGATAGGCGCCCACCGTGTAGTCGCGGCTCAAGTCAAGGGTGCTGATGGCGCCCACCCCCGCCGCCTCCTGCCCGATGTAGAGGTGGCAGAAACCGCCGATCTTCTTCAAGCCGTACATCTGCGCGGCCTTCTCCTCGAAACGACGGATGAGCAGCATCTTTCCCAGGAGGTCCCGCTCGAACTGAGCGTCACCACGCTCTTTCTTCCCGCTGGCCATGTCTGCGTGCCTCCCCTTCAGAATTGGACCACGTCTTTCCTGCCATCCACGGGCAGGAACCGGGTCGCTTCCTCCACCACCGTCTCCAGCACGACGAGGTCACGGGAGTCGTGCGCGAGCTTCCAAAAGGTGCCCAGGCGGGGACCGAGCACCTCGAGCACTTCCGCGCGCAGGGACGGGTTCTCCACGACGTTGATGGGGCCGCGGACGCTGATCACCTCGTCCAGGGTGGGGGTCTGGAACATCCATTCGACGCGCGGGTGCGCGCGCACCTGCACCACCTTCGCAAAACGCGGCGCCGTGATGGCATACAGGGCGCCCGGTCTCTCCCTCAAGAGCGCAGGAGTGAGCCACCGAAGGTGGGGAGCTCCGTTTTCATCCACCGTGGCGAGCACTCCGGTGCCGTGGGCCTCGATGATGGCCCCGACCCTGTTCATGATCTCGCGGCTGTCCATGCCTCCAAGATAGAATAATCCGGTGCCGCATTCAAGTTGGATCGTTCGCCTGACTTTGGGTATACTGGGCTCCATGCACGCGCAGCCCTTCATCTGGGAGACCCACGGCATCCATGTCGGCACGGGATCGGACCACGTCAAACACGGCATCGACGATCTCGGCGCCGTGGTCGACCGCGCCCTCTCGCTGGGCTTCCCGTCCCTTACCTTCGTCATCCATACGCCGCGGCTCACGCGGTTCCGCTACGCGAGCGAGCGGGCCACCGACGTGAAGTTCATCCGCGGGGACGCATCGTATTTCGACTATGCCGGCCGCATGAAGGAGCTGCGCGAACGTTACGCGGGGCGGATCCACATCCGTTGCGGCGTGGAGCTCGAATGGCTCGGAGAAGGGCTCGGCCTGCAGTGGAACAGGGCGAAGCTCTTCCAGGCCTACGGCATGGATTTCGTCGTCTCCTCGGTCCACTTCGCTCCCAACGGCATCCCCTACGACGGCTCCCCCGAGGACACCCAGGAGCTCATCCGGGAGCGGGGAGGGATCGAGCCGTTCTGGGCCGCCTATTTCGACGAGGTGATTGAGATGGTGGACGCCAGCTGGCAGATGATCTCCGTGGTCGGCCACCTCGACCTGCCGAAGCTCCATGCACCGTTGCCCTCGTGCTTTTCCGACCTGGACGGCGCCGACAGTGAAACGGCGCGGCGCCTGTTCACGCTCCTGGAGATGATCGCCGAACGCAACCTCGCCATCGACGTGAACCTCCAGGGTCTTCGCAAGGGCGTGGGCATCTACCCGCACTCCGAGATCCTCCGCAGGGCGCACGCGCTGGGCATTCCTGTCGCCATCGGCACGGATACCCACAGCATCGACGATCTGGGCAGGGACTATGCGGCGGGAATCGATGCGGTGCAGGCCGCAGGTTACCGCTACTACGTGTCCTTCTCCCGGGGGATCCCCGAGAAGAGGCCGCTGCGGCAGCGCGACGAAACCTCCTTCCGCCTCCTCAATCTCGGCATGGAGATGCTCAACCATCGCTTCGCCCGGGAGAAGAGGCTGGAGATGCCCCACCTCTCCTTCGGCGGGGAGTTCAGAGCGCTGACGAAGGAGTTTCCCGAATCGGTTTCACTCGGGGGCTTCCCCGCGTTGCGCGTCCGCAAAGAGGAGCGCTCCATCACGATCTCCGACAGGATGCCGGCCTACGAGGGTGGGGAGATCGTCTGCCTCTTCTCCCACCACAAGGACCTGCCCGGTACCCTTGCCGTGCTCCTCAACACTCTGGCCTCGGAAGAGATCAACGTCGAGACGGCATGGCTGAACTCGCTGCAGGACGGCACGGCCACGGCGTACCTGACGCTGGTCGGATCGGCCGACCGCATCAGGGAGGCGGTCGAGTTCGTTCTGGGCACGGCCGGGGACCGCTTCATCCGCATCGAGCCCGAGGTGCGGATGCACCTCCCCCCGCTCAAGCCTTCCGCGGCGTACCTCCTGGAGGTCGACGGTGTGTGGCTGCCCATCCCGATCTCCCGACACATGATCGTCGCGGTCCATGCGAACAGGCCCGGCGTCGTCCTGGTGCTGCTCTCCGCGCTTGCCTCGCGGGGGGTGAACGTCGTCGACCTCCAGCTGGGGGCGCGCGGGGACAAGAACTTCGCGGCGCTCGGCATCGAGGGGGATGAACGCGAGGTGGCCGACGTTCTGCGACGGCTCGGGCCCTCGTACTTCGAGGCGTCCCAGATCGTGCTCGGCGGCGAGCTGTGACGCGTGCGTCCCCGCGGGACGCGCATTGCGGCCCGTCGCGCGCGTCGCGGCCCGCCCGGCATGCCTTGACAGTGGGGGCATCTCCATGGCACGTCCTTCCCAGGAGAACCCACAGTG
>PLNO01000351.1 GCA_003141795.1 Spirochaetaceae bacterium | reverse complement strand
TCACAACCTCGAAAGTATTTCCGGCACGCCCGAGCTGCAATGGTTTTCCGCTCGCTGCATGGGCTGCAGGTCGTGCGCCGCCTCCTGCCCCCGCGGGTGTCTTTCGTTCGACGCGAGCGGCGGCGTGCGCATCGACCGCTCGCGCTGCCAGGGCTGCGGGCGCTGCGCGGAGGACTGCCCGTCCAATGCCCTTCAGGTCGTGGGCCGGCGGGTGGGCGTCGACGAGCTCGTCGGTGAATTGTTGAAGGACCGCGCCTACTACGAGCGATCGGGTGGCGGCGTGACGCTCTCCGGAGGAGAGCCCCTGGCGCAGCCGGCCTTCACCGCCGCAGTGCTGCGCGCGCTGAAGGCACACGGTGTGTCCACCGCGGTGGACACGTGCGGGTTCGCTTCGGAGTCGAGCCTGGCTTCGATTGTCGACGACGTCGACCTGATCCTCTACGACCTGAAGCTGATGGATCCGTCGGCGCACCGGGCTTTCACTTCCCGGGAGAACGACGTCATCCTCAGCAATCTCAGGAGGATCACCTCGATGCACGCGACGGGCGGCCCGCGGCTGTGGATCCGCACGCCGCTGATTCCGGGCATGACCGCCACGGGAAGGAACCTGCGGGCCATCGGCGCGTTCATCGCAGAACACCTCGACGGTGCTGTCGAGCGGTGGGAGCTGTGCGCGTTCAACAACCTCTGCCGGGACCAGTACGCACGGCTGGGCATCCCCTGGCAGCTCGCCCAGACCCCGCTCATGAGCCGGAACGAGCTCGCCCTGCTGGGCGACGAGGCGCGGGCGTCCGGCATCGATCCGCGGCTCGTCACCGTTACGGGCGCGGCGAGGGCTGAACAGGAAGGGAGCACGACATGAGGGACACGGTGACAACGTTTTCCGATACGGACATCGAGGGACTTGCCCCCGCGATGAAGGTCGGCATCCTCGCGACGGTGAACGACGAAGGGCTGCCGCACATGACGCTCCTCTCCAGCCTCCGCGCGGCGGGACCGGCGCAGCTCACCTTCGGCCAGTTCACCGAGGGCCTGAGCAAGGAGCACGTGCGGCGCAATCCGCGCACCGGGTTCCTCGTCATGTCGCTGCAGAAGCAGCTGTGGCATGGCACAGCCACCTTCACGCACACGCAGAAGGCGGGCCCTGAGTACGAGGCGTACAACAACGAGCCGCTGTTCCGCTACAACTCCTACTTCGGCATCCATACCGTGTACTACCTGGATCTCGTCGAGCAGAGCGGGAGGCACGACCTCCCCATGGGAGCTGTCGTCACCGCTTCCGTCGTCACGGCAACCGCGCGCGCGCTCACGGGGCCCGTCAGGTCCTGCGTAGCGCTCAACCCGTGGACGCGCGGGCTCATGAGCGGCATGGGGAACCTCAAGTTCGCCTCGTACGTCGCCGCCGACGGCTACCCCCGCATCATCCCCGTCCTCCAGGCCCAGGCTGCCTCCCGGGACAGGATCATCTTCTCTCCCATCGTCTACGGCGCCGACCTTGAAGAGATCCCCGGGGGGGCGAGCCTCGCCCTGTTCGGCATGACGCTCAAGATGGAAGACGCGTTGATGCGGGGGCGCTACGTGGGGATGCAGCGGTTCGCTGGAATCCGCTGCGGTGTGGCGCAGATCGACTGGCTGTACAACTCGATGCCGCCCGTGCCGGGTCAGGTCTACCCGCCCGTGCCGCTGCAGACGGTGAGCAGGTTCTGAGGAGATGAGCATGAGTAACGAAACGCGGATCCTGCTGCGCCCGGAGTATTTCGGCGATAAGGAACGGACGCTGGTGGAGCACGGGGAGCTCGTCGCGAGCACGTTCCGCTACGACAGCGGGGTCGAGGCCCTGCGGATGCGTAACGGGCGGGGAGAAATCATCGTGCTCCCCTTCCACGGCCAGCAGGTCTGGGACGCGCGGTTCGACGGACGGCGGCTCACGATGCAGTCGCGGTTTGCGGAGCCGCGCCGCACCCATGAGTATCTCCTGAACTACGGCGCCTTCCTCATCCACTGCGGTGCAACCGCCATGGGAAACCCCGGCCCCGGGGATGCCCATCCCCTGCACGGAGAGCTGCCCAATGCGCCGTACGAATCGGCTTTCCTGGAAGCCGGCGACGATCCCGAGGGGGCTTTCCTCTCCGTCGGCGGGCAGTACCACCACACCGTGGCATTCGGCTGCGACTACGCTGCCCGACCGCGCGTCACACTGCGCGCCGCGCGATCCATCCTCTCCGTCGGAATGGAAATCGAAAACCTCATGCGGGGCCCGATGGAGCTGATGTACCTCGTCCACGTCAACTTCCGTCCCGTCGACAACAGCCGTCTCGTCTACTCTGCACCCTGCACGCCGCAAACGGTCAGGGTGCGCACGAACGTCGCCCCGACCATCCATCCGCCCGTGGGGTACACCGATTTCCTGAAGCAGCTCGCCGAGGACCCGTCGCGTCACGAGATCCTGAAGCCGGGCCTCCCCTTCGATCCTGAAGTCGTCATGATGCTCACCTATACGGCGGACACCGAGGGCTGGGGGCGCAGCATGATGGTCCACCCCGACGGGTGTGCGAGCTACATCGGGCACAAGCTGGACACGCTGGACCACGCGGTGCGCTGGATCAGCCGCACAGTGGATCAGGATTGTATAGGGCTCGCCCTGCCCGCCACCGCTGAATCCGACGGGTACCACGCCGAGAAGGCGAAAGGCAACGTCAAGCTCCTTCCCGGCGGGTCGACGATGCGGTTCGCGCTGGAGGCGGGACTGCTCACTCCCGACGCCGCAAAGAGCATGGAAGCGTCGATCGCGAGGGTCCTGAGCCGGCATTAGGAAGCGCCGCTTTCCCCGGCGGCCGCACAAAGCCGATCTTCCCCTCACCTGTTCGTGCGCGGGTTTCTGTTGACAATGCTTCTGAAATGGATAGAATGTCACTCGTTCCCGACAACGATGGCAATTCGTACTTTGCAGAGGAGGTTGCGATGGAAAAGCGCGTGAGCATCCCGGAGGCTGAGTATCGCGAAAGGGTGAAGAAGGCGGCAGCGCTGGCAGCGGCGCACGGCCTGGATGTCCTCGTGGTCAACTCCACCGAAGCCGACTATTCCAACGTCCGCTATTTCAGCAATTTCTGGCCGCTGTTCGAAACGGCGGGCGTGGCGATCGCCCCGTCGGGAAAGTGCGCCATCATGGTCGGGCCGGAGAGCATGAAGTTCGCGACCGACAGGAGCGTGATCCAGGACATCTTCCAGATGATGGCCTACCGCGAATCGGCCGACCCTTCCTACCCCGAGCTCCAGGCCTCGACGTACGCCGACGTGTTCTCCTTCCTCGGCGTGAAGGGCAGGAACCTGAAGATCGGCATCGGCGGCTACCTCGTGACCAGCATCGTCCAGATCGAGGCGCTGAAGGAGTGCTTCCCCGAGGCCCAGATCGTGCGGGCCGACGACATCATGATAGAGCTGCGCGGCGTGAAGTCGGAGAACGAGCTCGCCTGCATCCGTGAAGGGCTTCGCATCACGGAGATCGCCACGCGGGACGTCATGAAACAGATCAGGCCGGGCATGACGGAGCTCTCCCTCGTCGGCATCGCGCAGAAGAGCATCTACGAGAACGGCGCGGAGTACGAGGGGCTTCCGATGTACGTCTTCAGCGAGAAATCCACGCGTCACGCGATTTCCCGGCCCACCTATCGCGTCATTGAAAAGGGTGACATCGTCCAGCTCAACCTCTCCGCCAAGGTGGAAGGATACTCGCCCAGCATCGGGATCCCCGTCAGCATGGGCCCCCTTACCGGTCGGAAGCGCGAGGTCGTCGAGTTCGGCCTGGAGGCGCACCGCTGGACCTATGCCCAGTTGAAGGCGGGGGTGATGGCGTCGGACGTTGCCACCAGGTTCGTGGAGCTTTTCAAAGCGCGCGGGTTCTTCGACTGCTACATCTACGGTCCCTGCCACGGCACGGGGCTCATCGAGGTGGAGGCGCCCTGGATGGAGAGCAACTCCACGTACCCGCTGCGCCAGAACATGACGTTCCAGGTCGACACGTTCGTTTCCACGCCGACCTTCGGGATCCGCTGGGAGACGGGTATCGTCATCCGCAAGGACAGGGCGGAGCTCCTCTCCAATCCGATCGATACGATCCACGAGATCGCGGTCTGAGGGGGCGGCATGAAGAACGCTCTCGGGAAAAAGGTCTGGGTCTTCCCCGATACCGAGCTCCCACCGGCAGGCGATTCCTTGCTGAAGGGACATGAATCGATCATCGTCCTCAACACCGGACGGCTGGACGCCACGGTCGCGTTGACGCTGTATTTCACGGACCGCGCCCCGGAGAGTCTGCCGCCCCTGAGGGTGGAGGCCGAGCGGGTCCGCTGCTTCCGCATGGACCGTGCCAGCGACATCGGTTTCACGGTGCCGCTTTCGACCCAGTACGCCGTGAAGCTCGTCTCCGATCAACCCGTCGTTGTCCAGTACGGAAGGCTCGATCCACGGCAGACCAACCTCGCCTTTTACACGACGATGGGATATTTCGTGTAATACCGCGTGAAGCGAGGTAGCCGGGCACGTGCCCGACAGTACCGGCCGTGCCGCCCATCATCATCCTCTGAGCTCCCCACCCCACCCGAGGCAGATTTGTCATCGCCGCACAGCCTCCGGCCATTCCTGCGGCCCCCCCTTGACCGAGCTCCGCCTCTGCCGTAGAATGAATTATAGAGTTCTATATCTCTCGTCGGCGAGGTGGGGACAACGGAGTGAGAGGACCGCGCTACATCAGCATCGCGGGGACCCTGCGGGAGCGGATCAGGAAGGGTGACTATCCCGCCGGCGGGGCGCTGCCCAGCCAGAAGGAGCTCGCCGCGATTTTCGACACCACGGTGATGACGGTGCGCCAGGCGCTCTCCGTTCTGGAGGGTGAAGGACTTCTCAGGATCGCCCATGGTGTGGGAACCTTCGTCGCCTCGGGGTCCAAGCGCGGACGCGACCTGCGCCTGCGCGGGTTCTCCGACAGCATGCGGCCGGACGAAGCGAGGATCGTCACACGTATCGTCAACAGGGACTACGAGGTGGAGGACCCCCGCGTGCTCGCGTTGATCGGCGGCGGGGCGCGCAGATGCTGCTGCGTGACGCGCGTGCGGCTCGTCGGGGACCAACCGGTGATTTTCCAGCGCTCCTACCTGTCCGCACGGTTCAAGGCACTGATCAGAGAGCTCTCCGACAGCGACTCCCTCTACGCGCGCCTGGGCAGCGCGTGCGGCGGGGTCGTGGAGGGGCGTGAGATCGTGCTGCCCATTGCACTGGCGAAAAAAGAGGCCGCCGCCCTCGGTGACACGGTGGGCACCCCGGCGCTGCTCTCCCTGCGCGCCAGCTTCGACCTTTCCCGGACCGCCGTGCTCTACGATGAGGCGTACATCAGGACAGGCCGTGTGTTCCTCTCCATCCGGCAGTCGGGGAGCAGCAACGTCAGCACCTATGGCATTCCCAAGGCGCGACTCACCGACCCGGCAGCGCACCTCTTCACGTCGTCGTTCTGGGAGGAGGATTCATGAGCGGACCAGAGACGGTCCTCGAGCTGCGGGGCATCCGCAAGGAGTACCCGGGGATCCGCGTGCTCGCCGGTGTCGATCTCGATTTCCGTGCCGGGGAGATCCACGGCCTCATCGGGGAGAACGGGGCCGGCAAATCGACGCTCATCAAGATCCTCGCCGGTGTTGTCCGGGCCGACGCGGGACACATCCGCGTTCGCGGCAGGGACGTGGCGATCCGTTCCTCCCACGACGCGCGGCGCGGCGGACTGTCCTTCATCCATCAGGAGTTGAACCTCATCGAGTTCCAGAGCGCGGCGGAGAACATCTTCCTCGGCCACCCCTATCCCCGCACCCCGTGGGGGACCATCTCCTGGAAGACGCTGCGCACGCGAGCCGCGGCGATCCTCTCCCGGCTTGGGGCGAGCCTGCCGGTGAACGTGCCGGTGGCGAAGCTCAGCACGGTGCAGAGGTCCATGGTCGCAATCGCGCGCGCCTTCGCCGAATCAGCGTCGGTTTACTTCATGGACGAGCCCACCACGTCGCTGAGCGACGTGGAGAAAGCATCGCTCTTCCGGGTCGTACGCACCCTGAAGGAGACCGGCGCCACCGTCGTCTACGTGAGCCACGCCCTGGGGGAGATCCTCTCCCTCACCGACCGCATCAGCGTCATGCGGGGCGGCCTGGTCATCGGGACGGTGAGAACGGCGGACACCGACAGGGGCAGGTTGATAGCCATGATGACCGGGCGTGACATGAGCGCGCTCTTTCCCCCCCGCGTCGGCACTCCCGCCGACGGGGTGCCGATCCTCGCCGTCAAGGATCTGTGCGGCAGGGGGATCCGGGACGTCACGTTCGGCCTGCTGCGCGGGGAAATCCTCGGCATCGCGGGGCTCGTGGGCTCGGGGAGATCGGAGCTCCTGCGGACGCTCTTCGGCGCGGCCCCGGCGTCCTCAGGATCGATGACGATGGAGGGAAAGCCGTTTCACCCCCGGTCTCCCGCGCAGTCCATCCGACGCGGGGTGGCCTGCGTGCCCGAGGAGAGGCGGAGCCAGGGCCTCGTGCTGAACCGATCCATCGCGGAGAACATCGCGCTGGTGCATCTTCGCTCACTTTCCCGGGGCGCATTTCTCGACAGGCGGCGGGCGCGCGCCGCCTCACGGGAGCAGGGGGCCGCGGTGAACCTGCGCGCCGCGGACTACGCCAACCCGGTTGCCACCCTGTCGGGGGGAAACCAGCAGAAGGTGGTGATCGCCAAATACATGCTCGGTCAGCCCCGCGTCTTCATGCTGGACGAGCCGACGCGCGGGGTCGACGTCGGGGCCCGTTACGAGATCTATTCGGTGATACGGGAGCTCGCGAGCCGGGGGAGCGGCATTCTCCTTGCCTCGTCGGATTTCTCCGAGCTCGTCGGACTCGCCGACCGCATCCTCGTGCTGCACGAGGGGCGCCAGCTCGCGATCGTGGAGAACAAGGGGCTGGACGAGGAAAAGCTTCTCACACTCTGCTACGGGAGGAACGTGACATGACATCGATCGAGCACGGCACGGGAGGCGTCTCCCAGTTCCTGAAAAAGTGGGGGACGATCCTCGGCTTCCTTGTGCTCCTGTGCGTTTTCGCCATCCTGCGCCCCGCCGTCTTCCCCACGTGGGGGAACCTGCGCAACGTCATCGAGCAGGTGGCGACCCTCGCCATAGTGTCCGCCGGCGTGACGATCGTGATGGTGACGGGCGATTTCGACCTCTCCGTCGGCTCCCTGGCAAGCCTCGTGGGGATCATCGTCGCGCTCCTCATGAAGGCGGGCGTCAGCGTGCCGGTGAGCATCGCGGCAGGCCTCGCCCTGGGCGGCATCTGCGGACTCCTGAACGGCGTGCTTGTCGCCTTCGGCGGACTGTCCGCTTTCGTCGCGACGCTCGCCACCATGACCGCCTTCGGCGGGGTCGCTCTCCTCGTCTCCAGCGGGGTCACCGTGTTCGGCCTGCCGGATTCGTTCCTCTGGCTCGGCCAGGCCAATATCGGTCCCCTTCCCGTCTCGGTCCTCTTCATGATCATCATCCTCGTTCTGACCTGGGTCCTCCTGGAGCAGATGGTCTTCGGCCGACGGCTGTACGCGATCGGAGGCAACCCCGAAGCGACGTTTCTCTCCGGCATCAACGCACGCATGCTCCGCCTGGTCGCCTTCGGGATCTCGGGGGTCACCGCGGCGTTCGGCGGCATCGTGCTCACCAGCCGACTTGCTTCCGCACATCCCCAGGCGGGCAATCCGTTCATGCTCAATGCGGCGGCCGCTGTTTTCCTCGGCATGACCGTGTTCCGCGAAGGGGAGGCTCACATAGGCGGTACGCTCCTCGGGGTCCTCGTCATGGGGGTCCTGGGCAACGGGCTCAACATCCTCGGGGTGAACAGCTACGTGCAATCCATACTCACGGGGGTCATCATCGTGCTCGCCGTTCTCCTCTCCAGCCTCGCGAAGCGCAAGGCATGAGGCTTCCCAGCGAGGCGTTCAGCGCGGACGCCGTTGAAGGACGCATCACCCTGGTGGGGTACCTCCCCGCAGGCTACCCGGGGGAGAAGGACTACCTTGCCGCGGCGAAAGAAATGTCTGCCGCCGGTTTTCGCATCCTGGAGATCGGGATCCCTCCGGCCGCCGCGGGGCTCGATGGAAGGATCATCGAGGAGGCGATGTCCACGGTGGGGCGTGCGGGGATGGACCTTCAGACCGCGCTGGCGCTGGGTGCCGACGCGGCATCCGCGTACGGCATGGCCGCGGTCGGGCTCCTGTACTACGAATGTTTACGGGCGTCGGGAACCTCACGGACGCTCGAGCTCTTCGCGTCGAGCGCCGTCCGCGCCATCCTCGTTCCCGACATGCCCGCGGAGGAATGGGCGGGGTACGCGCAGGAGGCGGTCCGGTTGGGGATCGAGCCTGTCGGGTTCATTCCTCCTGGTGCAGACCGCGACGGTGTGGCGCGGATCGCCGCCTCCGCGCGGGGATTTCTCTACGTCCCGTCATACGCGGGAAAGACGGGGAGCTCATTCGGAATGAACGAGGCGCTGCAGGAACGCTTTTCGATGATAAAGTCGGCAGCAGCTCGAAGCGGCCTCCCTGTCGCCGTCGGGTTCGGCCTGCGGAACGCGAAAGACATCGAAGCAGTGAGAGCGCTGGGCGCCAATGGTGCGGTTGTGGGCACGGCGCTCGTCGAAGCGGCAGGAAAAGGCGCCGAGGCATTGAAGGACCTGCTCCGACGTATGACCGCAGGCAGGGGGAGCCCCGCATGGAAGAGCTGATCGCACTCGACGTCGGGACCACCGGGGTGAAGGCCGCCCTGATCGACCGCGACGGCCGGGTCCTTGCTGAGGAAAATCACAGCTACCCAATGAGCGTCCTTGCCGACCGCGTCGAGCAGGACCCCGAGGCGTGGTGGGAGGGGAGCGTTGCAGTCATGGCCTCCCTCGTGAAGCGTACTGACCCCCGGCGCGTCATTGCCGTCGGATTGACCGGCCAGATGCAGGACCTCATCACCGTCGGAAGCGGCCGCGTGGGAAGAGCCATCCTGTACTCCGATTCCCGCGCACGGGAGCAGGCGGAGCGTGTGTCCCGTCTCATCGGCACTGATGAGCTTTGCCGACGCACCGGCAACATTCAGGATGCGACAAGCCTCCTCGCGAAAATCCTCTGGCTCCGGGAGAACGAGCCTCGGAGCTTCGCCGGGATTCGACGGTTTCTCTTCGGCGCGCACGACTACATCGCCTGGAAGCTCACCGGAAGCGAGGCGAGCGACCCCACGACCCTCTCCACGACCGGGCTCCTCGACATCGCGACCGGCGACTATGCGTACGACGTCATCGACGCGCTGGATATTCCGCGGTCGCTTCTCCCCGCCGTCGTGCGGGCGGACACCGTGGACGGAGGCCTCCGTTCGGAGCCCGCCCTGCTCATCGGCCTGCCGGAGGGGACGCCGGTCTTCCACGGCGCGGGAGATGCAGGGAGCACGACGATCGGCGCTGGGGCCGGCGTGCCGGGGGCACTCTCCTGCTACCTCGGCACGTCGGGCTGGCTCGCGGCAACCACTGCCGGCGAGTGTGTCGATCCCCGCACCGGCATCTTCAACCTCCGTCATCCCGATGCCGCCTCCCTCATCCACGTCGGGCCCATGCTCCTCGCGGCGGGCAATGTCGATTGGGCAATCGAAGCCTTCGGCGGCGCCCCTGGGGCCGCGGATCGCTACGACGCCTTTACCCGCGAGGCGGCCTCCGCGCCCGCGGCAGGTGGACTGCTCTATCTGCCCTACCTCGTCGGCGAGCGCTCGCCCTTCAGGGACTCGAACGCCCGCGGGGCGTTCGTCGGCCTTTCCCGGTCAACGACCCGGCCGCAGACCAACCGGGCGGTCCTGGAGGGGGTCGCTTTTGCCATGAAAAGCATTCATGATGCGATGCGCCACAGCAGCGCTTCCGTGCCGCGCACGATCTCCCTCTCGGGAGGAGGGGCGCGCTCGCCGCTGTGGCCGCAGATCTTCGCGGACGCGTTCGACTGTGAGGTCACCGTTGCCGATCGCGCCGGACAGCCCGGGCTCACAGGAGTCGCCGTGATCGTCGCCAGGGCGCTGGGATGGCAGGAAGGATACCTGCCTCCGATCACCCGGAGGAAGGATCGCGTGTTTCGACCGGATCCGCGCAACCGCGGCGCGTACGAGAGCGCCTACGGCGTGTTCTGCGGTCTATACCCCGCGCTGCGGCAGAGCTACGCGGCGCTCGCAACCAGGGATACCGAGGGTCGGTCCGGAACCGATCCCCACGATAATGGATCCACAACAAGGAGGGACTCATGAGGAAATCGATGCTGCTTCGCTGTGCCGCGGCGCTGGTGTTCGTCTCCATCGTCGCCACCGCCCCGGCTTTCGCCGCAGGGCCCGCAGGGGCAAAGCGGATCGCCGTGGTCACGCCCTACATGGCGAACGCCACCACCGCGTACGCCATCAAGCAGGTCCAGCTCTACGCCGGGCAGGAGGGGTGGCAGGTCACCGTCTCCGACACCGCGGGTGACTTCGGGCTGCTCGTCTCCCGTATCGAGGACGCCGTGACGCAGAAGTACGATGCGATCGTGCTCGGCATGGGCGATCCCACGCAGATGGTGAAGGGGCTGAAGGCCGCCCAGGCGGCAGGCATCCCGGTGTTCGGGCTGGACGCCGGCGTTGCCGACGGGGTGCTCGTCAACGTCACCTCCGACAACACGGACCTCGGCGCGCGCAGCGCGCGCATTCTCGCCACCGCCATCGGCGGCAAAGGCAAGGTCGTCATGTTCACCCACGACCCGCATCCCGGTGTGCGCGAGCGCGCGGTAGGAGCGGCGGCCGAGTTCGCGAAGTACCCCGGCATCACCGTGAGCCAGAAGATCCACATCGACGTGCCCGGGCCCGTGGACAATGCGCGGAAGATCATGGAAGACCTCCTCAGCGCGAACCCCGCAAAGGGCTCCATCGCCGCCATCTGGGCAGGGTGGGACGAACCGGCCTACGGCGCGGTCCAGGCCATCAACAGGGCGGGACGCGGGGAAATCAAGGTCGTCGGCATCGACGGCACCGACTTCGCCAAGGCGGAGATCGGCAAGAAGGGCCCGTTCATCGCGACGATCCAGCAGGATTTCGACGGCATGGCGAAGCTGATCGTGAGTCTTGCCAAGGACAACTTCGCGGGCAAGAAGCCCGAGAAGCAGCTCTACAAGATTCCTGGCAAGGTGTATCCGTAAGGGAAGAAGGGGCCGGCCCCGGGCCGGCCCCGCGGAATTCAGCACCTGCACGCACCTCGCGAAGCGAGGTAGCTTGGATTGTATCCGACGGTACCGACCGTGTCGTCGCGGTAATGAGTTCAGTACGCTCCGAACTCCTGCAGCGCGTCCCACATCGCCATGAAGTTTTCCGGGGGAACGTCGCCCTGGACATTGTGAACGGTGGCAAAGACGAAACCGCCACCGGGCGCCAGGTCATCGATCCGTCTGCGCACCTCGTCACGCACCTGCGCGGGCGTTCCGAACGGCAGGACACGTTGTGTGTCCACACCGCCGCCCCAGAAGGTGATGTCCTTTCCGAACTCTCTCTTCAACTCCTTCGTATCCATGCCTGATGCGTTCACCTGCACGGGGTTGAGCACGTCCACGCCCTCTTGGATGAGCAGAGGGATGAGCGGCTTCACCGCGCCGCAGGTGTGGTAGAAGATGTGCACGGGCGCCTTGGCTTTCCTGCGGATGAAGGAGAAGAGCTCCTTGTGGTACGGGGAGACCATCCGTTCGTACAACTCGGGGGAGCAGAGAAGGCTCGATTGCGTTGCAAGATCGTCCGCCTCCGAGATGATGAGCACGTTCGACCCCACCGTCTCCAGCGCCTTCTCCCAGTAGGCCATCTTGAGCTCGGTGATCTTCCGCATCAGCGCATGGGCGAATTGCTCGTTCACGATCATGTCGGCGAAGAACTTCTCGAACCCGCACATCCAGAGTGCGGTCTCCCAGATCCCCGCGTACTGCCTGCCCAGGATGTAGGCCTTCTTCTCGTCGAAAACCACGGCATCGGCCCGGGATTTCAGGTTTACAAACCGCGCCTCCTGCACGGGATCCGGCCACGGGAAAGAGTCGAGGTCAGACGTGCTTTCAGCATCCTTCAGCGGCTGGTCCGTCATGTCGAAGTAATGCCCCCCGGTGACGGGCATCTTCCACGAAATCCCCCACTCGTCGATCATACGCCAGTAGTCACCGTCCCGCGCCGCCGGACGGGCCAGGGTCGGCCCCGCGGGAGGCTCGGGGTCGACGCAGGCCACGTCCACGCCGAGGCGATCGAGCACGTCCTCGTCCACCCGCGCGAGCTGCTGTGTAGCATCGAGGATGAGGATCTCCCGCTGCGGCAGGCCGAGATGCTCACGGAGCTTCTTGTAGGCACCCCGGTTGATTCCCGTGAGCACCGAGCCTCCCAGGTCGAAGGGCACGCGGTCCGGTTCCCTGTGATCCAGCGCTGCTTTCACACGCTCGTATCGGGTCATGAGGGCCTCTTCTGCGCGTCCGCATCAACGCGCCCCGCCGTCAGTGGAACGGCTGCCTGCGTCCGCTTCTTGCCCGCCTGGTCCACCAGAACCGAGGCAAGGAGCGTCGCGCCGATGACGAAGGTCTGCCAGTACACGTCGACCCCGAGGAGCGTCAACGCGTTCGTGATGAGCGCCATGAGGAGGGAGCCGAGGAAGGCGCCGAGCACTGTTCCTTCCCCGCCCTGGAGGCTCGCGCCGCCGATGATCACCGCGGTCATCACGCGCAGCTCCAGGCCCGTACCCGCCGTGACCGACGCTGCGCCAAGTCGCGCCGCCATGACGATACCGGCAAGGCCGGCGAACAATCCGGTGAGGACGTAGGCGAGCATCTTCATCCTGTCGACGGGGATTCCCGAGAGGCGCGCGGCACGCTCGTTGCCGCCGATGTAGTAGTTCCGACGGAAGAAGCGGAAATGGCGCAGCATGATGTCGCCGATGACGATGAGCACGAAGGCGATGATGATCGGGGTCTGTATCCCGAAGAGGCTCGCCTGGCCGATCGCCTTGAAGCTGTCAGCGAATCCCGTGATGTTCTTGCCCCCGGTGATGATGAGGGTGAGGCCGCGGAAGATGCTGAGGGAGGACAGCGTCGTCACGAAGGGGTTGACGCCGATCTTCGCAACGATGAACCCGTTGAAAAGACCCGCCGCCCCTCCGATGGCGAGCCCGGCGATCACCGAGATGACGACGGGAACACCCTTCACCATGAGCATGGCGGTGGCCGCTCCCGTGAAGGCCACGATGGATCCGACCGACATGTCGAAACCGCCCGAGACCATGAGGTTCGTCATCGCGATGGCGATGATCGCCTCGATAGAGAGACCCAGCAAAAGCGCGAGGATGTTCCCCGAGGAAAGGAAATACGGCGATGCGAAGCTCATCCCGATGAAAACCGCGGCCACGATGGCGGCGATCATGAACTCCCGTTGTCGTGTCACTCGTTTGAGCCAGTTCATCCTTTGCCCACCCCTCCTGCGGCCGCGCCGGTGGCGAGGGAGATGACGCCCTGTTCGGTCGCCCCCCGTCCCTCCAGCTCTCCGACGATGTTCCCCGACCTCATCACGTAGATCCGGTCGCTCAAGCCCAGGATCTCCGTGAGGTCGGAGGAGATCATGATGATGGCCGTCCCCTTCGCCGCCAGGGCGCGGAGGAAGGCGTATATCTCGCTTCGGGCCCCGACGTCGACGCCCCGCGTCGGTTCGTCGACGATGAGGAGCCGCGGCTCGATCCCGATCCAGACGCCGAGCAGGACCTTCTGCTGGTTCCCGCCGGACAATGTGCGCACGGGTTTTCCCCCCGCACCCGAGGCGATCCGATAGTCCCTGACGGCTCGCTCGGCCGCTTCCTTCACGCGGGATTCGCTGACGAAGGGCCCTCGGGACAGGCGCTCCAGGCGGTTGGAGGCGATGTTCATGCGGATCGGGAAGTCCAAGTAGAGCCCCTCCGTCTTTCGATCCTCGGTCAGGTAGCCGATGCCCAGGCCGATCGCCTCGTGCGGGGAGCGCGGCGAGATCCTGTTTCCGTCCAGAAACATGGTCCCCGCACCCAGGGGGTCGGCGCCGAAGATGGCGCGGCCGACCTCCGTCCGCCCCGCCCCGACGAGCCCCGACAGGCCGATGATCTCTCCGGCACGGACGGAGAGGCTCACGTCGGAGAACGCCCCCTCCCTGCGCAGTCCCCGCGCCTCGAAACGGACGGGGCCGAATGTCTCCGCCGCGGGCCGTTCGCCGTAGATGTCGGCTATCTTTCGGCCCACCATGTTGGAGACGAGGAAGTCCTCGTCGATGTCCTTGACCTCCGCGTCGCATACGAACCGTCCGTCGCGGAGGATGGTCACGGTCTTCGCGATCTCGAATATTTCCGAGAGGTGATGGGAGATGTACAGACAGGCGATGCCGCGCGCGGTGAGCCTGCGGATGTTCAGGAAGAGTTGAGCCGCCTCCACGTCGGTCAGCGACGAGGTGGGCTCGTCGAGGATGAGGACCGACGGGTCGGTCGATATCGCCTTGAGAATTTCCACGACCTGCTGCAGTGCGTGCCCCAGTGATTTCACCGGAATCATGGGGTCGATCTGTTGGAGATCGAACAGGGCCAGAGCCTCGCGCGTCTTGCGGACGAGCTCCTTATGGTCGATGAATCCGAGCCCGTTCACCGGCTGCCGGTTGGCGAAGATATTCTCGGCGACGCTGAGCGACGGCACGATGCTCAGGTCCTGATAGACGATCGCGATGCCGTGCCGGACAGCGTCCTGGTACGAGGAGAAATGGACAGGTTTACCGTCGAGGAGGATGCTCCCCGAATCCTGACGGTGGACGCCCGTGAGCACGAGCATGAGCGTGCTCTTGCCGGCGCCGTTCTCCCCGACGACGGCATGAGTCTCCCCGCGCTTCACCCTGAGGTTGACGCCGTCGAGAGCCCGCACTCCGGGAAACGTCTTCGTTATATCGCGAGCTTCAAGGATGTAGTCCGACATCGAATCACCTTTTTGGGGACCGATTGTCCACGGGCCCCGACGAGGGGGTCCGTGGAACGATTCTGCGTATCAGCGCTTGAAGTACTTGTAGTTCGAGGAATCGATGACGATCGCACCCGTGTCGACGACGGCCGGGATCCCGAGCACGCCCGCCGCCTTGTTGTCGCTCGTGATGGCGACCTTCGAGTTGTACAGGTTGAAGAGGATCGTCGTGGCATAGTACGGCATGAGAGCGGTCTGCTGCGCCACGGAGGCAGAGATCACCCCCTCCTTGATGGCGTCGAGGACCTCATTGCCGCGGTCCATCGACACGATCTTCACCTGTCCTGTCTTCTTGGCCTCGCGCACCGCCGTCGCGGCTCCCGAGCCGCCGGCTGCCTCGACGCAGGCGATTCCTGCGAGATCGGGATACTTCTGCAACAGGGTCGCGGCGGCCTGCGCTGCGACGACGGGGTCGCTCTGCGTGTCGGCGATCTGGACGACCGTGATGCCCTTGTAGTTGGCCAGCGCGGCCTTGTATCCGGCGATCCTCTCCTCGAGGTTGGACTGCCCGGGTTTCGTCATGATGGCGACCTTGCCCTTGCCGTTGAGGAGGGAGGCGAGCTTGTTCCCGCCCACGACCCCCGCCGTGTAGTTGCCCGTGCCGACGAACGCCAGACGCTTGGAGCCGGGCAGGTCGGCATCGACGGTGACGACGGGGATGCCCTGCGCGACGGCCTTGTCGACGATCGCGTTCAACGATGGCTCGAAACCGACGACGACGAGGCCCTGGGGCTTCTTCGCGATGGCCTGCTCGAGCGCGGAGACCATGGCGTTCATGTCGTAGTCGGCAGGGCCTACGTACTCGGTGCGAACGCCGAGCTCTTTGCCCACCATCTCCATGCCCATCTTGTGATCATAGAAGTAGTCATTGTTTCCAATTGCCGAGACCTCGATGTAGAGCTGGTCCTTCTTGGGAATCGGCGCCGAGCTCTTCGACTGGGCGAAAACCGACCCCGCGACAGCGAGGACGAGAAGCACGAGAACGATCTTTTTCATCCTTCGATCTCCTTTCCCATGAACGGTATGCGGCCATGATACGCCCATTCCCCTCAGGCGGATATTCCGAAACGCCCGCGTCGAAGCGTGTTTTCTTGTCGGAAAGAGCCCCGGGAGGCCGTACATGCGTCCTCCTACCGCAAGTCATTAAGGTCATGCAACTAATTCAGTTCACGCTGGACAGCGGAAATGAGCGCTCCTATACTGCACCTGTGACCCGAGCGCGCTTCGGAGATCTCTCCGTTTCCATTGTGTCTTATGCAGCACAGCTCATCTACGCGGAAAAATACGACGAGGCGTTCCACCTCCTCTCCGCGTCTGGTCGCGTCCTCCGTTATGTCACCGACGACTCCTACGGCGCTCCCGTCTCCCTCGCGGAGGAGCTGCACGTCGTCGCGGCCTTCAACGACGTCCTCGGCCTCATCCGGGGGGCACGGATCGGCCTGTGTGTGGAGCTCGACGAGCAGGTGCTGAGCGAGACCTTCATCGCTTCAGGGTCCCTCCTCGACGCCTTCGACCTTCTGTCCGGTGAGGCGCACGGCGACTGCTCCCGGCTCTCCCTCAGCGAGTCCTCATCGACGGACAATCGGAGCTTCGTGCTCCAGGGCGCGGGCAGAAGCGTTCACATTCCCGAAGGCGGCCGTCCGTGAAGCTCCGCCTCCTGATCGCCGACGACGAGGAGCTTGCGCGCATTGCTCTTCGGAAGATGATCCGTGCCGTGTGCGACGATTTCGAGGAAATCCTCGAGGCGGAACGGGGAACCGAGGTGGTGGAGATAGCACGCCGCATGCGCCCGCATCTCACCCTGATCGACATCCGCATGCCGGGGCTCAACGGGCTGGATGCGGCGGCCCAGCTCAAGGCCATCAACCCCGAGGCCTGCATCATCGTCGTCTCCGCCCTGGACCGTTTCTCACTCGCCCAGCGGGCGGTCAACCTCGGTCTCGACGGGTATCTCCTCAAGCCCGTCATCGAAGAGGAGCTGCGTCATGTTCTGGCCGCGTCGCTCGCGCGCATCGAGCGGACGTCTCGAAAGGTCCGCGCCCCCACGGCTCCCGCGCAGGGGGAGACCGGGCTCCTCCCGCCCTCCGAGCGGCTCTGCCTGGAAGAGCACGTGATCCGTTCGCTCCTCAGCGGGCATCTGCACTCACCGGCCCAGACCGCGGAGGAGCTCTCCGCCGCCTGGGAGAGAGAGGAGCGGGACAGGGAGGGGGTTCGTGAGCGTCTCATTTCTTTCGCCTACGCTCTGGAGCGGGAGGCGCGGCGCTATCCGGACAGCCGACGCGGGCCGCTGCAACCGACGGAGCATGGTGGCACGGCACGGCGCCTGGCAACGGGTGATCCGCGGGGGCTTCTGGAGGAGCTCCTCCTGGACTGGATGGCGCCCTCGTCCGTGGAAAGTGGCGAGCCTTCGCTGCGCATCCGCGAATACCTCTCTGAAACCGCGGCGAATCGCATGACCCTCGACGACCTCGCAGAACGGCTCCACCTCTCGCCATCGTACACCTCACGGCTTTTCAAGGAGGTGATGGGGCGCAGCTTCGCCACGTACGTGTCGGATCTCCGCATGGAAAGAGCGCTTGCCCTCCTCCTGGAGACGGAGAGCATGACCGTGGAGGAGCTGGCCCGGCATGTCGGTTACAGCGACCCGGCGTATTTCAGCAGGCTCTTCAAGGAGCGCACCGGCCTGTCTCCCAGGGACTATGCGCGGTCGCGAAAAGGCGGGGACGGATCATGATCCGGTGGGGATCAGAATCCGCACGGTAGTCCCGGCCGCGGGAGCGGATTCCACGGAAACGAGCTGGCGCGCCTCCCCGAAGATGAGAGCAAGGCGCCGCCTTACATTGTCGATTCCGATTCTCTGACCGTCATCGTGCTGATCATCGCTGCACGCCGTCCCCTGCGGATCGAACCCGGCCCCGTCGTCGCGGACGATGACGAGGGTCGCCCCGCAGCCGTCCCGGCGCGCCTCCACCTCCACCGTTCCCCCCGACTCTCTCGGCTCGATGCCGTGGATGACTGCATTCTCCACGAAGGGCTGGACGATCATGGAGGGTATCTGCACGTCCCGCAGGTCGCGGGGAAGGTCGAGGGCGAACTCCAGCCGCCGGCCGAAGCGCACCTTCTGAATGCGCAGATAGTGGCGCACTATCTCGAACTCGTCCTCGAGCCGGGCCATGGCACGACCGCTCCTGAGTGCCGCACGGAGAAGCACCGCGAGGTCCTCGCAGGCCTCCGTCGTGCGGTCCGCACACTCGATGCGCGCGAGAGAGAGGATCGAGTTGAGCGAGTTGTAGAGAAAATGCGGATTGACCTGGGCCTGGAGATAGCGCATCTCCGCGTGCTTCAACGCGTTCTCCGCCTGGAGGGCGCGGAGCGTCTGATCGGCGAGCGCCGCTTCGACGGCCGCCTTGCCCTTGATGGCCGCCACGTACGCCCTGATTTCCGTCGTCATGGTATTGAAGGCGTTCACCACGACGCCGATCTCGTCGGAACGGCGCACTTCGAGGGGCGGAACGTCGAGATCACCCGAGGAGAACCGCGCGAGGGAGCGGGCGAGCTCCTGAACGGGAGCCGCGATCCCGCGTGAGAGACGGGCGGCCAGCACCGCTCCGAGGAACAGCATGACCCCGATCACGAGGACGATGCTGACGACGCTCGCGTCGATGGAGTGCCGCAGCTGGACCGATCTGCCCTGGACGTGCACGATGTAGGAGGTCAGGAGGCGCGTGTACTCCGCCCTCAGGTAGTTCCGCAATCGGGCGAGCTCTGTCATCCGCTTGTCCAGGAAGATGCGTGCCGTTCCGCTCATGTAGTCCGTTCGAATCTCATCCGCGAGCTCCTGGAAACTGGAAACCATGGAACGAAGATCGTAGAAATTGTAATGGAAGACGGCGGGAAGCTCCCGATCGAGACGGTCGATGCCGGCCTGTACCATGGCCGTCTGGTCGAGGAAATCCGCGCGGTACTTCTCCTCCCCGTTGTACAGGTACCTGCTGAAATTGTCGTAGGCGCTGTCGGTGGCGGTGATGAAGAAGCTGATCTCGATCTGATGGGATTGCATCTCGCTGAGGTCGCGATACGCCGTGTTCACGAGGACGAGGACCGCGGCGAGCGGCACGACGAGCGCGACGAGAAAAGCGGCGAACGTGAGAAAAAGGCGATTCCGCAATGAGAAGCGCACGTTCACATCAGAGGGATGCACCAGGGCAGTATAGCACCCCTCTGTGACGCGCGCCCACCGAGCTCCCCCCCCCCTCAGCGCCCGCCCTGCTCGTCGCGCTTCATGACTTTGCTGAAAAAGCTGAGGCTCGACACCTCCCAGACCTCGTTCCTGTCCGCATCTTCCGCTTCCTGGTGGAGGAGCAGCTTCGTCGTACCCTGGTAGATGGCGATGGTCCCCCTGGGGGTACCGTCCTTGCCGGTGATATCGATGTAATGCGTCAGGTCCAGGGGGAACATATACTGGTGGTTGCCCGTCAGGTCATGGGAGATGAACCAGTATCCCCCGACCCGCCTTCCACTTTGCTCTTTTGCCCACAGCATGCACGGTTGCACGCGAAATACAAAAAGGCGGGCAGCCCAGCGCAGGTCTGCGGCATGCCAGCGCGACGGTTGATGCAGGATCCGGTGAAAAGGCTCGGGGAGGGGTGAGGAAGGAGAGAGGGGGCGCTCTTTCCGAGCGCCCCCGTGTCTACGCCATCAGGTCTATCTTCGTGCCGACTCCCTGGGGGTTGAGCTGCTGGGGGGCCGAATTGCGGGCGACGGCAAGCGACTTGTCGTCCGAGTCCCCGTCGTTCTCCCTCTCTCCCGGCACCTCCCGGGTCTGCTGGGCCACCATTTCGTTGATCCTCTGGGGCTGGGAAGAAATGGAATCTATGCTCATGTGTATTCCTTTCTCTCTATATAGCATAGCGATTATTTTCAGGAATGCAAGGGCGCATACGGCTTCTCGACCGCGAAGCGTATCCGCCGTGCGCCGCGTCGGACACGGCGGGCGCAACGGCCCGGGAGGGTGATCCCCTTCACAGCGCATCGACGAGATCGGGGAGCACCTCACCGAGCCGTGCTTCGATGCGGAGAGAGGCGAGGCTGTCGCCGCGGGTCGGACCCTCGTTCACGATGGCGACAGGTATGCCCGCGGCCGCCACCCTCTGCACAAAGCGGAAACCCGAGAAAACTGCGAGCGATGATCCCAGGACGAGGAGGAGACCGGCGGAGTCCACCATCCCCGTGGCCGCGGCAACGCGGGGGGCGGGAACGTTCTCGCCGAAGAAGACCACGTTCGGCTTGAGCACCCCGCCGCAGAGCTCGCAGGGCGGCACAATGAATCCCTCCACGAGGTCGGCGGGTACGACTGCATCGCCGTCGGGCGCCATTGCGAACATCCCCGCGCTCCATGCGGGATTCGCGGCCGTCAGGCGCTCCTGAACGCGCCCGCGATCCTCCCTGCCGCCGCAGCTCATGCACACGACCTCCGAAAGAGAGCCGTGGAGCTCGATCACCCGTCTGCTTCCGGCGGCGCGGTGCAAGCCGTCGACGTTCTGCGTGATCACGCCGATGACGAGGCCCAGCGCCTCCAGGCGGGCGACAGCCGCGTGCGCTCTGTTCGGCCTGGCGTCGCGCACTCGCGCCCAGCCCGCCGCGCTGCGCGCCCAGTAGCGCTGACGCGCCTCCGCCGAGCCGGCAAACTCACGGTACTGCATGGGAGTGCTCAACCGCAGGGAGCCGTGGGGGCCGCGGTAGTCCGGGATCCCGGATTCAGTGCTCACCCCTGCGCCGCTGAGGACCACCGTCTGCGCGCCCCGCATCATGCCGGCGAGTCCACCCACCGATTCATGCCTCACGCGCAAATGACCCCATCCGATAGCAGAGCACCGTCCCCTGCACGCGCACCGTGTCGAGGCCGGGGAACCCCCAGTAGTCGGACACGACACGGGAGCCCCGCGCAAGTTCCCTCCTCAGCTTCGCTTCCAGGCGGTGCATGATCGCGTGGCCCTGGAAGAGGGTGACGGCGTCGAACCCCGAGAGGTCCGCGCCCCAGAAGCTCTTCCAGTGGATGAAGGCCCTGCCCTTCAGGCCCGCGCGGCGGATATTGCGGCGCCCGATCAGCACGAGGACGGGATTGACCTCGAAACCGTGCGCTTCCGCGCCCCGGCGGGCAAGTGCGATCACCACGCGGCCGTCACCCGAGCCGAGATCGGCCGCGCGCTCCCCCGGTCCGGCCTCCGACAGCGCAGCAAGGAGTACCGCCTTCTCACGGGTGCTGGGAACGTAGACCGCGCCTCGACCGAGCGGAAAGATGACGAGAAAGACGAGGGCGAAGCCGCCGATGATCGAGCCCACGGTGAGAAGCGCGATCAGCATCGTCGGAATCTCCTTTTCGACAATGATAGATTCCACGGGCCTCGAGGGCAAGCGGGACCGAAGCAAAAGGGCGCCAACCTCCTCCTTGCGCCGCCACACCGATGCGTGCCACACTCGAGGTCTATCCACGCATGAGCAGGAGACAGTGTTCAGATCGAGAACTTCTCAGGGCGGTCGGCGCAGAGATATCGGCGCGTCGGCGTGCGTGTGGCATGTCCCAGGAGGAGCTCGCCGAGCATTGCGGGCTGCATCGCAACAGCCTCGGCCGCATCGAGCGGGGCGAATGCGACACGACGGTCACCACCCTTTCCTACCTGTACTTCCGGCTCCAGTGCGACGGCGTGCTCGTCGACGCGCGTGGGGTGACCCCCTACTGTGTGGGAACCGGGCGCTGTCTCTATCCGCCTGACATCAGCGAAATGCGCCCTGCCACGATGATACGGATACTCTCCGCGGCCGTCCGAGAACGGCGATCCGCCATGGGGATCAGCCTCAGGACCGCGGCGGCCGACTCGAAGATCCACATCAACAGCCTCTGGAACTTCGAGCAGGGACTCGTGCGGCCGACCATCACCACCTACCATCATCTCATGCGCACCCTCGAGGTATCGCGGGTGACCCAGGTTGACGGCGTTCCGCAGTTCCTCTGATCGTTCACAATCGATGGTGTAGATATTCCCCTCCGACGATCTACCTTTACAGGTACGCGCAGGCTTCGCTGCGCAATCGGAAGGAGAAACACGTGAAATTTGGAAAGATTCCCGCCCTTTTCGCCCTCGTTCTCGTCCTGGGAGCGGGGCTGGTCGGTTGCATGTCGGTGCCCCAGGGCAGCTCGAATCCCGTGCTGGGTTCCTGGAACTGGCCGAACGGTGGCACCGTGTTGATCACTTCTGACCACACCATGACCCATCTCGACGGGCTGAACGTCGTTGACACCGGCACGTGGGAAGAGCTTCCCGGCCCCGGGACGAAGGTGCGTCTGACCTGGGGGAGCGGGTGGATCGACACGCTCACGCTGTCGGCGGACGGAAAGACCCTGGAAGGCCCGAATCAAAACGGTGACATCATCACCGGTGCTCGCTAAGAAAACCGCGCATTTAAAAAGTAGGGTGAGGGCGGGCGCGGGTGCCGTCCTCTCCCTCCTCTAAACCGCATGAGCGGGAGCGTCGCTCTCCCCGTAGGTGAGCGCGGATTCCCACCCGAGAATCGCTTTCTTCCGTTGCGGACCCTCACCGTAATTGCCGAACTCGCCCAGTGCCCTGATCACCCGATGGCAGGGGATGAGGAACGGGATGGGGTTGCTCCCCACGGCGTTGCCCACCGCCCGGCTTGCCGTGGGCATGCCGATGTGACGGGCGACATCGGCGTACGTTACGGCCTTGCCCAGCGGGATGCGGATCAGCGCCTGCCATACCTGCATCTGGAAGTTCGTTCCACGGATGAAGAGGTGGAGCGGCGCAGGGTCATGATCGGGGGGCATGCTGAAGATGCGGCTCGCGACCGCACAAGTCGCTTCCCCGCTCTCCTCGATCCTCGCGCCGGGCCACCGCGTATACAGGCCGGCAACCAGGCGTGATTCGGGCGCCGTCTCCTGCACGAAGGAAAGCCCGCAGATACCGCGCTCTGTCAGCGAGATCATACAGCGGCCGAAGGGCGAGGGATGGAAGCCGTACACGATCGAAAGCCCCTCACCGCGCGACTTGATCTCTCCCGGGGTGACCGCCTCACAGACGACGAACAGCTCGTGGAGCCGGCCGGGGCTGGACAGGCCGGCGTCATAGGTCACGCTCAGCACGTCGTGCGATTCCTCGAGGAGCCTCCGCGCGTGCTCCTTGGTGAGGAACTGCAGGAAGCGCTTGGGGCTGATGCCCACCCATCGACTGAAGAGCCTCTGGAAATGGAACTCGCTCAGGCCCGCCGACTCGGCAATCTCGGCCAGACTCGGCTGCCGGAGCGCCCGCTCTTCGATGAAATGGATGGCGCGTTCCACCCGCGCGTAGTCGTCCTCCCATTGCTCTGTCGACGTCATGGTCGTGTCCCCCTGGGACGAATATACTCCCGGGCGGAAACCGGACCACCCGATACTTGCGGTGGCAGGCTACGGAACTCGCCGCAGCACCATGGGGGGCGCCTCGGTCTCAGGGCCGCCGTAGAGGCGGTCGTCCGCCGCATTGTCATGCAGGAAGCCGCGAAGCTCGTCCGCGCCGGCAAAGCTTCTGGACTCGAAGAGCGCATCGTCCACCAGCCTCAGGCTCAACGTGCCGGCTGTAACCCGATACCGTGCGAAGTACCACTGCTGGTCCTGATCGTCGCTGAGCTCCAGGATGCTCAAGAACCTCTCCCCGCCGATCGTCGTGGCAAGAAGACGGAACGCGGTGATCGCCGCGTCCGCCGACCCGCTCTCCCGGCTGAAGCCGGCGAGCTCGTGATCGTTGAACGGCAGGATCGTGATCGTCGTGACCTCGTGGGTTTCGGGATCCTCCGATTGCCACGTACCGACGAGCGCCGGGTCGAGCGGGGAGGCAGAGGGATCGCTCAGGGGATGATCTGCATTGTAGGGACACCCGGCAAGAAAAAGGATGGCGACGGTGACCAGCGCGAGGCGGATATGCGCCACCCTTCACCCCCTATGCTACGCCGAACTTCTTCTCCAGGGCCTCGTAATAATCGATGACCCCGTGCACCCATTCGCGCTTCTTCGCGTACGGTCGATAGGAGAAGGAGCGCTTGAATCCGTAGATGATGATGTCCTTCAACTGACGAGGCGGGATGTCGAAGTTTTCCAGCGCGAGGGTGAGCTCGCGCGTGACGGACGTGTGGGAGACGAGGCGATTGTCCGTGCAGAAGGTAACCGACAGCTTGTTGTCGAGCATGCGCCGCAGCGAATGCTCCCCGATGGCGGGGAGCTCGGGGGAGGTCTGCAGGTTGCTGGTGAGGCAGACTTCTATCGTCGTGCGGTTCTCCGCGATGTAGTTCACGAGGTTCTCGATGTACAGCCGCTTGTCCTGGACGCTTCCCGAGAAGATCATCTCTTCGCTGAACATGTGAAGCCCGTGACCGATGCGGTCGGCGTGCAGCTTGGCAATGGCCTGGAAGATGGACTCAGGCCCGTACGCCTCACCGGCGTGCACGGTCTTTCGCATGAAGTTGCGGTGGACGTAGTCGTACGCCGCCTCGTGCGCGCTCGCGGGATATCCCTCCTCCGCGCCGGCGAGGTCGAACCCCACGATCTGCACGCCGGTCTGCCTGCGGAGCTGAACGCCCGCACGCGCGAGCTCGAGGCTCGCCGCGCTGATCACCTCCTGCTGGCTGGAGAAGGACAGGGCACGGTAGAGGGTCTGATAGTACTCGGAGAAGCTCTCATTGAAGAACCGCATCGCGCAGACGATGATGCCGTAGTCGAACGGGGGCTCGCCGGCGCGGAGGGTCGCGTTGAACGCCTCCCGTGCCCTGCGCAGACCGTGGTCCACGGCGGTCATGACGTCGTTGAAACCCAGCGTGCGGGACATGTGAAGCTGGGGGGCGAAGCGCACTTCCACGTAGCGGACCCCCTCCGCCCAGTTGTCCTCCGCAAGCTCGTAGGCGATGCGCTCCAGCGACTCGGCGTCCTGCATCACCCTGAGCGTCCACGAGAAGCCCTCGAGGTACTCGTTGAGGCTGGCGTAGGAATCCTTGAAAACGAGCTTGTTCAGGCCCTCTTCCGTGAAGGAGGGGAGCTCGACCTTACGTTTCCGTGCCAGATCGATGAGCGTGGACAGCCGCAAGGAGCCGTCCAGATGAACGTGGAGGTCCGTTTTAGGGATGGCGCGGATGAACTCCTGACTGTACGTGTTTGCCATAACGGTTGTAAAACGATACTGCGGGTTCCAGCGGCGGTCAAGCCGAGGGCGGCGCCGCGGCACGCCGTGGCGCGGTTTACCCGCGCCCCCCGTCACGGTATTATGGCGACACCATGACGGAAAAAGAGCTCGCGCGGAAAATCGATCTGACGGCAGTGAGGGCGGACACGACGGAGGCGGATGTCCGGGAGCTCGCCGGTCTGGCCCTGGACTGCCGCTGCGCCGCCGTCTACACGCACCCCTGCTTCACGCCGCTCGCCCTCAAGCTTCTCACCGGCGCGGACGACGTCCGCGTCGGGGGGTCCATCGGATTCCCCTCAGGTGCGCATTCCACTGCCACCAAGGTCGCCGAGGCGCGGGAGCTCATGGACATGGGCTGCACCGAGCTCGACATGGTGATCAGCCTCGGCATGTTCCTCTCGGGGGAGGACGGCCCGGTGGAGGAGGAGATCCGACGCATCAAGGCCGTGGCGGGACGCTGGAAGCTGAAGGTCATCCTCGAATGCCACTATCTCAGCGACGATCAGATCCGCCGGGCGAGCCTGCTCTGCGTGAGAGCGGGCGCCGACTTCATCAAGACGAGCACGGGCTGGGCGCCCGGGGGAGCGACACCCCACAATGTCTCCGTCATCCGCTCCGCGGTCGGGGGCGCTCCGGTCGCCATCAAGGCGGCGGGGGGGATCAGGTCTCTGACGACCGTCGAACAGCTCGCCGCGGAGGGGGCGACGCGCTTCGGTGTCGGGTATGCCGCGGCGCGCACCATCTTCTCCCAGTGCGGATTGACAAGCGCAAGATAGCCAGTTAGCATAAAATTCAAACGTTGCGAATGCGCGGCGTCGATTCCCATCAAAGAAAGACATTTTAGAAAAAGGAGGTATCCGGCCGCACTCACAGTCCCGTGCATCTCTCTGTTTATCCCAAAATTTTTTAGGAGGAAGAGAAGATGAAGAAGCTGCTCGTGGTCATCACCGTTACATTGCTCGCCTTCGCCCTCGCGGCACCGATCTTCGCCGCAGGCGGGAAAGAAGGCACGGCACAAGCCGCAAAACATCAGAAGCCTTACAACATCGCGCTCATCATCAAGGCAACCGATTCCGATTTCTGGCAGTACGTGATCATCGGCGGAACCAATTACGGACTGGACAATCCCGGCAATGCGAAAGTCGCCTGGTACGGCCCGGCATCGGAGTCGGACATCGACAAGCAGGTGGCCATCGTTGAGGACATCGTCTCCAAGAAGCCCGACGCCATCGTCATCGCCTCGACGAGCTCCGATGCAACCGTGCCGGCGCTTGAGAAAGCGTTGTCGCAGGGCATCGTCGTCGTGACGATCGACAACAAGCTGAAATCCGACAAGATCCCCGCGCACTTCGCGACGAACAACAAGAAGGGAGGCGCGGCGGCAGCCGAGCAGCTGGTGGCCAACCTCAAGGCCAAAGGCATCCCCCTGAAGGGCGCCGTCGGGCTCATCAGCGCCATGGCGGGCGTCCAGGTCCTCACGGACCGCGACATCGGGTTCTCCGAAAAGATGAAGGAGCTCGCCCCCGACGTCACCGTCCTGGAGACCCGCTACACGGACAACGACATCATGAAAGCCCTCTCCGCGGGAGAGGACATGGTGACGGCACAGGGCCAGAAGCTCATCGGCATCTTCGCCGACAACAACCACACCGGCGACGGAGTGGCACGGATGATCACCGAACGCAACCTCTTCGACAAGGTCATGGCTGTCGCGTTCGACTCGGATCCCGAAGAGGTGAGCGCGTTGAAGAGCGGCGCCCTGAAGGCCCTCATCCTTCAGGACCCCTACGGCATGGGCTACAAAGGCTGCACCGCAGCGGTCACGCTCCTTGACGGCGGAACGGTTCCGTCCTACGTTGACACGGGAGCCACCGCGGTGACCTCGGCGAACATGAACGACAAGGCCATCCAGGCCCTGCTCGGTCCGACGACGCTGAAGAGGTAGTCCGAAGCACTTCGATTCCACGCCCGCCGGCAGGCCGTTGAACGGTGAGCCGGTGGGCCAGCTTTCCACAATCGGGGATGCGCATGGCCAACGCGACGATCGTCCAGATGGAAAACATCCGCAAGTCCTTCCCGGGCGTCCAGGCTCTCAAGGGCGTGCACCTCACCGTCAAGGCCGGGGAGGTCCACGGCCTCGTCGGGGAGAACGGAGCGGGCAAGTCGACCCTCATCAAGATCCTCATGGGCGCCTACACCAAGGACAGCGGGACGATCACCATCGACGGCAAGCAGGTGGAGATCCACAATCCCTTCCACGCAAAGTCACTCGGCATGGGCGCCGTGTACCAGGACGTGATGCTCGCCCGCCACCTCTCGGTGGGGGAGAACTTCTTCCTGGGCAAGCTGCCCCGCGGGCCGCTGGGCCTCGTCGACTGGAAGAAGATCCGCGAGATCACGAGGAAGACCCTCGACGAGCTCGACCTGCACATCGATCCCCGCACGCTCGTGCGCAACCTCCCCTCCGCCAAGCAGGAGATGGTGGCCATCGCCAAGGCGGTCTACGAGGAGAGCAAGCTCATCGTGTTCGACGAGCCCACCGCGCTCCTCACGAACGAGGAGGTCTCCGATCTGTTCGGGCTCATCGCAAAGCTCAAGGCAAAGGGCGTCGGCATCATCTACATCTCCCACCGCCTGGAGGAGATTTTCGCCATCTGCGACCGCGTGACCGTCCTGAAGGACGGGGAATGGGTGGACACCCTCGAGGTTGCGGAGGCGGACGAGGGGACGCTCATCAACAAGATGGTGGGGCGGAGCATCGGAGAGATGTATTCGATCCGACATTTCACGCGCGGGGACAAAGTCCTGGAGGTGCGGGGGCTCACGAAGGAGCCGCGCTTCCGCGACGTGGACCTGGAGCTCTTCCAGGGGGAGATCCTGGGTTTTTTCGGGCTGGTCGGATCGGGACGCACGGACATCATGCGCTGCATCTTCGGCGCCGACCCCTTCGACCGCGGAGAAGTGATCGTCAAGGGACGGCGCATGCACATCTCCTCCCCCGGGAAGGGGATCGCTGCCGGCATCGGCTTCCTTCCCGAGAACCGCAAGGAGGCGGGGCTCGCGCTGTCCCTGCCCGTCGACATGAACATCAACCTCGCCTCCTATGACGCCATCTCGCGCCTGGGCTTCGTCAACCTCGGCAAGGAGGCGGCACGTGCGCGGAAGTACATCGCGGAGCTCAACATCCGCACCCCTTCGGCGCGCCAGAAGGTGAAGAACCTCAGCGGGGGCAACCAGCAGAAGGTCGTCGTTTCGAAGTGGCTGTGCCGCAACAGCGACATCTTCATCTTCGACGAGCCGACCGTCGGCGTGGACGTCGGCGCCAAGATCGAGATCTACAAGCTCATCGAGGCCCTGCTCGCCGCGGGCAACGCGGTCATCTTCGTTTCTTCGTACCTTCCCGAGGTCATGGGCATGGCCGACCGCATGATGGTCGTGTACGAAGGACGGGTGACCGGCTCTCTCGTCAGGGGGGGCTACGACGAGGAGAAGATCCTCCGGCTCGCCTCGGGCATCACAGACACCAACAACGGAGGCACGACGTGACAGCCAAAGGCCCGAATACGGGGATACCGCGGGAAAGCGGCTCCTTCCTCGCCAGGGGAGTGCGGTTCTTCAGGACCGGTTTTTCAGAGGGCACCCTGATCCTCATCCTCGCCGCGCTCTTCGTCGTGCTCTCCCTGACCTCACCCACGTTCCTGACGCTCAACAACCTCTCCAACCTCGTCCGTCAGGTGGCGATCATCGGCGTGGTGGCCATCGGCATGACCCTCGTCATCATCTCCGCAGGAATCGACCTCTCCGTGGGATCGGTCGTCGGGTTCTCCAACATCCTCGTGGCCATCCTGATGGTGAACGGCGTTCCCATCATCCCGTCGATCATCCTCGCGCTGATCGCCAGCACCGCCCTCGGGGTGCTCAACGGCGTGCTCATCCACGACGGACGGGTGCCCGCCTTCATCGCCACCATGGGCATCATGACGGCGGTGCGCGGCCTGCTCATGCTCATCTCCAACGCGCGCATGATCGCGGGCCTCCCCAAGCCGTTCCTCAACTTCGCCCAGATCAGCATCCTCTGGCTGCCCTCGCTGTTCTTCGTCTGGCTCGTGATGATCGTGATCGCCGTGCTCATCACCAAGTGGATGAGATTCGGGCGGAACGTCTTCTCCATCGGGAGCAACCCGGAAGCGTCACGCCTGTCGGGCATCAACATCCGCTTCACCGTCTACGGCGTGTACGCCTTCTCAGCATTCTGCTCGGCGGTGGCGGGAATCCTCCTCACCTCACGACTGGCCAACGGGATACCGACGTCGGGTGAGGGCTACGAGCTGGACGCCATCGCGGCTGCCGTGGTCGGCGGGGCGAGCCTCATGGGCGGGGAAGGGACGATCCTCGGCACCGTGCTCGGCGCCATGATCATCGCCACGCTCAGAAACGGCGGCAACCTGCTCGGCATCAACCCGTTCATCCTGCAGATCGCCATCGGCACGCTCATCGTCGCTGCGGTCCTCATCGACCAGCTGAACAAGCGGGACAAGGCATAGTCGTCCCATGACCTACGACGACGTTCGCTTCACCGCGCTGGACGAGCTGCGTCCCCTCCTTTCCGCCGTGGACGGTGAGCAGGTGCAGCGGCTCACGGCGCTTCTCTCCCGCGCTCCGCACGTGTACCTCGCGGGCGCGGGGCGCTCGGGACTGGCAATGCGCGCCTTCGCCATGCGCCTCATGCATCTGGGAATCGACGCCCGTGTCGTGGGGGACGTGACGACCCCCGCGCTCGCCGCGGGTGACCTCCTTGTGATCGGTTCGGGCTCGGGCGCCACCGCCAGCCTCGTTTCCCTCTGCCAGAAGGCGCGGTCACTGGGCGGCCAGATCGCGCTCGTCACGACCGAGCCGGATTCTCCCATCGGACGGATCTCCGACTCGCTTGTATGCATCGCAGCACCCACTCCGAAAGCCGCGGGCTCGCGGCAGCGCGCCGAGCCGTCCGTCCAGCCCATGGCGAGCCTCTTCGAGCAGGCGCTATGGATCCTCCTGGACTCCTGCGTGATGCTTCTGATGCGCGCCCGCGGCATGAGCACCGACGCGATGTTCGCACGCCACGCGAATCTTGAATGAGGTAGTTTCCTTTACACTCCAAAGGGATTCTGCTATACACTCGATGAACATGCCCGGCACCTTTCACGACACCGATGAGTACCTGCTCGAAGTCGAGGGCCTGTCGAAGACCTTCAAGGGTCTCCACGCGGTGGAGGGGTTCACCCTGCGTCTGCGGCCCGGGGAGATCCTCGGCATCATCGGTCCCAACGGGGCTGGTAAATCCACCGTCTTCAACCTCCTCACGGGCCATATCCACCCCTCCAGCGGGATGATTCGATTCCGAGGCAGGGACATCACGCGTCTCGCCCCGGACAGGATCGCGCGGCTGGGCATGGGGCGCACATTCCAGAACATACGCCTCTTCCCCACGATGACGGTGCTGGGAAACGTGATCTGCGCGCAGCAGCTCCACGGCCGCAACCGGCTCCTCTCCGCCGTTCTCGCGCTTCCCTCTTTCAATGGAAGCGAACGGCAGCTCGTGAAGGAGTCCCTCGAGCTCCTGCGCCTCTTCGGTCTCGAGGACCGGGCGGAACAACCCGCCACCTCCCTGCCCTATGGTGACCAGCGGAAGCTGGAGATCGTGCGCGCGCTGGCCCTCGCCCCGTCCCTCCTCCTCCTGGACGAGCCCACGGCGGGCATGAACACGCAGGAGAGCGAGTTCGTCCTCGATCTCATCCGCCGCATCCGCGATCAGTTCCATCTCACCATCATCCTCGTGGAGCACAACATGCCGCTGGTGATGCAGCTCTGCGAGCGCCTCCAGGTCCTGAACTACGGGCAGATCATCTCGGAGGGGACCCCGGATCGGGTGCGCGCCGATCCCCGCGTCGTCGAATCCTACCTCGGGCAGGTCGAAGAGAATGCTGACCCTCGCTAAGCTGGACATCCATTACGGACACGTACACGCCCTGAAAGGGGTGAGCATCGAGGTGCGCGACGGGGAGCTGGTCACGCTCCTGGGTGCGAACGGCGCCGGAAAGTCCTCCACTCTCATGGCGATCTCGGGGATCGTGCGGCCCAGCGGCGGCTCGCTCTCCTACGACGGAGTCGATCTTTCAACGGCCTCCTCACGCCAGATCGTCGGCATGGGCGTCATCCACTGCCCCGAGGGCCGCAGGGTGTTCGGCAGCCTCACCGTGCAGGAGAACCTGAGGATGGGCGCCGTGCGGCGCAAGGACGCGGTGCGTGACGACCTGGACTACGTGTTCTCCCTGTTCCCGGTCCTGAAGGACAGGATGCGCCAGACGGCGGCCACACTCAGCGGCGGAGAACAGCAGATGCTCGCCATCGGACGGGCGCTGATGGCCAAGCCGCAGCTTCTCATGCTGGACGAGCCTTCCCTGGGCCTCGCCCCGATCGTCGTGCAATCCATCTTCCGCGTCATCAGAGAGCTCCATCGCAAGGGGGTCACGATCCTCCTCGTCGAGCAGAACGTGCGTCAGGCGCTCGCCGTCGCGGATCGCGGCTACGTCATGGCGAGCGGCACGGTGGTGATGAGCGGGACGGGCGCCGAGCTGCGGAACAACACTGACATCGAGCGCGCCTATCTCAGCTCGGCGCCGGGGACGGGAAAGCCATGACGCCTCTGGAGCTCCTCCTGCAACAGCTCATCAATGCCGTCAGCGTCGGCAGCCTGTACGCCCTCATGGCCATCGGCCTTGCCATGGTGTTCGGGATCCTCCGGCTGATCAACTTCGCTCACGGCGACCTCATCATGGTGGGCAGCTACGTCGCCCTGCTCCTCACCACGATCGGGCTCCCCTTCTGGGTGGCAGCCATCGCGGGGATTGCGGCGAGCACGCTCGCCGGGCTTCTTATGGAGCGTCTGGCCTACAGGCCCATCAGGGGAGCTCACGAGGTCTCGATGCTCCTGACCTCCTTCTCCGTGACGATCCTGTTGGAGAACCTCGCGATCATCCTCTTCCGGCCCACCTCACGGCCGTTCCCCGCGCCTGCAATCCTGCGCGGCGTCATCGAGCTCGGGCAGCTTCGCATCGCCGGTCTGGACGTGATCGCCATCGCCGTCGCCGCCGTGCTTCTGGCCAGCCTCACGCTGTTCGTGAAGCGGACGAACATCGGCATCTCCATGCGCGCCGCGTCACAGGACCTGCTCGCCGCGCGCCTCATGGGCATCGACGTGAACAAGGTCATCGCCACGGCTTTCGCCATCGGCTCCCTGATGGCGGGGGTCGTCGGCCTCCTGTGGAGCGCGCGGGTCGGCAAGGTGGATCCCCTGATGGGGTTCAACCCCGTGCTCAAGGCCTTCGTGGCGTCGGTCATCGGCGGTCTTGGGAGCTTGAGCGGCGCCGTCATCGGCGGCTACGTGCTGGGTGCCCTCGAGATCCTCCTCCAGGGTCTCCTGCCGGCCGCCCTCACCCCCTACCGGGATGCTTTCGTCTTCGCCATCCTCATCATCCTGCTCCTGTTCCGGCCCAACGGGATCCTGGGGAGCTCGGAAAAGGAGAAGCTGTGATGAACGCTCTCCTCCGAAGGCTCGCGCCGGCCGCCCTGCTCATGGCCCTCCTCGCGTTGCTGCTGGGCGGCACCGACCTCTTCGCCGGGGATTACATGAAGCGCATCCTTATCGGGATCGGCATCAACGTGATCCTCGTGGTGGCCCTCAACCTCTCCAACGGGTTCACCGGCGTCTTCTCCCTGGGCCATATCGGCTTCATGGCGATCGGGGCGTACACCGCCTCCGTGCTCACCCTGCCCCTGAGCTTGAAGGCGGTCAACCTCCCCAGCCTGCCGGGATGGCTGGCGCACGTCGCGCTGCCCTTCCTGCCGGCAACCATCATCGCGGGCCTCCTGGCCACCCTCGTCGCGTACCTCGTCGGGCTGTCCCTCATGAGGCTCAAGGGCTCCTACGTCTCCGTGGCCACCCTCGGCTTCATGGTCATCGTCTACGTGGTGCTCGTGAACTGGGACCAGGTGACGCGCGGCGCGCGGACCTTTGCCGGGGTCCCCGGGTACTCGACGATGTGGAACGTCTGGATCTGGGCCGTGCTCGCGGTGCTGCTCGTATGGCGCATCGGCAGGTCACCCGCGGGGCGCGACATGATGGCCGCGCGCGACGACCCAGCCGCGGCGCAGGCGCTGGGGATCAGCGTGATGCGTTCCCGCCTCATGGCCTTCTGCATCAGCGCGTTCCTCACGGGGGTTGCCGGGTCCCTCTGGGCCCACTTCATCACCTCCTTCTCCCCGAAATCCTTCTATTTTACGCAGGCCTTCAGCGTCATCACCATGCTCGTCATCGGCGGCATGGGGTCGGTGAGCGGCTCGGTGATCGGGGTCTTCCTCGTCACCATCGTCTCGGAGCTGCTGCGCAACGCGGAGCGGGGAGCCACCATAGGCTCCTTCGTCATTCCGCCGATCTACGGGGCGAGCCAGGTCGTGATGGCGGTCCTCTTCATCCTGATCATCGTGTTCCGACCCTCCGGCATCATGGGAGGCCGGGAGCTCGATCTCAGGAGAATTGCTAAGCGATTGTTCCCGCCCAGGAGCGGGAAGACATAGAACGAAGGAGGCACATCGTATGAGAACAAGGTATGCGGCGCTCGTCCTGATGGCGGCTGCCGCGCTTCTCGTGGCGGGCTGCTCGGGCAAGGGCGGCGGCAACACGATCAAGATCGGCATGATCTACAACATGACCGGCGCGCAGGCATCTCTCGACACGCCGTCGGCCAACGGCGCCAAGCTCGCCGTCAAGGAGCTGAACGCCGCGGGCGGCGTTCTGGGCAAGAAGATCGAGCTCGTGGCCTACGACGGCAAGACCGACGCCGCCACGATCGGCAACTCCGCCACGCAGCTCGCGCAGACCGACAAGGTGGTGGCCATGTTCGGGTTCAGCGACAGCGACATGGTGATGGCCGCGGCGCCCACGGCGGCGAAGGCCGGCATCGTGTTCGTCACCTCGGGGGCCACCTCACCCAAGCTTCCCGACCAGGTTCCCGACTTCCTCTACCTCGCATGCTTCGGCGACAACGTGCAGGCCGCGGCCGGCGCGGAGTACGCGGTGAGCGGGCTCAAGGCGAAGAGCGTGTACCTCCTGATCGACAAAGGCATGGAGTACACGCTGCTCCTGGGCAAGTACTTCAAGGAGCGCTTCGTCGAGCAGGGCGGAAAGGTCGTGCTGGAGGACAACTACCAGACCGGCGACAAGGACTTCTCCGCGCAGATCACGAAGCTCAAGGGCCAGAAGGTCCAGCCGGACCTCCTCTACATCGCGTCGGGACCGGATGACGTGGGCACCATCGTCAAGCAGTTCCGCGACGCCGGCATCAAGAAGCCCATCATGGGCGGCGACGGCTACGACACGCCGCTCCTCGTGCAGATCGCCGGGGCGGGCGCGGAGAACGTGTACTTCACCACGCATTCGCTGATGGACGCCACACTCGGCACCGACGCGGTGAAGAAGTTCATCGCCGACTACCAGGCGGAGTTCAAGGCGCCGCCCGAGAACGCGTTCGCCGGACTCGGCTACGACACGGTGAAGCTGATCGCCGACTCCATCAAGCGGGCCGGTAAGGCGGATCCCAAGGCCATCAAGGACGCCCTGCAGTCCACCAAGGACCTCCCCGGCGTCACGGGTGCCATCACCTTCCAGCCCGGCAGCAGGATCCCGCAGAAGGGCGTCACCGTCATCCTCGTGAAGGACGGCAAGTTCACCCTCGCGCAGGAAGTCGTTCCTCAGAAGGTTCCCGCGCCATAGGACCTCGTTTCGGTTGACCATTTGCGGGCCGCCTTCGGGCGGCCCGCTTTTCCTGACCGTTCAGAGCAAGGGGGATTGAGCGAATGAAGAAGAATCCACTCGAGGTCCAGCACCTCACGAGCACCGATTTCAAGACGGCGCCCTTCGACAAGGTCATCCTGCCTCTGGGATCGCTGGAGAGCCACGGCGGGCACCTTCCCTTCGGCACCGACGCCATGACCGCGCACCTCATCGCGCTTGACATCGCGGCGCAGCTGCCGCGCACCGCGGTGCTTCCTCCGTTGAACTACGGGGTGAGCGAGCACTACAAGATGTTCCCGTTCGCCGTCTCCGTCACGTTCGACGCGGAGATCGCGTTCCTCCGCGACATCCTCGAATCGGTCCATCGCGAGGGGATACGGAAGGTCTTCATCATGAACGGCCACGACGGCAACATTTCACCGATCGAGGTCGCCGGCCGCACGGTGAAGGTCGCCCACCCGGACATGAAGATCGTGTCGCTGGATGCGTGGTGGATGATGATCGGAGAGCTCCTTCCGCCCGACTTCTTCGCCGTCTGGAACGGCCTCGGCCACGCGGGAGAGGGGGAGACCTCCATCTGCCTCGAGCTCTTCCCGGAGCTCTGCAACATGTCGAAAGCCGCCGGGGTCGTGCCCCGGCTCCCGAAGTTCCTCGACGTGAAGTGGGGGTTCGACGAGCTCACCAACACCGGCGCCACGGGCGACCCCACGAAGGGGACACCCGAGAAGGGCAAAAAGATGCGCCAGGCGCTCGTCGATGCGATGGTGAAAGTGCTGAAGGAGCTGGACGCGAATGGATGGGACTGGAGGTCCCCCGAGGTCGTTTCCGGCCGCTGACGCGCCGGTTACGAGCAGGGTATCACGACGAGGCCGCCCGCGCGATTCTCCGCTGCGGGCGGCCTTTCTTTTTTTCGTTCGCCTATGCGCTCACCTTGATTCTGTTCTTCGCGATCAGCATGATCACGACGTATAACACGGCGCTCACCACGAAGGTGTCGATCGCCATGATGGTCGTGAACTTCACGTGGGCGTACTGCACGAGGAACCCGAAGCCCGCGCCCACCATCCATGACACGAACGGAATGACCCTGAACTTCGGGACGGCGGAGACCTTGTCGCCGTCGAATCCCTGGTTGCGCTCCCCCTTGAAGAGGTAGTAGTCCGCGATCATGACCGCCACGGCCGGCGGGATGAGAATGGCAACGATCCCGAGGAAGGTCTGGAAGCCCGCGGCGGTGTTGATCCCGATGATCGCGAGCACCGTCCCGACGACTCCCGAGATGGCGGTGATCACCAGCTTGTTGAGCTTGGGGAACATCGCATTCAGCGACAGGGAGCCCGAATACAGGTTCACGTCGTTCGTCGTCCAGGATGCCAGGACGATGGTAATCACCGCCAGGATGGCCCAGATCACCGAGCCGCCCTTCAACATGATCTTTGAGAAGTCGAACTCCCCGCCCGCTCCCTTGATCATGATGGCACCGAGGGTGAGCACGACGATGAACCCGCCCGTCATGCCGAAGAGCATGCCCCATCCCGCCGCGCCCCGGGACTTCGCGTAGCGCGTCACGTCGGGGGTCACCGCCGCGCCTATGATGTACGATCCGATGAGGACCGAAACAGCCACTCCGAAGGGCATCGCGTTGGGCCCGGTTGTGGCCGCCGCCTGGGCAAAGCTCTGCCCGCCTGAGTACTCGCGAATGATCGTCACGATGAGGATGATGACGATGAGCGGCATCGCGAAGACGCTCAGCTTCTCGATGGCCTTGTAGCCGACCATGGCCGTCACGGTGATGAGGGCGCCGCCGATCACGGTCCAGAGCCAGGCGGGAAGTCCCTTGCCGAGGACGAGCATGAGCCCGCCGTCGCCGAACCCGCTCACCATGAAGCCGAGCTGCACCCCGAACCAGCCCCAGAGGGCCAGGAAGAGGAGTATCTGCAGAACGTAGGCCCCGATCGTGCCGAAGGTGAATCGCGCCGTGAGACCCGACGACAGCCGTGTTTTTGCGCCGAGCATTCCCGTGAGGATGGAGATGGCTCCCAGGACGAGAGACGCCACGACGTAGATGACGACCGACGAGCCCAGCGTCTTCGGTCCCGCGACGAGGCCGGCTATGAAGAACGAGGGAAGGCACATGGCGCTCCCCCAGTAGACCATACCGATGCCGAACCAGCCCTTGCCCTGGCCCACGGGCACCGGCTTCGCTCCGAAGTCTTCAGTGAGGGAAGACTTCTCGACCGCCTTTACTTTCCTATCCGCCATAGAATCTCCTCTCCGCTCGTATTTCCACGCCGCCCGATCGCGCGCGATGGGTTCTCATCGGGACCGCTTCAGCTCGCCCACGGCCTTGACCTTGAAGCGCACGGTATTCGCGGGGAGGTATGCCAGTGGCAGCTCCTCCACCTCCACTACCGTCGTGGTGGACTCGTCGGCGCCCGCCTTCACCGCTTCGGCGATCGCGGTCGCCTTCACCTCCGCAAGGATTTTCTCACGTCCCTTCCCCGCCGTGTCGAACACCCCGTCGACGGCACCGGACACCTGCGCGATGGCCGCGCCGATGGCGTTGGCCACCTCGAAATGCTGCGGCCGCACGACGGAGCTCGCCCCCTGCAGGGAATCGGGAATGAGGATGCTGCCGCCGCCCACGAGGATCACCGGCAATCCCTCGGCGGAGGTCTTCATCTTGTCGATCTGCTCCTCCACCATCGCCTTCATGACGGCGAGCGCGGCTTTGGCCCATGCGGGATCGATGTTCGCCACGCGAGCGGGATCGCCGAGGGACGCCATGCCAGCCGCCACGGCGATATCCGTCGCCGTGAGCACGTTGCCGCCGAACACGAGCGCTTCGGAGGTGATGCGGTAGCCCACGGAGCGCGGACCGACGACGGGGGGTGCGACAGCGAGATCCACGAGGGATCCTCCGCCGAGCCCGATCGAGATGAGATCCGGCATGCGGAAGTTCGTCCGCACCCCGCCCATCTCCACCGCCGAGCTCGACTCCCGGGGGAACCCGTTGGAGAGCACCCCGACGTCCGTCGTCGTGCCCCCCACGTCGACGACGATCGCGTTCTTCAGACCCGAGAGGAACGCGGCGCCGCGCAACGAGTTCGTCGGGCCCGATGCGATCGTGAGCACGGGGTAGCGCTTGGCGTAGTCGATCGACATCAGGGTGCCGTCGTTCTGCGTAATGAACAGCTCCGCGGCCACACCGTGCTTCTCAAGGACGTTCTGGAAGGCGCCGTAGGCCTTCTCCGCGAGCCCCCGGATGGCCGCATTGAGGACTGCCGCGTTTTCCCGCTCGATGATCCCGATGCTCCCGATCTCCCGCGACAGGGTCACGGGGAAGGCCGGACCCAGGACCTCGTGCGCGAGTGCTTCCACGAGCAGCTCCTGCTCGTCGTTGATGGGGGAGAACACGCAGGAGACGGCCAAAGCGCTTGCGCCGGCCCGGGAGATTGTCTCCAATGCCCTGCGGATCTCGTCCTTGTCCGGATGGGAGAGCGGCGCGCCGTTGAACTCGTACCCGCCCTTGACGATGACGAACGGGCAGCCCAGTGCTTCGAGCAGGTCCCGCGGCCATTCGATGAAGGGCGGAATGGCGAACCCCGAGGGCGCGGCAAGGCGGATGCAGCCGACCTTCGACAGGCCCTTGCGTTCGACGATGGCATTCGTGGCGTGCGTCGTTCCGAGCATCGCGTTGGTGATGCTGCCCGGGGGCAGCTTCGCCCGACCGAGCACGCTGCCCACCACGGCGTCGATTCCCGAGGAAACGTCGGGTGTCGTCGACGCCTTGCCCTTCGCGACGACGGCGTTCTTTTCATCGAGTATCACCGCATCGGTGTTCGTGCCGCCGACGTCGATTCCAAGCCTGTACTTCATCCGCGTCCTCCCGCCAGGGTCTCGATGGGCTTGTAGTCGAGCTCGTACTTGAAGTAGCGCGGCCCCACCTGCTTCAAACCCGCCTCCGTGCGCCAGAACGGGTGGCACGGCATTCCGATGACGACCGTCCTCTGGCCGTATTTGAGGTTCTCCGTCGTGATGGGAAGCCCTTTCTCACGGTCGAGGACCGTGATGAGGTCGGGCGTCATGGCCACAGCCGTGCCGTCGCACCTGCCCAGGAGGTTCTCGTTCTGGAACTCCAGCGTGAAGTGATGACCCTTGAAGGATTCGATGCCGTCGAGGCTGACGGTGCCGCGGATGAAACCGCTCGCGAGGTCGCGCGTGATGTCGACGATCTTTCCATCGAACAGCCTGTACCCCTTCGTCAGGGCGAGGATCGATTCGACGGCGCTCGTTTTTGATTGCGCGGCCTCGAGGATCGCCTGACCGATCGCGCCGGCGAGCGACATCGTGCCGCGGATTGCCAGCCGCTTCACCGTGGCGCCGTCCATGCTGTAGATCCCCAGCATCGAGGAGAGCCCCATGGCCACGGTGGCCGTGCGGGAGAGGATCTCGCTCCACTGATTGTCGATGGTTTCCAGCACCATCTTGTTGCCTTTTTCGTCGCAGACGACCATCGGTGATGCCGGCACGCCGCCCACGCTGAAGCTGACCATCGGCAGCTCCGGGAACGCGCGGCCCATCCCGTCGGCGTCGATGAGGGGCAGGCCGAGGCATGCGGCCGTATAGATCGGGATGCAGGAGTTCAGCCCGCCCGCTTCGATCGAAATCACCGCGAAGGCTTTCCTGCCGAGGTAGTTCTCCAGGGCGCGGAAGGCCATCGCCGGCTCTCCTCCATTGGGGAGCTTCTCCAGCATGACGGCGGGCGCACCCATCATCGCGGAAGGGATGACGAGCTCCGTATCGGGGACCTCCTCGACGTCGATGAGGCGCACCGGTCCGTGCGCCTTGATCGCCTGCTTCGCCATCAGCTTCCCGACGTAGGGATCGCCGCCGCCGCCGGACCCGAGGATCGCCGCGCCGACGGCGATCCGGTCGATGTCGCCTTCCTTCAAATAACGCATGACAACTCCTCACGCACGGGATGCAGGACGTTCACAGGACGTAGCGAAGCTGGAAGGTCTCCCCCCCGATGACGAAGAAAGTCTCGGAGCTGAGAAGCCCGTCCACCTTGCGGAGCTCTTCCTCGAGGAACCTCTGGTACGAGTGCTCTTTGTTGAACATGACGACCGCCATGATGTCGAACCTGCCGCTCACCGATGCCGCGCCCACCACCCCCTTGAGCTTGGAGATGGCCTTGAGGGCCGCGACTGCGTTCTGGGGCAGGACCTTGAATCCGATGTACGCGGATTGGTGATTCTCAATGGCATTGGGGTTGACGAGGCTGATGATCTGCAGGACCCCGGACTCCAGCATCCGGTTCACGCGGTTTCGGACGGTGTTGGTCGTAAGGCCGATCTTCTTGGCCACGTCCTTGTAGGGAGTACGTCCGTTCCACAGGTGTTGGATGATCTGGATGTCGTGCGCATCGAGCGTATATCCCATATGCGTGCACCTCCACGAATACTAGGCATATTTTTTCGCATCTGTCAATATTTTATCATATATTAAATCTATATGCATCATTTAATACGCTCCAATTGCGCACTTCCACATCACCGACAGAAGCCGCGATCCAAGCGTTGCATCCGCGGCTGGCAGTGATACAATCGTCAGTCACATGGCAGCACTGATCCTCGCCCACGACATCGGCACCACCGGTGACAAGGCCACGCTCTTCCGTGATGACGGCACCCTCGTGGCATCGAGCTTTTCGCCCTACCCCACGTATTATCCGAAAGCCGGGTGGGCCGAGCAGAGCCCGATGGACTACTGGGAGGCGTTCTGCTCCTCAACGCGGACTCTTCTCGACCAGTCGCGCTCGAGGGCCTCGGATATCGCCGTCATCTCCTTCTCGGGGCAGATGATGGCGGCCCTCCCCGTCGACGCGGAGGGCAACCCGGTGCGCAACTCGATCATCTGGGCTGACCAGCGCTCCACGGCCGAGGCTGCGGAGATCGCTCGCCGCGTTTCCCCCGAGCGGGTGTACGCGGTCACGGGCCACCGCCTGAGCCCCTCGTACTCGGCGACCAAGATCATGTGGATCAGGAAGAACGAGCCTGAGGTGTACGGGAAGACCGCGAAGTTCATCCATGCCAAGGACTTCCTCGTTCTGCGGCTCACCGGACGGGTCTGCTCGGACTATTCGGATGCCAGCAGCATGAATCTCCTCGACATCACCGCGATGCAGTGGTCAGAGGACATCCTCGAGGCGGCAGGTATCTCCCGTTCGCTTCTCCCCGAGCTCTTCGAGTCACCGACCGTCGTCGGGAAAGTGACCGCGGGGGCCGCCGCCTCGAGCGGGCTCGTTGCCGGCACGCCGGTGGTGATCGGCGGCGGGGACGGCGCCTGCGCGACGTGCGGCGCCGGTGTCGTGAAGGAGGGGGACGCGTACATCTGCCTTGGCACCTCCACGTGGATGGCCACGGCGAGCAATAAACCCCTCATCGACCCGAAGAAGAGGACCTTCACGTTCTGCCATTTCTACAAGGGCCTGTACTTCCCGTGCGGCACGATGCAGACCGGCGGCGGATCGCTGAAATGGTTCAAGGATACGCTTGCCGACTGCGAGAGTGCCGCAGTGAAGGGCGCAGGTGACGTCTACGACCTCTTGAACGCAAAGGCGGCGGCCGTGCCCGCGGGCTCCGAGGGGCTTCTCTTCCTCCCCTACCTCATCGGGGAGCGCAGTCCCTGGTGGAACAGCAACGCGCGTGGAGCCTTCGTCGGGCTTTCCATGCTGCACACCAAGGGGCATATGATCCGTGCCGTCATGGAGGGCGTCGCCTACAACATGCGGATCATCGGAGAGGTGTTCGGCGAGCTGGGCATGCGGTTCGACATGTTCCGCATGATCGGCGGCGGCTCCAAGAGCCCCGTGTGGCGGCAGATCTTCGCCGACGTGCTGGGACGGCCGGTGACCACTCTCAATTTCATCGACGAGGCCACGTCGATCGGTGCAGCCATTGCCGGCGGCGTGGGGGTCGGGATATTCCCGAACATCGAGCAGGCCGCGCGCATCGTGCGTCAGGTGGAGCGCACCGAGCCGAACCCCGAGCGGTTCGCCGTGTACGGGAAGGGGCACCGCGCATTCACGAAGGCCTACGAAGCGCTCGTCCCGGTTTTCGACCTTCTTGCCGAGGAGTGAGACAAGCGGGACGGTCGTCACGGTCGACTGAGGAGCGGCCGCTCCGCACGCCGCGGCGAACACCGTCATCCGAACGCGGCCCTCACTGCCTGCACCGCGGCGCGCGGATCTTTCGCGTTGGCAACATACCCGCCCACGATCACGATCTCAGGTCCGTACGCAATGAGTGCGGCGATCCTCTCGGGGGTGACGCCGCCGGCAACGGCGATCCGAGCCCGGGGCGCGGCTTCGCGCAACAGCTTCAGGCTCGAAAGCGGACTGTGCCCTGCCGACTGCACGTCGTACGCGGTGTGGCAGCAGAGATAGTCGCAGCCGGCGTCGAGCATCTCCCCTGCGCGAGCGGCACTGTTCTTCACGGCGATCATGTCGACCATGACGCTCCTGCCCGCGGCGCGCGCCGCGCCGCACGCGCGTCTGACGGTCTCGGTTTCCGCGACGGCGAGCACCGTTACGATGTCCGCCCCGGCATCGAATGCGACCCGTGCCTCGAGATCCCCTGCGTCCATGATCTTGAAGTCGGCAAGCACGAGGAGGCGCGGCCAGCGCCTCTTCATCTCCCGCACCGCCGCCGCGCCCTCATGCAGAACGAGCGGCGTGCCGACCTCGATGATGTCGACGAGGTCGGCCGTGGCTTCCATGACGGACAGCGCGGCGGTGAGGGACGTGGCATCGAGTGCGAGCTGAAGCTTCATGGGGACTCCTGCCCGCCATGGTACCCTCACTTGCGGATCTCCGTCCACGGCGCTACCCTGGGGCATGTCTACCGGCGCTCAGGAGATCGACTGCATCGTGCCTGCGGCGGGGCGTTCATCCCGCATGGGGGAATGGAAGCCCGCCCTGCCGTTCGGGCAGAGCACCATCATCGAGACTGCCGCAGCAGCGGCACTCGGCGCGTGCAGCCGCGTCATCCTCGTTGCCGGCTACAGGGCCGCGGATCTGGCGGCATTTTTCCACGCCGCCCCGCGCGTGGTCGTAGTGGAGAACGTCGACTGGGAGAAGGGGATGTTCTGCTCCCTGCGCTGCGGGGCGGCGCGCGTGGAGACCGACCGGTTCTTCATCGCCCCCGGCGACATGCCACTCCTCACCTCGTCAGTGTACGCAGCGCTCTTGGAGGCGGCGACCGCTGACGTCGTCTTCCCCGTGTTCGGCGGCAGGCGCGGGCACCCCGTGCTGCTCTCCCGGGCGGTGGCGGCGGAGATGCTCCGCACCGACCCCGCAACGGGGATCATGCGCGGGATCATCGCGCGTTTCGCGTCCCGAGAGGTCGAATGGACCGATGATTCGATCCTGAGAGACGTGGATACCCCTCAGGAGTACTCCTCGAACCGTATGTGAGCGGCGTTCCCCCGCGCGATCGTCACCTCAGCGGCAACCCCCGAGACTGGAAGAGGTCCGGCAGGCGCCAGGCGCACCGAGTCTTCGTCACTTGCCATGACCCTGAAAAGGGCCCCTGGCCGTATTCCTCGTTCATGGCAGATTTCCAGCATGTGGGGGATCTGCTCCCCCTCCTCCGTGATGCGCAGTATCCGTATGGCCACGCCCACCGGCGCGAGGCTGAGCCGTGGCGCGGCAAGGAGCTTCGCCTCGACGGCCGATCCGGGGAGAGGATTGCCGTGGGGGCAGGCCTGCGGAGAACCGAAGCGGAGGTACATATGCTCGGTGAGATCCTCGGAGATCGTTCCCTGCAGCCGCTTCGCCTCCTCGTCCGCCTTCTCCCAGGGGTAGTTGAGCTGCCCCACGAGGAGATGTTCCAGGAGGTAGTGGCGCCGGAGGACCGAAACCGCCAGTGCGCCGCCTTCGTCGGTGAGCGCGATCGTGCCGTAGCGCTCCTGTCGCACCAGGCCGAACTTCTTCAGCCTGCCCAGGGCCTGCGTAACGGCGGGGCTCGTGACGCCCAGCCATGCGGCCACCTGCGTGTTGCCCACCGATCCGTAGTCGCGCTTGAGGATGAAGATGGCGCTGAGGTATTCCGCTGCCGCGGGGAACTGTCGGAAAATCGCTGCCGAGTCCAGATTCATTGTCCTCAACGATACTCACGCGCGCTCCGGAAAGAAAGGTGAAGTGAAATCCCTCCCGGCTGCGTCGAAACAGTCAGATTCACCCAGGAGGCATTTCAATGGAACACAATGGCGCCGCACGCGCCCTGAAAGCGTGGGGCTGGCTCCTCGCCGGCGCGGCCCTCTTCATCTTCACGGGCTGGAGATTCAACATCCCCTTCGCCCCATGGCTGGCGGCGATCCTCCTCATTCGCTTCGCTCGGGAGCAGAAGCGGTGGTACACGGTGCTCGCCGTCATTCCCGCGCTCGGCATCGCGTCGGTGCTGCAGCTCAACGGCGGCTGGGACTTCGAGCCGTGGATAATGTACACGGTGAGCCTCTTGCGAGGCTCCGCCTTCATTGCCGCGCTGTTCGTCGACAGGGCCTTGCGGAGACGGCTCCCCGTGGCCGCATCCACGCTGGTCTTTCCCTCGATCGTCGTCATCGTCGATTTTCTTATCTCCCTGAGCCCGATGGGAACGGGAATGACGATCGGCGCGACGCAGTTCGGGCTTCCGGCGATCGCCCAGCTCGCCTCGATCGGCGGCATCTGGAGTATCGAGCTGCTCCTGGGCTGGATCGCGGCCGTGGTCGCCACGCTCTGGGAGACCGGCTTCGACAGGTCGAGAACGGGTCGCCTCGCCGCTGTCGCCGCGATCGTCATGGTGGCCGTGGTCGGTCTGGGCAGCGCCCGCTACGCGCTGACGCGCCCCGCCTCCCCCACGGTCCGCATCGGATCGGTGACGATGCCGCATGCGCGTGACTACTGGACGTGGATCGACCAGGGTACCCCGCGCGCGCTCGTCGACGGGTTCGCCCCCGAGCTTTCCGCGCTCGACGATTCGCTCTTCCAGGAGAGCTCCCGGGCAGTCGCTGCCGGGGCGAAGATCGTCTTCTGGTCGGAGGGAGACGGCGTGCTCACCGAGGACGGGGAGAAGGCATTCATGCAGCGGGCTTCTGACTTCGCACGGACCAACGGGGTGTACTTCGCCCCCGCCGTTCTCGTCCTCCGCTACGGCCAGGGGATCAGCGACAACAAGATCGTGATGTTCCGCCCCGACGGGAGCCTCGCCTACACGTACGTGAAGGCCATGTCGTGGTACCCGACGGGATCCGACGGCGTGCTCAAGGTCGTTGACACGCCGTACGGTCGGATCGGCGCCGCGATCTGCTTCGACATGGACTTCCCCGGCTTCATCCACCGGCTGGGGACCATGAAGGCGGACATCGTGCTCGTTCCCGCCTTCGACAAGGAACGGATCCGCCCCTATCACACCGAGGTGGGTCTGCTGCGGGGAATTGAAAACGGGTTCTCCGTGGTCCGCCAGACCAACGAGGGCACCTCCATGGCCATCGACGGCTCGGGTCGGGTGCTCGCCCGTCAGGAGTTCTTCGAGACGAAGGACAGGCTGATGCTCGCCGACGTCCCCACCCGTCGCGTACCCACGCTCTACGCGACGCTCGGTGAATGGTGCGCGTATGCGTCGATGCTGCTGGGTCTGGGGCTCGTGGTCTGGGGAATCGTCAGCGGCCGCCGCCGCGGCTAACGCGCTGCATGCTCGTTGTAGAACGCCTCATAGTCTGCGAGCATGCGTTTCAGCAAGGCGGGGGTGTCCAGGCCGTAGGGGCAATGCTTTCGGCAATGTCCGCAGTCCTCGCAGTCGCGGATGCGCTCCATTTGCAGCTTCCATTCCGGCGTCATCAGCTGCTGCCAGGGCATGCGCTTCAGGCTGAAGGACATCCGTGCGGCCATGGGAATGGGTATCCCCGCAGGACAGGGCAGGCAGTAGCCACAGCCGCGGCAGAAGGCGCCCGCCAGCTCCGCGCGGTCCTTTTCGATCATTTCACGCAACCGCGCATCCATTGCCGGCGGATCCTTCTCCAGCCCGATGAACTCCTGGAGCTCGGACATTCGCTGAATCCCCCAGATCGGAAGCACCCCGTCGAACCCGCGAAGGTAGGTGAAAGTGGCGGGGATGTTGGAGACCATCCCGCCTGAAAGGGCCTTCATGGCGATGAAACCGACGTCGTGCCGCCTGCATTCCTCCACCAGTGCGATGTCTTCCCGTGATGACAGGTGGTTGAAGGGGAATTGGACCGTGTCGTAAAGCCCCGAGCGCGCAGCCTCGAGCGCCACGTCCCGTCTGTGGTTGGTTATGCCGATGAACCGGACCATGCCCTTTTTTCTCGCCTCGAGCAGGGCTCCATAGAGGCTGCCAGGATCTTGAGGGTCAGGCAGCACCGCCGGGTTGTGCAGCTGCAGAATGTCCACGTGGTCGGTCTTCAGGTTGCGCAGGCTCTGTTCCAGGTGGGAAAAGAGCTCGACCGATGTCGATGCGTGGCTCTTGGTGGCTATCACGACGTGGTCGCGCACGCCCGCAAGTGCGCATCCGATCTTCTCCTCGCTGTCGGTGTACGCCCGTGCGGTATCGAAGAAATCGATGCCGGCGTCATACGCAGCGAAAAGAATCGCCTTCGCCTCATCCCTGGATGCGCGCTGTATGGGGAGCGCACCAAAGCCGCAGCGAGAGACGCTCATGCCTGTCCGTCCGAGCCTCATCTTCTCCATGGTTCATGTCTCCAGATGTGTCTCGGCATCGTATCAACGAAAGCCCTGTATGGCTATACGATCCTTGATACGCGGCGGGCTATGGCCGCACCGTCACACGGCCATCCTTCAGTGCGCCCGTCGAAGCGCCGATTCCGCCGACCGACCTGGTGAAGGCGATGATTTCGTTGCGGTAGATCAAGCCCGTATCGAGCTTGGGCAGCGAACGGATGTCGACCCCGATAACGGTGTCAGGGAGGCCCGCGCCGACTGGTTTCCCGCTCCATCCCTCGCCGCCCCCCGCGATGTAGCTGGAAAAGACGACGCGGAAGGTCTTTTGCAGCTGCTCTTCGATGGGCGCCCCGTTGATGCTGATATCCACCGCGTCGGCGTCGGCCGCGGAAGCTCCCATGACCGCCGTGTAGCGCACCGCCCGAGAGAAATGCAGGTACCCGCGGGAGACATATGCTGACGTATCGATCGGCTTCGGGCCCTGGAGCTCCTCGGGCCGCACCATGCGCCGGGCGTTGCTGCGGATGATGTCCTTGAGCTGCGCGCCGGTGAGCTCTGCAAGGAAGATCACGTCGGCGTAGGGCATGGTCGAGTACAGGTCGTTGAACGTAAGATCGCTGCCGGTCGGAACGCCCGATGCGACGCCCGATGCATTGAAGACTGCAACATCGACCTTTCCTCCGGGGAAGGTGCCGCTACGCGCCACGACGGCGTCGTTCATGAAGTTCGCGATGGCGCATTCTCCCGTGTATCTATCCGCGAAAGTCCGCGCGGTCGTGATGTCCGCGGAGGCATCTGAGACGCCGATCCGCTCGGTCAGCTTCGTTTTCAGGGAAGCGAGGAGCGGAGCGATGGCGGTGGCCTCGTACGCCGCATCGAAGTCCCCCTCATGCTCCAGAGCGGCATACCGTGGATCGCCTTCCTTCACCCTGTCGTCGCGCTTCTTCAGCGGGACCAGCCTGCTGTCGGCGACCTTTCCTTCGATGCCCGCGGCGGATCGTCGCAGGGTGAGGAGGATGTCGCCGTAGTACTGCCCCAACCCGCCGGATTGGAACACAGGCACACCGGAGACCAGGTTCTGCGGTTCGAGCCCGTTGAGGTTGAGCACGGTATGGGTGTGTCCGCCGAGAACCAGGGAGGGCTTCCTGGTCAAACGACCCATTTCCTTCGCGATGTCGAGATCCCCGACCTTGACGTCGTGCCGCGCCTCGACGCCGCTGCCGTTGTAGCCGACATGCGAAAGGATCACGAACACGTCCGCATAGGGCTCGAGGGCCGGCACGAGGTTGTCCAGCGTCGTGACCGGATCGACAAACTTCAGCCCGGGATCATCGCCGGCGCGGATGACCGTTTCATCCGGGGTTGTAAGCCCAATGAGAGCGATGCGGAGGCCTTTCTGCACCGCGACGACGGCGGGTACCACGGGGCCGGAGAGAAGCATTCTCGAACCGGAGAGGTTCGCGGAGAGCACGGGGAATCGGGCGTCGGTTGCGATTGCCTTTGCCAGGAGCCGTNNCGTGCGCCGCGGTCAAGCTCGTGGTTGCCAACCACCGCCGCATCCAGCCCGGCCTGTGAATAGGCGTGGTATGAGGGATCCACGCCGTACGAGGCGACATCCATTCCGACAAGCTCGTCGAACGCCGAGCCGGTGTGGTCATCCCCCGATGAGACAAAGAGGACGACCGTGTTCGAAGCCGCCGTGGCGCGGATCTCTCGCACCCTCCTCACCATCTGGGAAAGCAGATGCGTGTCGCCCCGTGCCGTGCTGGGGAGCGTCAGCATGTCGTGCAGATCGTTGAAGGAGACGATGCGGAGCCGCATCTCATCAGCCGGCCATGCGGCAGCCGGCAGCCGTACGTCGGAATCGAGGCTGATCGAGGTGATCGGCGCGCGCGCGGCATCGCCGTGGAGAACGAATAATTGGTCGAAATCACCGTTCGCGGGGGGAGCTTCTCGGACAAGGACAGCCGAGCTCGATGCCACCGGAGTCCCGGCGGTTGCGCAGCCCGCAAGCCCCAAGGCAGCGATGAGAAGAAGCAGCGTCGTGAAAACTGCCGAGAAGACGGACCGGGTGATGGAATGGCGCATCGTGATCTCCTTTGAAGGATTGTCGCGCCTTCTTCGTTAAGGGGCGATGAGCTCCACGTGAAGAATATGTTAATTGCCGAGCGGAGTCGTACGACAAGGGATCATCGCATCCTGTCGATCGAGGACATGACGCGATGCTCGCCGCGCTCGCACTCGTGGTCTGAGGCATCGTCAGCGGCGCAGCACGACGGAGAGCACCCAGGCAATGAGGGCGGCCCAGACGAGAACGAAGAGCACGGCTGCGGCTATCCCGGCCGGGCTCTTCACCTTCTCCCCTGAGGCGAGCCGCTTCCACGCTTCACGCCGCGAGGCGGCCATGACGTCCTTCGGGATGAGGCGGATCGACAGGGCGATGAGCGCGGGCAGCACGATGAGGTCGTCCAGATAGCCGAGGACCGGTATGAAATCGGGTATGAGGTCGATGGGTGAGACCGCGTAGGCAACGGTGATGATGATGACGAGACGTGCGCGGAACGGCGTCCTCGGGTTCTTCATCGCCAGATAGATGGCCCATATCTGCCGCTTGAGCCTCTTCGCCTTCCGCTTGGCCGTGGCAAACCAGGGCTTCATCATGACCCTGTCGTCAGTTCCGGGACCTTCATGAGCCTCTTCGTCCTGAAGAAGAGGGGAAGCGAGGCGATCTGGCAGACAAAGGAGAAAACCACGAGTGCAACGAGGGACCTGTCATAGAGGACCCCCATGACCCAACTCCCGACGAACCAGAACGCGCCGAAGCCCGCGTTGAAAAAGCCGAAGGCCGTGCCCCGTTTTTCCCTGGGGACGAGGCTCGTCACTGCCGCCTTGAGTATGGACTCCTGGGCGCCCATGCCGATGCCCCAGAGGACGATGCCGGCAATGGCAAGGCTCGGGGCGCGAAAGAGGAAGACGAGAGGGGCGAAGAAAGCAGAAATGGCCGAGGCGATGATGATTGCCGTCATGCCCTTCCTGTCATACATCCGTCCGAAGAAGAGGGCGGAGAGGGCGTCGATCCCCATGGCGACCGCATAGATGACGGGGACCAGATTGTCGGGCAGGATCTTCTGCCGGGTAAAGTGATACGCCATGAGGGGAAAATCCGCGAAACCCGCGGCGAGAAGCGCGATGCCCACGAGGTAGAACCAGTAGGCGGAGCGCATCCCTTCGACCGATGCCGAATGCCCGGGCTTCTCGAGCTCGTGGGGCCGTGGATAGCGCTTCCGCGCGGCCAGGAGAAGTGAGAGGGCAATGATCGCGGGGACTGCCAGGATGAGGAAGCACAGCGCGTACGCCGAAAGCTTCTCCGCCCCGCCTTTCAGGGTGAGCACGAGGAAGAGCATGAGCGGCCCCAGGACGGCGCCGATCTGGTCCAGGGCCTCCTGGAGGGCAAAGCCTTTGCCTACGCCCACTTCCGTTGCGGCGAACGAGGCCAGGGTCGTCTTGGCCGGGTTACGGATGGCCTTGCCGAATCGCTCGAGAACGATGAGACAGCAGGCATAGACCCAGCCGAGACCTGGCGCCAGGGCGAGTGCCGGAATGGCGACGAGGTTGATGGCGTACCCGATGATGGTCATGAGCCAGTAGCGCTTCGTCCTGTCGCTCACGAAGCCGGTGAGAAGGCGCAGGGCATAACCGATGAGCTCACCGAGGCCGGAGACGAAACCCACGGTGGCGGCCGACGCCCCGAGGAGGAGGAGGTACGGGCCGAGGATGGACCGCGCGCCTTCGTAGGTCAGATCGGAGAAGAGGCTGACCACGCCCAGGAGCACGAGAAAGGCATACGCCGCTTTCTTCTTATCGCTCATGGGAGCTCAGGGGCGCTCGATCAACGATTCGATCCGCTGGCGCGTGATGCGCCACAGCTCGTCCACGGACAGAGAGGCTACCTGGTCGGCGGGGATGACCTCGCCGATGGACAGCGTGAGTCGGGAGTGGCGGATCCGCCATGAGCCTTTTCGGTGCAGCCCGAAGAGCCCCGAGAGCCCGACGGGCACGAGGTCCACCCCCGCCTGTCGAGCCAGGAGGAAGGGCAGCCGCTTGAAATGCCGCAGCGACCCGTCGGTGGTCCTGTGCGCCTCGGGCAGGATCACGAGGGACTCCCCTTCGGCGAGCCGGCCCTGCGCCTGGCGCATGCTCCCCAGTGACGCGAACGTGCTGTCCCTGTCGATGGGAATATTGCCCACGCGGCGGATGAGCATGCCGTACAGCGGCACACGGAAATGCGGCGCCCATTCGATGCCCCGCACCATCCCCGGAAGGAAGCCGCCGAGAAGCGGCGGATCGAAGATGCTCACGTGGTTCGCCATGAAGAGGCTCGGCGTGCCGGCGCGCACGCGCTGGGCGCCCCGGACCTCAACGCGTATGAACAGCACCTTGAACAGGCCGCGCATCAGCGCCTTGAAAACGGGGTCGTAGGAGCGGGCCGGCAGCACGAGGGAGAGCACGACGACCACGACGCAGAGCATCACCGTATAGAGCGCACCGACGATCCAGCGGTACAGGGAACTGATCACGCTCACGGGCAGAACACCTCGATGTCGCGGGGGAGGCATTCGATCTGGACGGGGGAGGTGCCGAGGAGCTCGCCGTCGGGGGTGAGCACCTTGGGGCTGTCCGTCGTGATGCTGATGTGCCGCGCGGCGAGTGTAGACACCTCGGGCATGCTCACGTGCTCGCCCTTGAAGATCAGGGGAAAACAGGAGAGGAGCCGGCGGCGGCTGATGCGCCAGAGCACCGTGAGATCCAGGAGACCGTCGTCGATGCGCGCGGCCGGGGCCATGAGGAAGTTCGAGGTGTAACGAGTGTTTGAGACCTCGGTGAAGATCGCATCGCCCTCCATCCTCTTCCCGTCGGCGTCGATGGTGAGGTGGTAGGAGCGCAGCGATATCGTTCGCAGGAGCACGCCGATGGTGTAGGCGACGTTTCCCAGCGCCTTCATCCTGCTCGCCGAATCCACGACGTCCGCGACGAAGCCCAGCCCGAGGATGTTCACGTAATGCATACGGCGCCCCTGGACGGTGAAGCGCCCGACGTCGGTCCTGCGGGTTTTGCGCCGGCCGATCACCTGCACAGCTTCCTGCCACCGCGTGCCGTCAAGCGCGAGGTCCCGGGCGAAGGCATTGCCCGTGCCTACCGGCACCACGCCGATGGGGATGCGCCGTGCGGAGCTGTTGCGGTAGTGGCCGTTGACGACCTCGAACAGGGTGCCGTCGCCGCCCGCTGCGATCACCCCGTCGTAGTCGGAAAAGGTGGCCTGGCCGACGAGGGATTCCGCGTGGCCGGGCTTCTCGGTCTGGCGGAGATCGACGTCGATCCCGTTCTCTCTCATCGCGATGAGCACGTCGGGGAGAAGCGCCTGAGCGCGCCCGTGGGCTGCCTGCGGGTTGAAGATCAGCAATGCCTTCACGCACCCCTCCTACAGAACGCGGACTTCCCCCTGGTCGAGGAGGTTGGACAGCGCCGCCCGCGCGTCCGGTATGCGGGAAAGGAAGATCATCGCCGCTATGATGTACGGCTTCCAGCTCGCCTGCTTGTACAGAGGCGTCCTGAACTTCTCGAACACGCCGGCGGCAACCTCGCCCGTCGTGCAGCTCACCCCCGTGATATCCGCGGGGAGGCAGTGCATGTACAGGGCGTTGTTCGTCCGCCCCATGAGCTCCGGGGTGCACTGCCAGTCGGTGAACCGGGCATTGTTTTCAAGACACCGTTTCTCCAGCTCCTGCAGCTTCTGGCGATCCCCGGTCTCCACGAGGGCCGTGCGCTCCGCCATCACCGAGAAGGGAGCCCAGCTCTTCGGGTACACGTAGTCCGCGCCGTCGAAGGCCTCCGTCATGGAGCCGCAGGTGCGGAACCCTCCGTGCGATTCGGCGGCGAACCTGCGGGCGTTCTCCACCGTGTCCGGCATCAGGTCGTACCCTTCGGGGTGCGCAAGGCGCACGTCCATGCCGAAGCGCGTGAAAAGGCCGATGATGCCCTGCGGGACCGACAGCGGCTTGCCGTACGACGGCGAATACGCCCAGGTCATCGCGACCTTCTTCCCCTTGAGCTTCTCCACTCCCCCCGTTTCCGTCACGAGATGGAGGAGATCCGCCATGCTCTGCGTGGGATGATCGATGTCGCATTGGAGGTTGACCAGCGTGGGGCGCTGTTCCAGAACGCCGTCCTTGAATCCCTGCTGGACCGCTGCGGCCACTTCGGTCATGTACGTGTGGCCCTTGCCGATGTACATGTCGTCCCTGATGCCGATCACCTCCGCCATGAAGGAGATCATGACCGCGGTCTCCCGCACCGTCTCCCCGTGGGCGACCTGGGACTTGCCCTCGTCCAGGTCGGCGACGGTGAGCCCGAGGAGATTGCACGCCGAGGCGAAGCTGAACCGCGTGCGCGTGGAATTGTCCCTGAACTGCGACACGGCGAGCCCCGTGTCGTAGACCCGGGGGGAGATCTCGTGCACGCGCAGCGCCTTGAGAATGCGCGCGCACTGGAGCACGGCCTCGAGGCCCTGGCGGGACTTGTCCCACGTGAGGAGAAAGTCCTGGTGGAGAAGCTCCTCGAGGGCGGGTGCCGAAAGGGCGTCGATCATTTTCTGGATGTCGTGCGAAGTCATCGAGGGCATCACAACCTCCCCGTCAGTTTCAGGATCTTTTCAGGGGTCAAAGGCCAGTCCCTGATCCACACGCCGACGGCGTCGTGGATGGCGATTGCAAGCGCGGGAGCCGCGCCGTTCATGCTGATCTCCGCGACGCTCTTCCCGCCGAACGGTCCGAAGGGGTCGTCGGTCTGCACGAGACGCACCCGCACGTCGGCGGGGAGCTCCTGGATCATCGGCGTGCCGTAGTCGGCGAGTCCCGTGGTAAGGCACCGCCCCGTCGCGTCGAACACCATTTCTTCGTACAACGCGTGTCCGACGGACTTGAGGATCGCCCCGTAGATCTGACCCATGGCGAGCTCGGGGTTGATCGGCGTGCCGCTGTCGTGCACCGCGTGGTAGCGGCGCACGGTGATGGCACCGCTGCGCACGTTCACGCCCACCTCGCAGAAATGCGCGGCGTAGGGGAACGCGGCGTCGTCTGTGGTGAACGAGGCGCTTCCGACGAGCTCCCCGGCCCCCTCCCCTCCGCTCGCGTCGTGGGCGAGCTCCGCGAAGGAGAGGCTTCCCTTGCGGCCGCGTATGGTCGATAAAGAGGCGAGTGACAGGTCCTCCCGCGGCTCCTTCATGATCACCGCCGCCACGTCGAGCATCCGGCCGGCCAGCGCCTGTGAGGCCTTGAGCACCGCGTTGCCGGTGAAGAAGGTGCCGCTGGACGCATATGCGCCCTTGTCAAAGGGCGTGGTGTCCGTGTCTCCCGTAAGTACCGCCACGTTGTCCATGTCGCAGCAGAGCGTCTCCGCGGCGATCTTTGCGAGCACGGTGTCCAGCCCCGTTCCCAGGTCAGCTCCTCCCGAGTGGATCATGAGCGTGCCATCGGACAGGAGACGCACGTCGGCGCAGGCCTGATCGAGCCCGGGCAGGCCCGAGCCCTGCTGGATGATGGCAACCCCCTTGCCGATGCGCAGGTCGGGGTCCTTCGGCGTTTCCCGCTTCCCCCATTCGATGCTTCGGCAGCCTTCGGCGAGCGCTCTCGAAAGACCGCAGCTGCGCACCCGGGTGACGGCGCCCGGCCTGCCCTCCCCGAGGCACTTGAGGATCTCCAGCACGTCGCCCTCATGCACCCTGTTTTTTTCGATGAAGGCGAGCCAATCCATTCCCAGCTCCGCGGCGAGCTCAGCGGCCGCCATCTGGATGGCAAAAGACCCCTGCGGCGCGCCGTACCCCTGGTAGGCGCCGGAGGCCACGTGGTTGGTGTACCAGCCCCGCACCTGGAAGCTCACGTTGTCGCAGCGGAACAGCGGCAGCGACTTCGAGCACGCGTTCATGGGCACGGTGAGGGCGTGATTGCCGTACGCGCCGGTGTCGGCGTCGGCGGTCATGCTGATGGCCGTGATCGTTCCGTCCTTGCGCGCGCCCATCTTCACCGCGATGCGGAAGGGGTGGCGGGTGGTTGCGGCGATGAACTCTTCCTCACGCGTGTACTTGTAGAAGACCGAGCGTCCGGTCTGTAAAGTGGCCCAGGCGCAGACGTCCTCCAGGAGGATGTCCTGCTTGCTCCCGTAGCCTCCCCCGACGCGCTCCTTGATCACCCGGATCCTGTGCTCGCGGATCCCCACGATCCCGGCGACGATCCTCCGCAGGTGCCAGGGCACCTGGGTGGAGGCGTGGATGACGAGCCTGTCCCCGTCCATGCGGGTGTACACGACGTGCGTCTCCACGGGAGTGCACTGCACCTTGCTCGTCGTATACGTGCGCTCCACCACTGCGTCAGCCGCACGGAGCCCGGCCTCCAGGTCACCGATGGAGCCTGTTGCGCTGGCCGCGAGGTTGCGTCCCGCATCCGCGCCGATGGGGAACTGATAACCGATCGCGCCGAGGTGGTCGCCGTGGACGAGCGTGGCGCCGGGCGCCATGGCAGCGTCCAGGGAGAGCACGGACGGCAGGACTTCATAGCGGACCGCGATCCGTTTCAGCGCCTCTGCCGCGATGCGGGCATCCTCGGCCACGACGGCGGCCACGCGGTCACCGACGTGCCGCACTACGGGGCTGAACATCCTGAAATCGTACGGCGAGGGCTCGGGGAATCCCTGACCCGCCGTGGTGAAGTGCCGGTCCGGCGTGTTTTCGTGCGTATAGACCGCCACGACACCGGGGAGCGCGAGCGCCTTCGACGCATCGATGCTCACGATCCGCGCGTGGGCGTGGGGGCTTCGGAGCATGAGGAGCACGCAGCTTCCCGGCTCCACCCTGTCCTCCACGTAGGCCTTCATGCCGGCCACGAGCTTGCGGCCGTCCACCTTGCGGTGATTCTTCCCCACGACGCGCAGGTCATCGCGGAACTCCTCAGCGATCGGGAGCGTGAACGAGGGATCGCGCCTGCGCTGACGGGCGAGCTCGACGGCGAGGAAGAACTGCTCGTATCCGGTTGCCCGGCTCCACAGCCCCGAAAGGGCATCCCGCACGTCGTCTCTCGTGGGCTCGGGGGTGCGCCTCAGAAGCTCCTCGATGAGGAGCGCCGCGGCGGGGCTCGTGAATGCGGACTGCACGACCCCCGCATCGAGCATCGCCCCTTGAAGCGCGGACAGCCGTCCGTTCTCCATGAGGCTTTCCACGGTCTCGACGCTGTGGCCTTCCACCTGGCCCGCGATCATGAGACCCGCGAGAACAGGCTTTCCGTCGAGGAGGATCGTGTCGGCGCCGGCGAAACCTTCCCCGTCATCGGCACGGCGCACGGAGGGAACTCCCATGCGCTGGAGGAGCTCCTGGAGGTTTTCCCCCGGCTCCGCGGCAACGGTGCGCTGGACGTGGTTGAGGGTGAAGGTGACGCTCATGGACGTGCCACCAGATCGGCTGCCAAGACGCCTGCCATGTAGCGCTTGTACTCGAGCGACGCGTGGATGTCGGGCTTCGGATTGAAGATCGCGTTCACGGCGGATTCGACGCCGGCGGGATCGGAGGGGAGGCCGATGGAAAACGCGGCTCGCGTGCCCCTGCAGTCGCTCGCCACGATCGTCGCTTTCCCGGAGGAGGCGTCGCGGCCGATGGCCACGACCAGGGACCTGAAGCTGTGCGACGTGCGGGACAGCGCCGCCACGGCGCAGGGGACGACCGGCATCGTGACGGACAGGATGAGGTCGTCCGTCGGCGCTTCAAGCCATGTCATGAGGGGCGTCGGTTTACGGCTGCCGGTCCTGTGCATCGCGGCGCCGAGGGCCATCAGGACCGGGATGAGGGCCGAGTCATTCGGGTGCAGACCGAGCTCACCCCCGAGGGTGCACATGTTCCGCAGCGTGCGGGATGCGGTGAGACGCGCGGCATCGCGAAGGCCTGCGGGGACCAGGGATGAATCGACGATCTGCTGGAAAGTCGCCATTGCGCCGATGGTGCAGACGCCCCCGGCGACGTCGATGCCGTCAAGCCCCAGATCCGCAAGCGATATGAGGCGCGAGACCTCTTCGTGGCCCGCGTTCAGCCACGTGCCGCCGCCGAGCCAGACGGAGCCCGCCCCGGATTTCGCGCGGACAGCCTCACGCACGGTCCTGGGACGCACGATTTCGGTGATCATAACGTCATTCTACGGGCTCTGCCGATGCAGGGCAAGCCCAATCTCCTCACCGGGCACAGGCCGTTCCCTGTGTGCGCCAGCCGACAGAAGCTTTCGGCGATTGAAGGCATCTTTGCAGATGGAAGCGATGGGGAATCGACCGCATCGCTTCACGTCAACTTCATCGTCATGAACAGGGAGACCATCATGAACAGGAACCAGAAGAAGGGCCGTATCGAAGCAGCCAAAGGAAAGGCGCAGGAAACCATCGGCCAGGTCAAAGGCGACAAGAACCTGGAACGCAAGGGACAGCTTCAGAAGGACCTGGGAAGGGCGCAGGCTGCCTACGGGACCCTTCAGGAGAACATCAAGCACACCGGACCCAGGAGGTAGCATTCGTCCGTGGCTTTGACACCGCCCCCGAAGTGCGGGTACAACGGTGATCGATGCTCGACTACACGCTCGTCAGCACAAAGGCCACGTACCGCCTGCTCACTCCCACCGACGTTCCCGCCTACGTCGCCATCGTACAGGCCCGTTACCGCGAGGAGCGGCCGGGGGTGCACCTGAACCCGGCAGCGATCCTCGCAACGGTGCGGGAGCTCGAGCACGACAGGCTGAAGGGAACCGTCTTCGTCTTCGAGGCCGACCAATCGCTGATCGGGTACGCCATCCTCATCAACCGCTGGAGCAATGAGCGGGGCGGAAACGTCATCGAGGCGGACGAGCTGTACGTTACGCCTGACCGGCGCGCGGACGGCATCGCTGAGGACTTCCTGACGCTCCTCTCCCGCGTCGTTCCGGCCGGCACCGTGGCGATCGACAGGGCAGTCGATCGCCGCAACAAGCGCGAGCGAGCCGCATTCAAGAACCTGGGCTTCGAGGAAACGGGGCGGGAGGTCTTCAGCCTTCGCTTGCCCCCCGAGCCGTGATCGGCGCCAGTAGCCACGCTCTCCGATATTTCCTATTATAAGCTCATGGAATGGCGCGCGAGTCACATTTTGGTCAAAGACAAGAAGCAGGCTGACGATCTACTGCGAAAGATCAAGACAGGGGCGAACTTCGAGGCCATGGCCCGGGAGTTCTCCACGTGCCCCTCGAAGTCCAAAGGCGGGGACCTGGGCTGGTTCAAGCCCGGCCAGATGGTGGGCCAGTTCGAAGCCGCCTGTAAGAGGCTGTCCAACGGCTCACTGAGCGACGTCGTGTCCACCCAGTTCGGCTACCACATCATCAAGCTCACCGGCCGCAAGGAATAGACGAGCTCAGTCCGCAATCAGCCCAGCGGCGATCCGGTTGGCTTCCTTGACGAGCGTCTCTTCCTCGATCCCGGTGAGTCTCCCCTTCTCCACGACCACCCTGCCGTTGCAGATCGTGTAGTCGGTTCCGTGGTTGTACCCGGAAAAGACGAGCGCCGCGAACGGATCGGAGAGGCTCCCGCAGTATTCCAGCCTGTCGACGTTGAACACGGCGATATCCGCGGCGTAGCCTTCCTGGATCCTTCCGATCCCCTCGAAACCGAGCGCGGCAGCGCCGCCCTCCGTGGCCATGCGGAGCACCTCCCGGGCGCCCAGCGCGCCGCTGCCGCGGGCCACCCGCTGGAGGAGGAGCGCGTGGCGCATCTCTCCGAGGAAGTCGGAGGAATCGTTCGAAGCCGATCCATCCACGGCAAGAGAGACGTGGATCCCGCGGTCCAGCATGTCGCGCACCCGGCAGATGCCCGAGCCCAGGCGCATGTTGGAGGAGGGGCAGTGGGCGATATGCGCGCCGCGCGCGCGCAGCGTGTCGAGCTCCGCGTCGTTGAAGAATATCCCGTGGGCGAAAAAGACGTCGGGCCCGATGAACTCGCACTTGTCCATGAGCTCGAGCGGCCTGAGGCCGTGGTGGGAGATGCAGTACTCCTCCTCGTCCGAGGTCTCGGCAAGATGGGTGTGCAGCCGAACGCCGTGGCGGCGCGCCAGACGGGCCGATTCCAGCATGAGGCGCTCGCTCACCGAGAATGGGCTGCACGGGGCGAGTGCGACCTTGCGCATCGCGCGCGGTGACGGATCGTGGAACTCCTTGATCACGCGCTCGCTGTCGGCAAGGATCGTCTCCTCGTCCTGCACGACGGAGTCCGGCGGCAGGCCGCCGTCCTTCCTGCTCAACGACATGGACCCGCGCGTGGGGGAAAAGCGCATGCCGAGCTCGGTTGCGGCCTGGAACTGGAGCCCCGCGAAGTCGGCATCGATCCCACGCGGGTAGAGGTAGAGGTGGTCCGTCGAGCAGGTGCAGCCCGTCTTCAGGAGCTCCCCCATGGCGAGGAGCGACGAGTAGTACACCGCCTCCCCGTCGATCTTCTTCCATATCTCGTAGAGGTACACGAGCCAGTCGAAGAGCTTGGCGTTCTGCACGGCGGGGAGGTTGCGCGTCAGCGTCTGGAAGAAGTGGTGGTGGGTGTTCACGAAGCCCGGGACCACGACGTGGCGCGAGCAGTCGATGATGCGTGCCTGCGGCGGGACGGCGATGCCGCGCGCGATCCTCACGATCGTCCCGTCCCGGATCAGGACGTCGACCCCGCGCATGCCCTCGGCGTCAGCCGAGGGTTGCACGTAGAAACAATCCTTGAGGAGGAGCTCCTTCATCATCGCGTTCCGTACATGCCGCGCGTGCTGCGCCCCATCATCTTCACCGTGGCCCCGCGCGACATGAGCCTTCCCATCATGAAGCGCGCGATCTTGCCCATGGCGCCGGGCACCACGACACGCTTGCGACCCAGACCCGCGATGGCCTCACGGGCCACGACCACGGGTTCCAGAGACATCGGCACTTTTTTTCCCGTCGCGGGGGTATCGGAGAGGAAGTGAGGAGTGAGGACCACGGCGGGACAACAGGCAAGCACGTCGACGCCGTCCTCCTTGAGCTCGTCCCCCACCGCCTCCGCGAGGCTGAGGAGGAACGCCTTTGTCGCACCGTACACGGCAACGAGCGGCGAGCCCTGGAATGCGGCGAGGCTCGACATGACGATGATCCCGCCCCTCTTTCTCCCCGTCATTTCACCGGCGTATCCGTGGATGAGCTCGACGAACGATCCGCAATTCACGTCGAGCATCCGACGGTATTCGGAGGGGTCCTGCTTCAGGAACGGCCCCGTGAAGGCGACCGCGGCGTCGCACACGAGGAGGCCGATCTCCAGGCCCGCGGCCTCACGCCGCACGGTGGCAACGGCGTCGGGACGGGCGAGGTCGACGGCCACGGTTTTCACCTGCACTCCGTGGTTCGCCCGCAGCCGCGCGGCCGTGCTCTCCAACGGGCCGCTCCTGCGCGCGCAGAGAAAGAGATTCAAACCGCGCGCGGCAAGCTCGTCGGCGAACGCCGCGCCCAAACCCTCCGACCCGCCGGCAACGAGCGCCCATGCGCCGTAGCGAGCGCGAAAGTCCAGTGATGTCTTCATTAGCATTGACCCCCACCAATCATACCGCTGTCAGGCGACCGGGTGCCAGAAAAAACCATGTTGACACCTTGAAATCAAAGTGATATCATATTAATAGCTTATAAAGGAGGCCAACCATGGCTATAAAAGAGAAGAGGCGTGATGCCGTGTCCGGTATCCCCATGCTGATCGTGTTTCTCGTGATAGCAGCGGCTGCGGTCGCCGGGGCGATTTTTGGTGCGACAGGCGGAACCAAACCCCAGGTGGCGGTGTCGGCGGTGGTCTTCGCGCTGTCGATCTTCCTGCTCACCGGCCTTTTCTCCGTCAATCCCAACCAGGGCCGGGTCCTGCAGCTCTTCGGCGCGTACAAGGGCACGGCGCGCGAGCCCGGGCTTCGCTGGACCAATCCGTTCTATACACGGCGGGGCATCTCACTGCGCGTGCGCAACTTCGAGACCGCGAAGCTCAAGGTCAACGACAAGCGGGGCAACCCCGTGGAGATAGCGACCGTGGTCGTATGGCGCGTGGTGGACACGGCGGAAGCCGCCTTCCAGGTGGACAACTACGAGAACTACGTCCACGTCCAGAGCGAGGCCGCGCTGCGTAACCTCGCAACCGGCTATCCCTACGACGCTCATGAGGAAGGAGAGGTCGCGCTGTCCAGCCACACCGCGGAGGTGTCGGCGAAGCTGAAGACGGAGATCCAGGACCGGCTGGAAAAGGCGGGCGTCGAGGTGATCGAGACACGGGTGAGCCATCTCGCCTACGCCCCGGAGATCGCCGCGGCCATGCTCCGCAGGCAGCAGGCGTCCGCCGTCGTGGCCGCACGGAAGACCATCGTGGAAGGCGCCGTGGGCATGGTGGAAAACGCGCTGGAGCTTCTGGCGCAGAAGAAGGTGGTCGATCTGGACGAGGAGCGCAAGGCCACGATGGTGAGCAACCTCCTCGTGGTGCTCTGCAGCGAGCAGTCCACGCAGCCGGTCGTGAACACGGGATCGCTGTACCGCTGAGCCGGAGGGGCCCTCCATGCCGGACAAGAAATCGTTTCTGCTGCGCATGTCACCCGAGTTGTACAACGCGATGGCGCGGTGGTCGGAAGAGGAGCTGCGCAGCATGAACGGCCAGATCGAGTTCCTGCTGCGCCAGGCCCTCGCTGACGCCGGGAGGCTCCCCGGCCGCAAATCACAGGAGGAGAAGAAATGAACGGACCTGTCCCCCATTGCCCCGAGTGTCATGAGCCCATGGAGGCGGGGCATGTCCTGTACAAGGACAACTCCGGCAGGCTCCAGCAGATCACGTGGACCGAGGGGGTGCCGGAAAAGGGCGGCATGCTGGGTTTCAAGGTGAAGGGCAAGCGCCAGTACCCGAGCATGACGTGGCGCTGCCCGCGCTGCGGCTGGATGCTCTGGTTCGCCCCCGAGCCCGAGGTCGAGAACGAACAACAGCTGTAAAAAAAGATTGCGCGGCGTTGGCCTGTCATAGTAGGCTGGCGGATAATGGAAGCTATGACACAGTCTCCTCCGCGTCCGAGGCGCAGGCGCCGGGGGGACCGTTATGACGGCAGGCGCCTGCGCAGCCTCGATGCGTTTACCCAGATGATCCCCTACATCATGCGCTCCCGTGTGGATGCGCAGGTCTACTTCGAGGAGCGCATCGATATCGGCCACGTGGAGCGGTGGTTGCGCCAGAAGCGCGACGAAGGGGTCACCGACATCGGCTTCCTCCACGTGCTCATGGCGGCGGTCGTGCGCGCGGTTTCCCAGAAGCCGCAGCTCAACCGGTTCGTCGCCGGTCAGCGGATCTATGCGCGCAATGAGATCCAGATCTCCCTGGCGCTGAAGAAGAAGCTCCAGGAGGACAGCCCCGAGACGACGGTCAAGCTCGACTTCCTGCCCACCGACACGATCTGGGACGTTGCGCGGCGCATCAACGAGGCGGTGAAGGAGAACAAGACCGAAGGCTCCAGCAATGATGCTGACGCCACGGCGCGTCTGTTCATGCTGGCCCCTGGCTCCCTCGTGCGTTTCCTCCTCTGGCTCCTCCGCTCCCTGGATTTCCACGGCAAGCTCCCCAAGGCCCTCCACAAAGTGAGCCCTTTCCACACGAGCGTGTTCGTCACCGACCTCGGCTCGTTGGGGATCAAGTCGATCTACCACCACATCTACGAGTTCGGCACCACGTCGATCTTCATCTCTTTCGGCGTGAAGCAGACGGCGAGGGAAATCGATCGTGAGGGCCGCCACGTCACAAAGCGTTATATTGGTATCAAGGTTGTCAATGACGAACGCATATGTGACGGACATTATTTCGCAATGGCCTTCCGCTACCTGGTGTCCCTCTTCAAGGACCCCTCGCAGCTCGAGCATCCGCCGGAGCGCATCGTCGAAGACGTCGACTGAGGCCGGGATCGGAGCATCCCGTGGCTGAGCTCGACGCACGGCTGGGATGGATCGCACGGAACATGCCCCTGACGCGGCGACAGGCGGACGCCCTGCCGCGGCTTTCCGGCGTACGGCTCGCCTGCTCCGTCCACCTGGAGCCCAAGATGGTCGTCGCCATGGAGGCGATCATGGATCGCGGCGCTGCGGTCTTTCTCACCGCGTGCAATCCCGCCACGACGCGCAACGAGGTCGTGGAGAGGCTCGCCTCCCACGGCGCGCGCGCCCACGCGTGGAAGGACATGGCAGCCGGCGATGCGGCTGACGCCGTCCGGCAGGCCATCGGGTGGAAGCCGACCCACCTGTACGAGATGGGGGCGAACATCTCGGCCGCGCTGGCTGCGGAACCGTCCGCGCCCAAGGTGACCGCGGCGATGGAGGCCACAGGGTCGGGCATCTCCCGCTTGCGCGGCCTCGAGCAGGCCGGCAGCTTCCCCCGGTACCCGATCTTCGACTGCGACGACGTTCCCATCAAGGAAGGCCTCCACAACCGTTATCTCGTGGGCCAGAGCGCATGGCAGGCGTTCACGGAGCGCACGGAGCTCAGCCTGCACCGCAAGAGGGTGCTCGTGGTCGGCTACGGTCTGGTCGGGCAGGGCGTGGCGCTCACCGCGCGCAGCCTGGGAGGAACCGTGAGCGTTGCCGAACGGGACCCCGCCCGGGCGCTCTTCGCCCGCTACGACGGTTTCCCCACGCCCGACCTTGAAGCGGCGGTGAGGGAGTCGGACGTGATCTGCACGGCAACCGGCGCGCGCCACGTCCTTGCGGCTCGACACTTCCCCCTGCTCCCGGACGGCTGCTTCCTCCTGAACGTCGGACACACCGGCGATGAGATAGAGGTGGAGGCGCTGGGCCCGCGTCACGTTGTGGTGCCCTTCGTCGAGGAGGCGAAGGCGAACGAGCGCACGATCTACCTCTTCGCCGGCGGTTCCATGGCCAATCTCACCGCGGGGCAGGGTGACACGCTGAACTCCTTCGATATCACGATGGCGGCAATGCTCGCGGGGCTTCGCTACACGTTCTCGAGCGAAGCGGCGGGGTGCGCCCCCGGGCTCCATCCCCTGCCACGCGCCGCGTGGGAAGAGGTCGCGCGACAGGCCCTCCAGTAGGAGGGCCCTCCCCAAAAAAAGACCGCCCCGAAGAAGGGCGGTCAGTGGAACGCGCGCTTTTACACGCGCTCAAAAAGGGTGCCTATTTCTTGGCGGCTGCCGCGGCGTTCTGACCAGCGACCCGACCGAAGGTCAGGCTCATCTGGATCGCCGTGCCGGAGGCGGGGTACTCCTGGTTGAAGAACCCGCCGTCGGCGACTTCGCCCGCGGCGAACAGGCCCTTGATCACCTCACCCTTCGTGTTGAGCACGTGGGTGTCCAGGTCGATCTTGAGGCCGGTCATGGTCCCGAGGCTCGCCGCCTCGACCTTCAGGGCGTAGAACTTGGGCTTCGCGACCTGCTTCATGCCCTTCATCGCCTTGCCGAACTGCGCGTCCTTGCCGCTCTTCACGGCCTTGTTGTAGTCCGCGACGGTGGCGGCAAACGTCTTGGCATCGATGCCCGCTGCTGCCGCCAGCGCGGGGATGGTGTCGCCGGCGAACGCCTCACCCTTCTCCACAGCCTTGTCGAGGGCCGGCGCGTAGGTGGCCCCGTCGAAGATGAGGTAGGACATCCGGTCGGTCTGCTTGGTCAGGGACTGGTGGAACACGGGGTAGTCAGCGGCTTCGTTGACGAAGCGTTTGCCTTCCTTGTTCACGGAGAGCCACGGCATCCACATCAGGCCCGCGACCTCGGTTGCGAACGAGGGCTCGCCCACGACCTTCCTGAACCCGATGATGCTCCCGTGCCCTTCGACTGCCGCTCCGACCGCCACGGCCATGGTGAGCCCGTCGCCGGTGTTTCCCGCGCCGGAGAAGGTCTCCGTGCCGACGAAGTCAGGGGCGTACTTGGTCATGAGGTCCTTGTTGCGGTCGAATCCGCCGGTGGCCAGCACCACGGACTTCGCGTTGAAGGTGATCTCCTTGCCGTCCTTGCCCTTGGCAACGAGGCCGGTGACCACACCGTTCTTGGTGAGGAGCTTGGTTGCCGAGGTCTCCATGAAGAACTCGACCTTCTTGGCATCGGCTGCCGCCTTCAGAGGCTTCACGATCCCGACGCCGCCCTCGGGGCTCATGTGGGACCTGCGAACGGGGCTCGTGCCAGCGGGCACCGGGTCGTTCAGCTTCGCACCCAGCCCGACGAGCCAGTCGATCGTGGCGCCGGACTTCTCGGCGACGAACTTGAGCTGGGCCGGGTCATTGGCGCCCTGCGCCCTGTCGCTCCAGTACTTCACCAGCTCGTCCACCGAATCCTTGATCCCGAGCTTCTGCATCGCCGCCGAGCCGGTTCCGTAGACGAACCCGCCGGAGAGCACCGTGCTGCCGCCCACCATGGGAAGCTTCTCCAGAACCGCGACCTTGGCGCCGGCATCCGCCGCCTCGATGGCCGCGGAAAGCCCCGCTGCGCCGCTGCCCACCACGACGACGTCGTAGCTCTTTGCGGCCGAGCACCCGGTGACGAGCGCACCGATGGAAAGGAGCGCGGCCCCGAGAGCCAGTAGTTTTCTGATCGTCATATCTCGAATCCTCCTATTGCTTCACGGCTTTGGTCAGAGCATCCTCGACCGCTGCCATAATCGCCTTTGATGAAACACTCGCGCCGGCCACCGCGTCGACCTTCGTCGTTTGCGCCTTTACGATCTCCTCGGGGATGCGCGTGAAGGCGAGGTCGGAGACACCGGCCGTTTCGCCCTGCTGATCGATCGCCACCTTGGCGATCCGCCCTTTTTCCACCGTTACCGTGACCGCGATGTCGCTGTGCAGGCCCTCGGCCTTGCCCTGGTAGGTCCCGTTCTGCCAGTGCCCGGAAGGAGCCGGCGTACAGGAGACGACGAGCACGAACGAAGCGCATAGCGCAAGACAGACCGCCAGCCGTGCTGAAAACCTCATGATCTTCCTCCTGGGACTCGCGCACAACAGAGCTGTCGCGCGCCAGAGCGCAGCCACTGAATCCGTCGAGCCGAGTTCCATTTTTAATCGTGATTCAATTCCCGAGTGGTTACCGGGAATACGTGCATTTAATCACATTTGAAAAAGAGTGTCCATGGGTCGACATGCGCGCAGCCCTGCGCACGCATCATTCGCAATAGACATCTGTAATTTGGAACGATCATTCCAAAAGTGCGACACCCCGCACCAGCAGGCTCCTAGTGCGCTGGCAGAGGCTCCCGCATGGCAAGGTCGGCAACGGAGAAGTGGCGCCGGGCGCGCAGGATATCCCCGAAGCTGTCGAAGAGATCCCCGGCAACCCAGTGCTCGGGGTTGTTCCTGCGACTGATGCCGGAGTTCATGGCAAGGGCGTTGTTGATGACCCTGCCCTGGGGATTGTAGTAATCCCGGGGATGGCGGAGGTTCATCACCTCCACGGTCACGCCCTTGATCACGTGCTCGTGCACGTAATGGATGGTCCCGTCGGGATCCACGGCGAGCACGATACCCGCGTGGGTGCGCGGATCGTCGGTGAGGATGCCGTCCCCGTTGGCGTCCCAGGTGTTGTCCCAGAAGATGACGTCCCCCGGCCTCGGGTAAACGTCCCTGTGGAGGACTTTCAGCACCTTGAGGCTCTGGTAGAGCCTGCTCACGCCATTACCGCTGTACCTTGCAAAGTCCCGCTGCACGTCGATATTCATCCCGTAGAAAATGGCGCTCACCGTTCCAATGCAGTCCAGGACGAATGTGCGGTCCTTTACTTTCACCTGCGACTCGGGGGGCTGCCCGATAAGGGTCTTCGCGGAGGCGATGACCTCTTTTTCCTCCTGGGTCGGAGGCTGGCTTATCTCGTCCGCTGTGCGGTACGAGGTCGCGGGGACGGGGTCGCCCGACGGGGACCCGGCCTGCTGCAGCGAATGTCCCGGGCCCCCGAAGAGGTCGAACGACGCGCAGCCCGAAAGGAGCGCAACAACAATCAGGCAGACCGCGCAGATCCCGATCCGCCAGAAATATGCGATACGAATCATACCTCCACAAGCATAGCGAACCGGAAGCCGGCTTTCAATGAAAGATGCTTTCCAGGAATACAGTAACGAGGTTCTCCGCCACGGTCTGCCGATACAGAGCGGAGGAGCGTTGGTCGTCGATGGGGCGGACGGGCAGGTGTTCCGTCAGTGAAAGCTCGCGCCGGGACGCAGCGCCGATAAGGGCGCCCTCCACGTCCCGCAGACGGATCACGGTGGGAGCCACGGCGCCCAGTGCGATGGCGGCGCGCCCCACCCTGCCGTTCATGCATTCGGCGAACGCCGCGATCGACACCTTGGTGAGAGCGTTCGCCTTGCGCGTGCCGACCTTCCGCCACAGCACGCGGGACGGCCGCCAGCCCGGGATGAACACGGAGAGGAGAAGCTCGTCGGGGCGCAGCGCGGTACGGCCGGGGCCTGAGATGAGCTCGTGGATCGGAAGAACGCGCTCCCCTTGGATCGAGCCGAGTGTCACGGTGGCATCGAAGGCGTAGAGGAAGGGCAGCGTGTCGGCCGCTGGGGAGGCGTTGCAGATATTGCCGCCCAGGGTCGCGACCGTCCTGAGCGCGGGACCGCCCATGGAGAGGAGCGCATCGCGCAGCGCGGGGTGGATTTGGGGGTGGTCGGCAAGCCGGGCAAGCGTCACCATGGCACCGACGGTGAGGCCGGTCTGCGTGACATCGATCCGCGTGAGCTCGGTGCACCGGTCCAAGAGCAGGACCGGCGCCGTGAAACCCGGCAACGCGCCTGCGCCGCGGCGGAAGCGTACCATGAGGTCGGTCCCGCCCGCAAAAGGGATCGCCCCGGTGCTGCCGCGCAGGCGCAGCGCCTCCTCCAGGGATGACGGGTGCAGCGTCTCTACCACAGTCCCTTCCCCTTGCTTGCCGCCGTGGACACCGCCTTCACGATGAGGTCATACCCCGTGCACCGGCAGAGGTTGCCGGAAATCCCCCGACGGATCGTCTCTTCGTCGGGGGAGGGAGATCGCTCGAGCAGTGCGTCGGCGGCGATCACCATGCCGGGCGTGCAGAAGCCGCACTGCACCGCGCCTTCGGTTGCAAAGGCGTCGATGAGCACCTTGCCCCGCGCTGTGTCCCGCAGACCCGCCATGGTCACGATCTCCGTGCCCTCGGCAAGCGCCACGGGAAGGATGCAGGCGTTCACCGCCTCGCCGTCACGGAGGACGAGGCAGGCGCCGCATTCCCCTTCCCCGCAGCCTTCCTTCACCGAGGTGTCGCCGCACTCGTCCCGCAGCACGTCGAGGAGCCGTGCCATGGGATCGGCGCTCACCTCCATCTGCTTCCCGTTCAACCGGAACCTGATCACGGCTTCCCCCCGTGCGCGCAGAGGCGCATGATCGCCTCCGGCGTCAGAGGGAGAGCGCGCACCTCCGCACCGATGGCCTGCTGCACGGCAAGAACGAATGCGGGCGCACCGCCGTCGAAGACGATCTCCCCCGCGCCCTTTGCCCCGTAAGGACCGTAGGGATAGGGGTTCTCCACGATCTCCGTGTGCGTCATGGGGAAGTCCATGGACGTCGGGATGGTGTAGTCGGCCATCGTGGACTGGAGGAAGGCGCCGTCCCTGGATTCGAGCCTCTCCAGGCCCGCATACCCTAGGGCCTGGCTCATGCCCCCGTGCGCCTGCCCCTCGACGATGAGCCTGTCCACCGCGTACCCGACGTCGTAGATCGTCCACACGTTTTCCGTCGTGACTTCGTAGGTTGCAGGGTCCACCGAAACCTCGACGGCGTTCACGCCCCAGCCCCACGTCGGGTAGGCGTCGCCGGTGAGGCTCTGCTGGTCCCAGAGGAGCTGCGGCGGATGCGCGTACTCCTGCCAGACCTCCTGCTCCCTTGCTTCCTGCCACTCGGCCTTGAGCTGCCGCGCCGCCAATTGCAGAAGGTGGCCGACGATCATGATGGAGCGCGACGCGCAGGTCGGCCCCGAGTCGGGAACAGAGTCGGTATCGGGGGCGTCGTAGAGGACGCGCTCCAGCGCGACGCCCAAGGTGCCGGCGACGATCTTGCGGAACGTGGTGAACAGGCCCTGGCCCATGTCGGTGCCCGCGGCCAGTATTCGCACCGTGCCGTCCGTGTGCTTGTGCAGCGCCACCCGGGCCTTGATGAGGTCACGCTCCCCGCTGCCGGTGAAAGCGCACCCGTGGCTGAAAACGGAGATGCCGATCCCCCTGCCGGGAATGCGATGCACGCGCTTTTCCGCGTAACCGGAGAGCTCGACGATCCTGTCCACCATCTTTTCAAGAAGCACGGCGTCGTGGATGGTGCCATTGGTCACCGTGCGGCTGCCGGTCTTCTGCAAATGCTCGCGCTTGTACTGGAGAGGTTCGGCGCCGACGGAGCGCGCGAGGTGGTCCATGTGCATCTCTATGGCGAACAGGGCCTGCGGCGCGCCGAACCCGCGGAACGCGTCGGAGGGAACGATGTTCGTGGCAACGGCCCTGCCCCTGACCCGGACGTTCTCGATGTCGTACACACCGGTGGCGGTGAACACGGCGCGCTGAAGCACGACGGAGCTGCACGTCTCGTACGCCCCCGCATTCAACAGGGTGTCGATCTCCATGCCGAGGATCCCGCCCCGCGCATCGAGTGCGGTGCGGATCGTGATGGCGGAGGGATGACGCTTGGGCGTGTTCTGGATGTCCTCCTGCCTGTCCAGGACGATCTGCACGGGACGGCCGAGCTTGAGGGAGGCGATGGCGGCCGCTGTGGCCAGCACGTCGGGGTAATGCTCCTTGCCGCCGAAGCCGCCGCCCGTGGGGGGCTGGATGACGCGAACGTCCTCCTTGCGGCATCCCACCGTGTGCACGAGCGCCTTTTTCAGGTAGTAGGGGCACTGCATGGAGGCGCGCAGCGTGAGCCTGCCGTCCGTCCAGACGGCGAGGGAGAACTGCGTCTCCATGTAGACGTGCTCCTGGAAACCGGTGGCGAAATCCTCTTCCACCACACGGGCGGCCCGCGCGAACGCGCCGTCAGGGTCCCCCCGCGTCACCGAGTATTCGGCGAAGAGGTTGTCCTTCCCGTGGATGGGCCCGCCCTTCAGCGCCAGGGATTCATCGATCGTGAAGGCGGGAGGGAGCTCCTCGTAGTCGACGCGGACCTGGGAGACGAGCGTTCCCAGCACGTCGCGATCCGGGCCCACGATGAGCCCGATGGTCTGGCCCTTGAAACGGACCTCCGTGTCCGCGAACACGGGCCAATCGTCCTTGATCATGAGGATCGCATTGCGGCCCCGCGGGGGGATGTCGCGGCTGTCCACGACGCTGTAGCCCGCCGGAAGCGCGGGCCAGGTCACCGAGCCGATCCGCGCGCGCGCCGCGGTGGAGCGAACGCTCTTTGCGTAGAGCGTTCCCGGCAGACGGATGTCGGCAAGGTAGGCGGCGTTGCCCGATGCTTTTTCGACGGCGTCGACGCGAACGACGGGATCGCTCAAGCGGGGGCTCATCCCCTGCCCCTCTCCTCCAGCGCGATCGGGAGCATCGCGTAGAAAGCGCTCGACGTGACGAGGTCGTCAATGCGCGTATGCTCGTTGGGCGCGTGCGCCTTGTCCTCGTCACCGGGACCGAAGCCGATGCACGGGATGCCGTGCACTCCGCAGATGGCGACGCAGTTCGTGCTGAAAGTCCACTTGCCCACGACGGGCTGCTTGCCGAACAGCGCGTGGTAGGCGTCCCTGCCGCCGGCGACGAGGGGATGCTCCTCGGGGATCTTCCACGTCGGGAAGTAGAGATCTTGAGAGTAGCTCCCGCCGTTCCACCCCTTGCCGTCGTACCGGGGCATCGCCACGGCGTCAGCGTCTGCGCCCATGGCGGCACGCACCTGTCCCAGGGCCAGATCAGCGGTCTCCCCCCACGTCAACCTGCGGTCCATGTAGAGGGAGCCCTGATCGGGGACGGCGCACTGGCTGGGGCCGTGAACGTCGATCTTCGACACGACGATGGTGCCTTTGCCCAGGAAGTCGTCGCTTGCAAGCCCGGTGTTGAGCTTCTCCATCGCGAGTGCCGCGCGGGCCGCCTTGTATGCGGCGCTCTCACCGCGCTCGGGCGCGCTGCCGTGAGCGGACACGCCGCGCACCGCGGCTTCGATCTCCATCCGCCCCCGATGCCCCCGGTACAGGCGGCAACTGGTGGGCTCGGTGGAAACCGCGTACTCGGGGCGCAGCCCCTCCTTCTCGATGAGGTGGCGCCAGCACAACCCGTCGCAATCCTCCTCCAGCACGGTGAAGGTGAAGTACACGCTGAACTCGCCCGCGTACCCGATCGACTTGAGGATCCTCCCCGCGCCGATCATTGCCGCGGCTCCGCCCTTCTGATCCGCCGTGCCCCGTCCGAGGACCAGACCGTCGCGGATGAGGCCGGAGAACGGGTCGGTGGCCCATCGCGAAGGATCTCCCACGCCGACGGTGTCCACGTGCGCGTCGAACGCGATGCTGCGCGGCCCTGTGCCGATGCGCGCGATCACGCTTCCCAGCGCGTCGAAGCGCACCTCGTCGAACCCCGCCTCCGTGCAGAGTGCGGCGATCTTCCTGCACACCGCCTCCTCCTTCCCGCTGAAGGAAGGGATCTGCACGATGGAGGAGAGGGTCTGCGCCGTGGAATCGCGGAGCGACCTCGCCGAGTCGTAAATGCGAGCGCTTGAGTGTGCCATTTGGGCGATTATGCCTCCATTGCCCCGCTCCACGCAAGCGTTTCGTTGACTGGCTTGCCGGACGCTTACGCGCCGCGTTCCGCCACGATATACTCCCCGGCATGGCGAACCTCATCGGCAAGCTGAAGACGCGCGGGGTGGACACGGCCTTCGCGTCGTTCCAGCTCGATTTCACGGAGCTCTTCGAGAAACGCATCACGCGGGCCACGGAGCGTGCGTACGAGCACCACGACTGGCTCGTTCAGGACGATCCCCTGTTCGGCAGGGTGGTGAACGCCGTGCCGCGCAAGGCCATGATCGAGGAGCTGCACTGGGAGCAGTGGTGCAGGAAGGACGGCNNGACGTCTTCGTCGCCCCCGATCACGACGACGCCCACCCCCCCGCTGTCTTCGGGCGCACGTGGTACATGGTGGAGGACACCGACATGTGTCCGCTATTGTTGAGGAAGAAGTCGTGAGCAGGGCGGGACGGTCCTTCTTCTACTTCGGGTTCTGGGTGATGGCGTGCGGGCTGTCCCTCATGTTCCTGCCGGGCCTCTGCTTGAAGGTGGCCGGCATCACGAGCTCCAGCGACATCATGGTGCGCGTGTTCGGCACCGTGCTGTTCTACATGTCGATCTTCTACATGGTGGCGGGCCGGCATCCCAACTTCCGGCCCCTCTACCGGGCGAGCGTCTACACGCGGTTCTCAGCGCCCCTCTTCGTCGGCGGTTTCGTCCTGCTTACGAGCGCGAACCCGCTGATCGGGCTTCTGACCGTCGCGGACGCTGCCGGGGCCCTGTGGACGGCGCTTGCACTCCGCGCTGACCGCGGCTCTGCGCAGGCTCCTGGCCGCGCAGCCACGCAAGGCTCCGCCTGAACGCTTCCTCCCGGGAGACGATCGGGGCATACCCCAATTCCCGTCGCGCCTTCGCGTCGCTGAAGGTGTGGTCCACGCAGGTCTGCGTGACGGCGAATCGGTTGAAGTTCGAGCGGGGCGCAAAGACTTCGACGACCGCCGCCAGCCAGTAGGCGAACGGATACGGGATCGAGCGCGTCGGCACGGGCAGCCCCAGGCTCCGCAGGAACGGCTCCATGAAGTCGAAAAGGTTGTCGGCGGGATAGTGATCGCAGACGAAGTACGCCTGCCCCGCGGCCACGTCGCCGGGGCCCAGGTGCTCCGCCGCCAGGATGTGCGCGTGCGCGACGTTCTCCGAATACGCGTGGCTGAACTTTGCGGATCCGTCGCCCAGGCGCAGCGACACCCCTTTGCGCGCCATTCCGATGACGTTGCCCAGGTGGTACTTGTCCCGCGGCCCGTACATGCCCACCGGACGCAGAGTGCACGTTGCAAGCTCGGCGTCGTTGGCCTCGAGGACCATGCGCTCCGACACGATCTTCGTTCTGCTGTACGCATCCTTCGGCATGCGCGACGGATACGGGAGGGACTCGTCACCGTCGACGATCGGCGTCCTCCCGTCGACAACCACGTCCATCGAGCTCGTGTAGACGAGCCTGTGCACCCCCTGTGCCCTGCACGCGTTGAGAACGTTCTTGTTTCCGGTGACGTTCACCTCTTCGTACAGCAGGTCCGGCGTGGCGACGTTCCACACCGCGGCCGCGGTCTGGAAGACGACGTCCATGCCTTCACAGGCAACGCTTACCACCGCCGCGTTGCGGATGTCGCCGATGCGCTTCTCCACGGAAGTTCCATGGACGCCACCCACCGGCTCGGGCAGCGGCTCAAGGTCCAGCACGCGCACCTTCTTTCCCGCGGCGCTGAGCTGCCGCACGATCTCCAGACCGAGCATCCCCGATCCGCCGATCACAAGACAACGGGAGAAATCCTTCATACCCTACCTCACCGTGATCGCTTTCTGCGGGCAGACCTCGACGCACCTCATGCAGCGCGTGCAGAGCGTCGGCCACATGACAGTGATGCTCCAGGACTGGGGGTCCAGAGGGTCCTCCTCCGTAACGCCGAAGCTCTCGTGCATGATGAAGAGCGCCGGCGCGCAGGCCTGGAGACAGCGGCAGCACGCGCGCGGGTCCACTCCGCCCGGGCTGCCGCACAACGAATGGTCGATGCGGATCTTCGCGGCTCGCACCGATCAGTACCGGCCTTTCAGCGCGGGGTCGCTGTCGCGCGGAAGGAGGAAGAGCGCGCCCGTGTCGCACACGTGCCGGCACACCCCGCACCCGAAGCACTTCTCTTTATCGACCGTGATCCTGCCCGTCTTCGTGTCCATCGACATCGCCTTGAACGGACAGCGTACGACGCAGCTCTGGCATCCCCGGCACAGGGCCTGGTTGATATCCGCGACGTACTCGGCTTTGTTGATCGACATGATGCCGAAGTCCACGCGCGGCCGTATGCCCGCGCACTCGGGGCTCTCGCACGAGCAGAGGTTGTTGATGTAGGGGAACGGCCCGTACCAGATCGTCCCGATGTAGCCCTTCTTGTTGTGCTCCGTGAACCGCTTCACCGCCTCGGCGCGCGTGAGGTGGTACTTCTCCTTCTCAGGAATGAAACGGGGGAGCTTGTCGATGATCTCCGACATGACCCCGAAGTTGATGCAGCACGATTNNCAGTAGCGGCACATGCAGTTCTTTTCGATTATGGGCTCGGCGGCGCAATGCTCGAGGATGGCGATGGCGTCCTCCAGCGGCACCACCTGACCGATGTGGCCCTCCGGCTTGAACGGGTTCGTCGGTGGCCGGGTGCTATGGAGGAGCTTTCCAGCAGACCTCTTCACCACCCTGCCGATGATGGGCATCTTGAAGACGCGGTCCATTCCCGCGGGGCTGACCCCTGAGACCTTGCGCACGGAGATCTGCTCGAAGTTCTTGTACTGTTCCAGGAGGAACTCGCGCAGGTTGTATCTGGCGGCAACCTCTTCCGAGTACTTTTGCGCGTTGAGATACCATTTCCCGCCCGCGCCGTGTTTCATGCAGTAGTCGCACATGTCTGTTTTGCTCTTGCTGTGGCTGTCTTTGGCATAGACAAGCTATGCTATAGACAGCTTACATGGTGGCGGGAAAAGGTCAAGCTGGGAGAGAAGACGCCCCCTATACCGAGGCGCCGAGTTTCTGCGTCGTGCCCCGGATGGCGAGCTTCGTCGAAATGATCTTTGTCGTTTCCGTGAGGGTCTGGTCGTTGATGATCTTCAGCAGCATGGCAACGCTTTCCGAGCCGAGCCGACCGGTGTCCTGTGCCACCGTCGTCAGGGGCGGTGTCATGATCGACGAGAAATCGATGTCGTCGAATCCGACGAGGGAACAGTCCTGGGGAACCCGGATACCGCGCTCGTGGAAGAGCCGCACGACCCCGAGCATCATCTGGTCGCTGAAGGTGAAAACCGCGCTGAAGTCGAGCTCCTCCAGGAGAATGCCCTTCATCTCGTTGTAGGCGTTCTCCATCCGCGGCGCGCAGGAGCGCAGGAGCGATTCATCGACATCGATCCCATTGTCGCGGAAGGCAGCGCGATACCCTTCCAGACGCTCAGCGGCGCTGGAAATGTAGCCGGGGGCATTGATGAAGAGGATCCGCCTGTGCCCGAGACGCAACAGGTGATTGACCGCCTCGTAGGCGCCGCCGCGATCGTCTCCGATCACGCAGGGGACCTTGTACGTGGAGAAGTGCCGTCCGAGCAGCACGAAGGGGGTCCTCTTGGAGAGCAGGAACGCGATATCCTCGTCGTTGGACTGGGTCGGCGTCAGGATGATGCCGTCGACCTTGCGCTCCACCAGGAGCGCGATGATCGAGCGCTCCCGCTCATAGTCCTCGTCGGTGTTGCAGAGGAGCAGGCCGTAGCCGTTGTTCTGCAGGGTCCTCTCCGCGCTCCTGACGACCTTGGCGAAGAACGGGTTCGAGTTGTCCGCGATGACCAGGCCGACGACGTTCGTGCGCTGGTTCTGCCACCCGCGCGGGATGATCTCGTACGAATAACCGAGCTCCCGGGCCGTCTTGTGCACCAGGTCCCGGGTGGAGTCGCTGATGTCGGGCTTGTTCCCGAGCGCCTTGGAGACTGTATTGATCGAAACCCCGAGCCGGGTGGCAATGTCCTTCATCGTTACCTTGCGGGGCTTCTTCTTCGTCTGCATGTCGGTGCTGCCTCTCCAGGAAGCCCCTATCACGTATTGGCCATGGCATGCAAGTGACGCTTCTGCCGGGCCTGGTTCGCCAGGACCGCGACGACGATCAGCGCACCGGTGATGACCTTCTGCATGAAGGGATAGACACCGAGGAGGTTGAAAAGATTCTGGATCATGGTGAGGAACAGGGCGGCCCCCAGCGCGCCGATGACGCTGCCGGCGCCGCCGACGAGGCTCGCGCCGCCGAGGACGGCCATGGCAACGACGTCCAGCTCGAGGTCCTTCCCGATCCCCGGGTACGACGAGCGTATCCGCGCGCAGAGGATGATGCCCGCCAGACTGGCGAAGGCGCCGTTCATGACGTACACGACGAGCTTGCGGAAGCGGACATTGATGCCCGCGAGGATGGCCGAGCTCTCGCTTCCCCCCGTTGCCAGGACGTGCGTGCCGAACCGCGTTCTGCGGAGAAGCAGGTGGCATACGACGCCAACCGCCACCGCGATGATCACGGGGAACGGGATGCCCGCGATGTGCCCATTGCCGAGGAACTCGAACCCCCCCGGGAAACCCGAGATGCTGGACGGGGTGACGGCGAACGCCAACCCTGCCCCGACGCCCATCATGCCGAAGGTCGCGATGAACGGGGGAATGTCGAGGTAGCCGACCAGCAGACCGACGGTCGAGCCGCTTGCGAGCCCGACGAGCATCCCGGCGGCAAGCGCCAGGGCGAGGTTGTTCGTGAGCCGCCAGGTCACGCCGAAGACGGCGCTCGTAAGGGAGATGATGCTCCCGACGGAGAGGTCGATGCCGCCCGAGATGATGACGAAGGTCATTCCCGTGGCCATGAGGGCGAAGATCGAGGCCTGGCGCATGACGTTCGACAGGTTGAGGATGCTCAGGAAATGCGGGGCGATCAGGCCGAAGATGACCGCGAAGACGATGACCCACAGCCAGATTCCCAGAACACGGGAGGTGGTGGAGAACGCGTCACGCACGGCCCCGACGATGTGCCCCAGGCTCTTACCCATCTGCTACTCCGATACCGTGCGGCGCTTCTGCCACTGATCCAGGACGACGGCGAGCACGATCAGCGCGCCGAGGGTCGGCTGCATGTAGGCCACGGGGATGTTGAGGATGTTGATGCCGTTCTGCACCTCGGCCATGAGGACGGCCCCGAGGAGCGAGCCGACGATCCCGCCCTTGCCGCCCATGAGGGAGGTGCCCCCGACGACCACGGCGCCGATCGCGTACATCTCCGAGAGTGACCCGGCGTCAGGGTGGGCCTGGTTGATGTGCCCGGTGAGCACGATGCCCGCCACCGCGGCGAGCAGGCCGTTCAGCGTGTAGACGATCAGGAGGACTCGATTCACCTTGATCCCGGAGAGCTTTGCCGTCTCCCTGTTGCCGCCAACGGCCACGATGCTGGCCCCGAACACCGTGCGGGTGAGGACGAAGTACCCGATGACGCCGAGAACGATCATCACGAGTATGGGGACGGGGATTCCGAGCAGTCTGCCCTGCCCGAGAAAGACGATGGGCTTGGGCATACCGTACGTCGGCATGCCCGAGCTCACGTACGCAGCCACGCCGCGGGCGGTGATCATCAT